>QYYE01000053.1 GCA_003589585.1 Candidatus Bathyarchaeota archaeon
GACGAGAGTTCGAATCTCTCCCGGGCTACCTCCTTCTAGAGTTAAATTTATACTTTTCAAGTAGATGGCGAACAGGGGGCTCGCCATTTCCCCATTTTCTTTTTCTCTACTCTAGAAGGTTGGTTAGAGGTTTCTTACATTGCAGCAAAATTTTGGTTTAATGGTAATTAGGTTTTGGCGTCTTCCGCAGGAGGTTCTTTTCTGATGGGTGACGCCAAGTGTTTTGACTGCCTGGATTGGTGTGGCGCCTGTGTTAGCGGCAAAATGGCGAAGCGGCGTAGGCTTGGGCGCATAGCTTCCAGCGATGCTTGCGACAGCTTCAGACCCAAAAGGAAAGCAAGTCCTGCTCAGGAGGTCAAGGTTTGAGGCATTACCAGACGTGGGCTTACCTGAATTCCGAGGGCAGACAGGTTTGGGGCGATGTTTTTCCCGATGGCAAAGTTCCAATCCAGAGCATAATCTCGCTGCCTGCAAGCCTTGAGGGCATAGATGCGGTCCAGAGTATATACCTTGTTGACTGGAAAGAACTAACCAGTCAGCAGCAAGAAGCCGTCCTTGACAAGCTAAGCAAGAAAAGCGGCGCATCCAAAACCCAACTCCTAAAGGACATTTTGAAGGTTGGTCTGCCTTTGCGTGAGCGGTACACTGAGGGCTGTGGCACTAGCCGACTGGAGCTTTTCTAGGAGGGGTATAGATGGAACTGGGTTTTAGCAAGGTGGATGCGGTTGATTGGCTTACTGATGAGCGGTGGATTGTTTTTGGCTATGACGGCGGCTTTGGCCAGTACCTTGAACACTGCTACTTTGCGCCTGGAACATCAAAGAACGCAGAGTTTGAAATCTTAGTGGCGCCAATGACGGTTAACGGCGTATTTGGTATAGGTGCCTTCTACCGCATAAGAGACACTGTGGAAAACCGAGAAGCGCTTAGAGCTGCGATAGCTGAGTTTTACGAGAAACACCTGCTGAGCCTTGCCGAGCTTGACCGCTTAATCGAAAACCTAAGACAGCAAATAAGGGAGAGCGTTCTCCCAAGGCTGAGGTGAACTTTTTTTTGGTTGGTGCTGATCGAACCGTTGAACCCACTTCCCATAAAGCGGTTCAACAGTTCAATAGGAAAATTGAACTCTTAGGGTTCTCACAGCGTGGTTTGCGGATACTTCGTGTTTTGGGTACGCCTGACTGCACAGCCAGCGATGCAGCAAAGATTGTTGGATGCTCCAAAAGCTTGGTTTCTCACTGGAAAAACCATGCCGTAAAGACTGGGTGCCTGCGCTTGCTGGTCGATGGCATAGTTAAGTATTATGAGCTGACGCCTTTGGGCAAGAAAATCCTTGAGCGTTCAAAAAACCTCACTACGGGTGAGGCGGAGTTTGGCTGTGTGCATGTGTTGGAGGATCATGCGGTCAAGTTTTTGATTCTCAAAGAAGAGGATGCTGACCGCAGGATTGATTGGAAAAAGCTTGGGGCGCCTAGGAACTGGGTTAAGTGGGGTTTTAAGCTTGGGAACGTTCGTGTCGTCAAGACTTCTAGGCATATTATTATTCATCCTGGGAAGCTGAGGGATTTTGACGCTGACCAGCTATTGGTTTTGGCTGGGCAGATTGTTGGTCGTGTGCGTTTGGAGTTGATGGTTCGGTTTGGCATGGTGCTCAGCGAAGAAGGCGTGCCACTTCATGCGCCTGTTTGGGAAGTTTTTACTCCTGAAGCAAAAGAGCACGAGGATGCAGGCACTTTTAAGGTTCACTTGCGGGATGGCGCTGTTGGCGGTTTAGACTGTAGTCCGCCTGAGCGTAAACGGCATTTTGAGTACAACCGCAAAGAATTGGCTGTTGCAGCCGTTAGGAGCCCAGAATTGTTTGTGGAGCTATCCCGCAAAGTCGATGCCTTAGCCAAAACGGTTGAAGGTTTGGTTTCTGTAAATGAGCGTCTTGTGGGTTTGCTCTCTGAAGCTTTCGGCTTAGCAAAGAATGGCGAGAGCAAGGCGGCTGGGTTTGGGGATGGAGGCAAAAGCTATGTCCGTTAACCCTAAAATGGCAGTAGAAACCTGTTCAAAAGCACTTTTGACAGTTAGCCGTGTGCATGGAAAAAGTCCATGCTTTTCACGAGTTGCTTTTTTGCGGTTGGTTAGTCCTGATTACCGATTGTATGTTTTGCCATCTGTTGATGGAGCGAAAAACATGGAGTGCGCACTTTGGTATGGAGAAGGCTGAAAAACCTGTTCAGAACAAGAAAAAGAAGCGTAGCCAAAGCGACAAGATAGGACGCTTAAAGTACAATCAACAGTTGCTAAGCAGAACTCAAAAGACATCAAAGAAATAAAAATGCACCTACGCTCCCTGCGAAAAGCGCTAAAGCCACTGTTTCACTACGAGAAGCAGGAAATTCAAGAGGCAGCTTGCCAAGACGAAGTAGACCGTGAAATCCTGCAGTTGCTTTATGAAGCTGGCTCTACCGGTCTGTTGCCTAAAGATTTGGCTTTTAGGCTTAAACAGTTTAAGGTTAGTCGCCACCAGATAAGCCGAAGACTTGTGAGAATGAATAAGCGTTTAGAAAAAGAGTATGGAGAGCGCATCGCAGAGAAGAGAGGCTGGCACTGGGCATTGACTAGCTTTATCGTGGAAGCATGGGGAGAAACAGAAGAGGAGTGAATCGCTTCCTTAGTATATTGGAGATTTCTCGGGTAAAGAAAAAGCCGTAAAGAAACTTTTGTGGGAACGATAGAAAAAAGAAGGGATTTAGAAGAAAGACCGCAGGCTCGTCTGTGTTTGTCTTTAAGGTTTGTATGTTTTTTCTTGTTTAGCTTTCAACTCGGCGTTTTCTTTCTTTAAAGCGGCGTTCTCGTCCATTATGGTCTTTATGACTGTATTGAGTTGTGTCATCATGTCGTTAATGCGCAAGTTCAGCATGCCTATTTGTTGCATAACAGGCGGTGCATCAGAAACCTGTTGAGCTGTAGTTTGAGTCAAACTTTTAAGTCACCTCATTTTTGGTTGCTGTTGATTTTGTTTTGTGTTAGGCTGCTATCGGGTTTTGTTTGAGTTGATTTTCTAAGGCTTCAACTCGACTGCGTAATTTCTTCATTTCAACAATCAAAGGCACGCCAAGCCACTCGTAGTGGACGCCTTCAGGCTTGCCTTCGCTGTCACGGAATACAAGCTGTGGGTATAGTTCGTTGACTTCTTCCGCAATCAAGCCTAACTGTCTGCCTTCTTCTTGTTTGCGCTGCTCGTCTTTCCAGTCAAAAGTAACAGGTCTAAGCTTATAGAGCCATGAACAGTCTTCTACGTCACTGATGTTATCCTTGAATCTGAGGGCTGAAGTGTTGTATCCTATTTGTCCGCTTGAGTTTCTGTAGAGTGGTCCGTACTGTGTAGTGTTAGCCCATGATGCAGCAACGATATAGCCGTCGACTATAAAACCAGACGAGCAGCGTAAGTAAGCACTATCACGATAGAGCCACATTCCGCCTGAGCCAAATTGTATGCCTGCCTGGGTTCTGCTCTGTGCACCTTGCAATGACAGTCTGTTAGCGTTATTGACGTCAACTATGTATATGTCGTCGCCAACTTTGAATGCGTCTCCACTGCTTCCGCCTCCATGAATAACACTATTGCAGTCTAAAGATACATACACAGTGATTGCGCCGCCGCTGATACTGTTGATGCCATTTGTAAACACCGTTGTGGCGTCAACCCATTTGAATGGATAAGCTGCTGTCCCCAATCCGAGTCCTCCTTGGCTTGGATTCTGCGGAACAAGGAAAGTATCTTGGTTTGCACCATTATCGCCAGCAGTTACGGCAAACGCATTATTCGGGGATTGTACTTCTAACTTTCCGAGGTTCAAATTTGCTGAGTCTGAAACACCATGTTCATTGAACTTTCTCAGGTAGAGAGTCTCGTATCCAGAATGCATCATGATTATTTTTGGTACATCAGTTGAACTATGTCTTCCGTGTCCTATCCATACTTCGCCTTGTTGTGTGCTAAGAAATCCACCTGCAGCAAAATCCTTCTGTACGACTAAACCCACGTTTGTTGCCAAAAGTGGTTCATATTCCTCAGGGTCAGGCCACGTACTGATGATTCCGAATAAGTCTACTACCTCGTCAGAGTTAGAATCGCTAAATGTAATTCTGCCAGAAGCCTCATTTGCTGGAAGACCTAGCGGGGACCAGGTACCATTCACATATCTGTATATGCAGTCTACTAATTGCGTTTTAGTTCGTTGTGGAAATTGGTAAGGTAAGTTTATGCGTTTGCTTATCTCCAAAAACAAGTTCTGCGCATCAGGCATTTTCGTTTCGAGATCAATGTAGTCTTGGTCATTTGGCGCTTTAATTGTTAATTTGGGTTTGCAAGTTAAAAGGTCAAATACTCCGTCTACCATACTCTTTCACCTCCTATTATTCTTATTTTGGTGCAGTTTCCGAACATGCTTATGAGTTTGCTAGGCTTTCACCATAAGATTATTTATTTATCGCAACCTTTAAGAAAGACGGGATATTTCAGAAACATACCGTTAGATTAAAATAGGTTCCTTGAAAAATAGGTAGTCTGCCTAAAATCGATAAAAAAGCAGATTTCTAATAATGCTTAAATCTAATAATTACCCTATATATTAGCAGGGTGTTGACATTGAAGTTCAGCGTATTCTTGATGGCTATCCTGGTTAGCGGATTAGTCTTTATGAGCATTGCAAATTTTGACATAGTGCACGCTGAATCCTCCATAACTAAGCCCGCTATTCCAGAGTTCACTGTCCAGATTGTCGCTTATCCTTACGATGTACCGACAACTTATTCAATTGACCCCTATACAGGACAGGAAATTACACATCAAGGCTATCATGTGGAAAATAAATCGATACAGGTTAGAATCAAAAATCAACCTTTTACCCCTTATTGGATAATAGACTCCGATAGTGGCACAAACATGAGTGTTGTCCTCCACTACAACGTTTGGGTCAAAGGACGCTTTTCCGAAAACTGGAATAACGTTTACAGTCTATCAGATGGCCTCCCAACACAGAGTTCAGGCGAATATACCATATTCTCCCTTCCCATCAACTATCCTTCAGGCAGCCAAGTTGATTTCAAAGTGGCTGCAATGGCAGGGTATGTCCATCGCCCAATTGATCCTGCTTCTGGCTGGCCAATATGGCGTTTCACTGGCGAAGAAAGCTGGAGCAACATACAAACCATAACTATCGGTGCAAATAGTGTTGAGGTGCCAGAACAATCACAGGTAAACCCAAATGAAACTTCAGTCCCAAATCAACAATTAGACGCTCAATCAGGCATAGGCTGGATAGAAATTGGTTTGTTTGCTGCATTAGGTGTTATCGCTACTTTGCTTATCGTTGTTATTGCGCTTGTTCGTAAGAAAAGTAGTTCAAAATCTGACGTTAAGAACTAAATAGAATAAAGTCTATGCTTCCTTTTTTTATTGGCGGTAAATCGGTTAAATATCCTTGGCAAGTTTGCTTATTTGGTGTGATGACTATCTTTTTGACTTTTGTTGATTTGAATGTCACACTAACCATCATCACTGCGTTGGTAATTTAACGTATTAACTGGTTTAGAGAACAGCGCTGGCGTCGCTATTCCTGTAGTATCTTTAACGCTTTAAGCAGTTTTTCTGTTCTAGGGTTTTCTCTGTTCAACTTGATTATTCTAACCTTTGCACGCTTAGCCTGCCTGCGGTACTCGCTTATTATGATGCCCTCTGTCTCCAAGATTTTGAGGTTTCTGTTCACTTCGCTGTACTTGCCGCCAGTTTTGCGCACCAATTGCATTACGGCTATTTCTCTGTATTGCGCTAGTATTTCTAGGATCCTTTGCCTGCCTTTGGAAGCAAGCAATTCTTTAAGATCCAAAACATATTCACATCTCCAAAGACACAAGCCTGTGCCGTCTATTGCGACACAATAGATATGGAAGCAAGACACCTCTCTTAAGTCAAACGGGTAGTTTCAGAAACACCCCGTCTAGCAAATAAGCCAAAAAACGCTCGTTAAATTGAGGATGATTTCAGAAACTCGCTTCAAACACCAGTCTAACAGAAGGTAAAGTCTTTTGGCAAAACCGACCTTAACCATTAAGGGTAGATTCCAAAACTGCCTAAGCAGAATCGTTCACCGCAAATTTATAACCTTAACAGTCAGGGGATTTATAGTCTGTTGTGCAAACGAAAAAACTAAGGCCATAGAGCAAAAGTTCGATTGGGGCAACGCCCTCATAGACGCAACCATAACAAGCGCCATCACATTTTTCAGCGCCCTAGGCGGAGGAGCAGTTGCAGGAATCAACACCATTAACATGATAGAATCAGCCACAGTAGCAGCGCTCTCACAATTCTTCATCTTCCTAGCCCTAAAGCGAGGATTAATACAGCCCAAAGAAGCTTAACCAGCGGCGGATAACATTCCGACGTTTATCGCTGGAAGCTGTCTTGCTTTTAGAGGAAAAAACTGTACAGCTGAGGTGTCTGGTCTAATTCTGAAATGTTTACGCCCATTCTTGTTGCCCATTCAATGTCTTTAAAGGCGCCTGTGAGTTTCTTGTAGGCATTTTTACGTGAGCGTGTTATGCTTGGGGGGTCGCTGTTTATTTTGCGTGCTATGCGATAGTCGCTTAAGCCTTGCTTTGCAAGTTGTAGAATTAGGCGTTCTTTTTCTGTAAGGTTCATCTTGAGCTTATTTTACTGATTCATTAGCCTAAATAGGTTATTATCGTAAATGCGCTAATAAGCTATTTCAGTTTTCGCTGTGCAACGTATTTCTTGACCCAAACATGTCAAACCCTGAAACAGTCACCCAAGAAGGCGACAAGCCCAAGTGCGAAGGCTGCAAGCGCGCAGTAGAGCATCTGTCGGCGGTTTTGCCTTTTAGCGTTCTTGAGAAGATGGCGGATAAGCCCTTGAGGATTCGGGGCGTAGCCATGACGGCGGGCATGAGCCGAAACTTTAACATTTACACGCCTGAAGAACTGAGCGCCTTTGCTTCTAAGCTGGTTAATGCGCCCGTGTACATTGAGCATGTTTCTGTTGACAGCTCCGTTGGCAAGGTCACCAAGACCGATTGGGATGGCCATGCTCTTTGGTATGAGGCGGAGATTTATGAGAGCGAGGTGGCCGACAAGATACGCAAAGGCTTAGTCCAGCACGTCAGCGTCGGAGCCGACTATGAAGCCATAGACGTTGTAGACGGAAAAGTGCCCCACGGACTGCACAACGCTGAACTTAGCCTTGTGGCAGTTCCAGGCATTCCTGAAACAAACGTGCAAGTGATGGAAAAGCTTGAGGACAAGCAACTACAAGAAAAGCTCTCCCAAACAGAAGACCAACTAACTGAGGCACAAAAAACCATAGAGGAATTGCGAAAGCAGTTGCCCGGTGGCAGCTTGCTCAAGAATCCGCCTAAGATGATAGCTGTCTCTGAAGCTGTCCAACTGATTGAATCCGTGTTGCCTTTGCCCATGGTTCAGCGGAGTTGGAGCCTTGGACCGCAACGTATGTGCCAAGAACTGCGAAGGGCAGTTCAGCAGTTGAAGCAGAAAGCGGGAGGCAGCTAAACTATGTTTTTGCTCACTTTTGTGGGGAAGAGTACCAAAGGACGAACTTTGGGAAATTCAAGAAAACAAATTGATTTGATTTGGATTGACTGATAGATCTGGCAAAAGCTGGATGGCAATCGGCGAAACAGACGACCCAGAAGCAATCATCGAATCGTTTGAAGCTGAAGCGGCAATCACCAAAGGCTCACCTGTCTACCTTAGCTCTGATGACAAGGTCTCAGAAAGCCCAGGCGGAGATGACGCCATAGGCATAGCAACCAAAACTGTAGCAGTCGGCGAAATGTGCGGCGTACTCAAGCGGGGCAGAGTCAAAGTCATGGCCAACGGCACTATAACACGGGGCAAAGCAGTTTGCAGCGCACCCGACAGAAAAGTCACACAACTAGTAGACCAACCTGTCAACGAAGGCGGCGCAGGCACTTACACAATATTCTACAACCGCAAACTAGGCACCGCACTCCAAGCAGCACTAGCCGACGGCGACTTGATTTTCATTGACGTGGAGAAGTGACATCTTGAAGCCTAGACTTTTTGAGGCTTTAATGGAGAAGCCAAACGACCAGCGTGAACTCTACGAAAAACTCAAGCTCAAAACCGATCATCCGTTCATGAAGCGCTATGTGCAGATGGGCATCAAAGAAAACCTGTTTAGCGACATGACAGGCGCTTTAGGAAGAATGCACGATACGCTTGTGCAAGCCGCGTTTCCTGAGCTGATTGGCAGAAACATAATCACCGTCATGCCAACAACCGAGCCGATGGAGCGCTTCCCACTAGACACTGACGCCGTGGCTTATCGTTATGCTGAAGGTGCAGTCACACGGTTAAGCGGCAAGAAAAACAGCACTGTTGACATCTACACCAACAGGCTCTGCGACTCCTCAGAAGAGTGGACACGTGAATACCTTGAAGATGCTACTTGGAACGTCATGGACAACATGGTGCAGAAGGTCGGCAGAGCACTGGGGCTAAATGAAACCAAAGAAATCATCGATTTGTACGATGCTGTTGAAGATAGCGATTTGGCTGGCGGGGCACCCATCAACGGTGGCGATGAAGCGTTAGACTGGACAGGACTGCTAAAACTGCACAATGCTGTCAGAGGCGAGGATTGGCGTCCTACAGTGCTGGCAATTAGCGAAACCCAACTGCACCAACTGCTAAACGATGACAAGTTTATTCATGCGCAGTATTTTCCAAGCAACGAAACCGACATTGAACAGGGCAGCATCGGCAGCGTCTTAGGCATGCGAGTCCAGGCAAGCACGCTTGTGCCTAATGGAACCGCTTACGCCATAGACACCCGTGTAGCATCAGCAATGCTTCTTAGACGTGACATTACCGTTGAGGACTGGGAAGAGGTTAAAACCAGTAAATTCGGCGTTAGGGCAACCACACGGTTCGGTGCAGGCATCCTTCGCTCTTCAGCCGTTGCCAAAATGACCAACATCAAAACCACCCTAAGCTAAACCACTGACCAACAAACCCTCAATCCCCATTTTTTACAAAAAAATTTCAGGTTGAACATGTCATGAGCAAAGTCCTAGAGAAAATCCGTGAAGTGCTCTCCTATGCGCCTGCATCTGGCGCTGCATCGCCTAAGCAGCGAGTGTTCTTTGACACATCAGCCATACCCTTAGCAGATGTCATGAAGCTCTATGACCGCGACCCAACCTGCAAAGCAAGCGTGGACCTGCTGGCAGCTTCAACGGTTGGCATGGGCTTCTACACTACAGTAGACGAGAAATATGAGAAGGCAGCACAAGCCAAAGCTGCTGTTGATAGGTTCTGTGAAGAAATCAATCTAGATGGATTACTCAATGACATGGCCAAGGCTCTGATTGGCTGTGGAAACGATTTTTGGCTCAAATTAACACCTGAAAAGTTGACCGATGCCCTTCGAATGCCAATTGATGCGGTCCAGCGGATTGGACTTAGTAGCGTTCCCGACCTAAAGATTCCCTACAAGGTCACGGGTTACCAACTCAAGAGCGCCTACACTGGTAGTGCAGGGAGCGAGCTTAAGCCCCAAGCGGTGATTCATTGGCGCTTATGCGGTGATGTGCCGTCGGGTTTTGGCGTTGGACTCTTACAAGTGCTTCTTCACACGTTGACGGTTGACAGTGATAAGCGTCCGGCTTACTCTTGGATGAAAGCAAAAATCGAGCGCATCATGCCCCGAATCTTTGAGAAGTACGCTGGACCTGACGTGCTAGCGTATCTCGAAAAGGCTGATCCTGCAACCATCAAGCAGTTTGAAAGCGCTATCAAGAACAGGCCTGAAGAGGGTGCTTGGCTATTCTACAATAAACCCTGCGAAGTCAAACCCGTAACCATCGACCCAAGAGCTCAAGGCTTTGTCTATTACATCGACCACATAGTCAACCAGTTCTACCTCGGCTGTGAGACGCCATTGCCACGTTTGTTTAGCACTCCTGGCTTCACTGAAGCTAGCGCAAAGGCTGCATTGGATTTGCAGGATATGCTCATTAAACCTGTCCAGCGCTACATCAAGCGCCAAGTGGAAAGGGAAATTTTTGCAATAGTCGTTGCCCAGGCGGGGTTTGATACTGATAAGGCTAAGGTTAGGCTGAATTTTGGCAGCCCCAAAACCCCTGAACTGGTGCCCTCTGACTTGATTAAAGCCGCTGAACTGGGGCTTATCAGAGCGGAAGAGTTCCGAAAGAACGCTGTCAAGTTCGGCTGGCAACTCTGGAACAGCCAACCTGAAAACATGCCAAAGCGAACGAGCATTCAAGGTAAGGAGGTAAAAGAGAAATGAAGTTGTCAGACAAACAGCAAGCGCTTTTGATGTTTGCCGCTTTCGTTTTGCCGCCAGTGGCTACTTGGATGGGGCTTGGCTTTCCAGTTGGAAACGTTGAGCTCGGCATTCTTGGCAGTTCAATGGTGGGCGGAATCATTGCAGGCATCAAAGAACTGATGGGCGGCAAACCGCAAGAAAGCGCAGGAGCTGCATAAAGGATGGGTAGCGTATCAGCGGAAGACATCAGAGATGTCCTAAACGTGAAGGATGCGGATATTTCTGATGCCAAAGTTCTGAAGATGATTAAGCGTGCAGAGGTCACTTTAGAGCTTGAACTCTCCGCTGATATCAACTACCAAAACTGCAACGAAGCCCACAAAGAAGCAATAACGCTCTTGGCTGCCATTTACGCAATCTGCTATTTGACTGGCGGCTCAGCAATCGGCCTAAACTTTAGCGTCGGCGACCTGTCCAGTTCCACATCATCGCTTCCCAGCTTAACGGTTTTGCAGACGGAGTTCGAGCGTATTCTTGCCAGCCTAAGAGAGCCTTATGTGGGGAGGGCTTAGCATGGGAGCTATTCCTGAATCGTATTATCAGTTTTTCATGGACTTTGCGCCCTATGTTTACATTATTCCGCCTGATATGCCAGACCCTGAGTTTGGAAGAGGCGTCTTAGCGGCTAGCTTTGCCCTTGACTTTTTATGCGAAGCCTATTCTGCCAAGCAGTTTGAGGACAGAAAAGCCGACATCTATAACAAAATCGAAAGCCTTGCAGATTGGGTTCTAACCCAGCAATGTACCGACTCAGAACGGAAAGCATATGGCGGATTCAAGAGCGGAGAAACCAGCACCTACTATTACAGCGTGGATGCTTGCAGAGTTATTCCTTCACTTTTGAGGGCTTATGAGCTGACAAACAACAACGCTTACTTAGACTCTGCCAAGCTAGCAGGCGGAACTTTCCTCAAGACTATGCAGGACCAGCAGGCCTACGGTGGCTTTGCAAGAGCGGTAACAATCGGGGATGCTTGGCTCTTAGAGATGGATATTGAGTGCCTCTATGGGCTAATCGGCTTAAGGCTGCTCTCGGAAAAATACGACAAAGCCAACGAAACCTTATACCAAGCCATAATGAGTAAAGCGGTTGGTTTTCTTAGGGAAGGCTTTGAAAATCTATGGTTACACTTTGACCCGTCAGACGGCAAGTGGCACAGGGTAGGCTTGAGTCAAAACGAGGTTTACGATGACCCGTTCGCCTACGCCTTGCTTGGCTTGTATGAGGTTGAAGGCTGGAGCGTCAGTTGCCAAAAAGTCTACAACGCATTAAACAACATTAGAGCTAGCGCAAAGTATCCAGCTTATGACCCTGCGGTTTGTTGGGCTGGCTACATAGACGTGGTCAGCCGATTCGTTGCATGCGACTACTACGATGCAGTAACAAGCGGGATTCTGTGGAAAATCCGCAAAAACCACGACCAAACCAGCCTAGAACTAAGCGTCAAAGTCATCGGCAAACATAGTGAGGAGTTCATGTTCTGGGGCGCCAAACATGCAGACTACAGCTATGTAGAAAACAAGAAGGCCATGGTTACAGTTTGCTGGCTAGCACAGCTATTCCTCCACTATGAGCAACCCACAACCCAATTCACAAGGATTTTGAGGAGCAAGGGCGAAGCTGTTATGCTTTATCCTGTCCGAGAAGCCGCCGCAACAGTGACTTATGGCGAACCTTTGGATTTGCTAGCTGTAGTTTCTTCACTTAAGGCTGAGCAGGTGATGCTGGAAGCAGGTTATTACCTTAATGACTACTTGGCGTTCTACACGTTCCTTCCTGTCCGAGTGCACGACAAAATCAGACGCCAAGGCGAAGACTACGAAATCCAAACCGTAACGCCGTTCACTTTTGCGAATCAGCGGTTCTACTTCAAAAGCATAGCAAGGAGGCTAATTGCAAGTTGAGCGTTGTAGAGTTTGAAAACCCAGTTGTCACTATTCTGCGTCTGATAGAATCCCGCTTAAGGGTTGTCAAGGATGACGGCGGCTTAGCCCGTGTCCTATGCTCCCAAGCAAATTACGACCGGGAACTGCTAAAAGACCACGATGCACAAATCACCGTTTCCAAGACCACTGAGCCTTGCCAAGCGCAAAAACACACCTTAGATGGCAAACTAAGACGGCGAATATACTCACTTCGAGCAACCATAACTACAGTTGATAAGCCGGCTCAAAACGCAGACGTTGGCAGAGTAATGCGGGAAAAAGTCCTTGAGCAACTGCTGTTGATTATTCCTGAAAACCGCAACCTGCCCTACAGAACCATCTACAACTTTTATCCGTTAGACTCAACGTCTGCAACTCACAAGGCCTATGATGCAGCATCCATTGACGAACTTGAGCCTTCAAACGTTGCTTGGACAGAGTTGCCAAATCCTGAGTATGCAAACCTTTGGAGTAGCGATGACCTTAGGCACTCTAAAAGCGCAACCAACACCAA
>QYYE01000054.1 GCA_003589585.1 Candidatus Bathyarchaeota archaeon
CTGATAAAATGTCAGTTCCGCATATCTCTCCATTTTTAATGAGAGTAGCTATCACAACCTCTTGGAGCTCCTGCTTGTGCTCAATTTTTTTCCACAACGGCTCTGCGTTGCTGATTGTTTTTGAAATTTTGCTCCATCGGCTTGCATTCTGGTCGCCAATGAGCAGTTTGACTCGCTCTTTCCATTTTTTAAACCAGATGCCCGTCCAGACAGTCAGAAACTCTTCCAGTTCATTTGAATCTTCTTTGAAAACCCGTTCAAGTCGCTCCACAAGCTCAAACTGGCTTGCTTCTTTCCCAATCAGGTTCCAGTGAAATTTAAGGTAGTTTGTGAAGTCTTGGCAAGCTACCTGTAAAACTTTGCGGTCTGACCCCATGACATCAAGGGCTGGATCCGCTTCCTTGAGTTTTTCTCCCAACATTAGCTCTACAAAGTTCATATTACGATTCCCGCTCTGAAGCCCTCTCCATATTGACTTAAGATGGAGGTTTTAATTAAACTTTATTTTTCCAGTCGCCATATAACTGCTTTAGGCGGTTTCTAGCAATATTCTAAAATTTGACATATTTTGAACGAATCATTCAATAAACTGTGGAAGCTTTGTAAGGTCAGGGATAATTAAATCAGGGGATTCTTTGACAAGTTCATCACAGTGAAACAGCCCAGACAAGACAGCCACCGTTCTAACGCCAGCAGCCTTTCCAGCACGCACATCATTCACCGAGTCTCCAGCTATGAGGCAGTCGCAGATGTCCACATCTAAGGCGTCGACGCATTTTATCAGGGCTTCAGGGGCAGGCTTAGGTTTAAGCGTATCCATCGCGGTGACAACATGAGTGAAATAGTCAGCTATGCCAAAGCAATCAAGTTCTTTGATGAGTGCTTCTTTTGGGACATGCCGCATGGTTATTAACGCCAGCTTGGCTTTCCCCGAGAGATACCTAAGGGTGGCTGAGATGTCGGGTAAAAGCTTGGTTTTTGCCTCAGTGATTGAATAGTAAGTGGTTAAATACGCATCAAGAAATCTTTGCCTGTCACCATTCATGATGTCGCTGATTAAGAGGCCCTGTTCGAGCCTTTTGGGAATTTCCAGGGCAGCTTTTGGTTCGGGTGGTTCGAGTCCAACTACTCGGAAGGCAACTCTTGCAGCTTCAAGGTAGGCTTCTTTAGAGTCTACGATTGTGCCGTCTAAGTCTAAGAATATGCCTTTTGCCCTCAACCTTTCCTCAATCATGCAGTTCTTGCCCTAAAATTGTTCTGTCGCCTAGTTTAAAACGTTTCTGGAATAAAAAAGGGTTTTATCGAAGCACTGACTCCACATTAAGATTCAACACCACTTCGGAAATGTCGCTGGCGTACTCTGCTGTTCTCCGTACGCTCTCTATTATAAGCCGCAAGTTCGCGTTTTCCTCAATCTCCAAGCCCTGAGAACACAGCACCGCATCTTTCTCCAGCTTATGCGCCTGATGCAGTTTTTCAATAACGCTTTCTGCCAAGTTAAAGTCATCTCGAAACAGCGCTTCCACTGAGCTCTCAAACATGGAAACAGCTAAGTTGCTTAACTCGAAGATTTTTTCTGCAAGCTCCTCATTCACGGTCTGCTTGAGAAGCAGGGTGTTTTCCGCGATTTTGGTGGCATGGTCTGCGGTTCTTTCAACTGATTTAGCTATTAGCCTATAGCCGAGACAGTCTCTCTGGTTGTTTAAGCCTATTTCCTTAACCACGCGCGGGTTGGTGACGGCTAATTTTATCAGTCGCACGATATAGAGTCCAAAGCGGTTGACTTCACGGTCGGTTTCAATAATGGATTTTGCCGCTGAAAAATCCAGCTTCTTTAAGGATGCTATGGCTTCTTTATGCATGGACGAGGCTATAATGGACATTCTTCTAAGAGCGCTCTGAACGGTTAGCTCAGGGTAATTGAGTAAAACTTGAAGTTTAAGCTCGGTGGGCGTGTCGATGACGATTTCGGTTCCGACCAAGTAGTGCCTGGCAAATTTCTTGAGGTGGTTACGCAGTTTTGATGAGAGCACTTGTTGGTTTTGAGCTTTCAAGCATAAAATGTTGTAGCCGCTTAAGTAGGCGGAGATTGCTGTTCGTATGACTGCGTCAGGATTGTCGTTTGCTGTTACTTTTATGAAGGCTTCGTCGATTTTTTCTTTTTTGCCTTTTGTAACTGAGGGGTAAATGGATAGGGAGCCATCGTCTTGTTCCCGGAGCATCATTAGGCTTCCTTTGTTTAGTTGGTTGCGTGTTATCCAGTCTTTGGGTAGGGAGAGGATGTAGGTTGATCCGCCTGTGACTTGGAGTCTTCTTTGGTCGTTGCTTTCGGTTTGTGTTTTAGTGGTCATGTCTTTCAACTGCTATTCTATATAGACAACTTTTAGGTTTAGATTAAAATGTTTTCTTTATGTAGACTATATATCTTTATATATTCTATGTCGAACACCTATAAACCTGCCTAATAGACTATGGATTTTCAAACGAGGGATAAAATGAAAAAAACATACACAATAGCAATCATAGCCATAGTCATAATAGCTGCAAGTGCAATAAGCTACGTTTTACTATCCCAGCCCCCCGCAACAACGGATTCAATCACTTTAACAGGAGCAGGCGCCACTTTCCCACAACCGTTTATTGAATCAACCATTCAAACTTACACCACACAAGTTAAACCAAACATACAAATTAACTATCAAGGAGGCGGCAGCGGCGCAGGCATAAGCGCTTTTACCCAAAAAACCGTTGATTTTGCATGCACTGACGCTGCATTGACTGCAAGCCAAAGAGAAGCAGCACCAAACGCTGTTCATATTCCCGAAACCATTGGCGCAATTACTGTAGCCTATAACATTCCTGGCGTTTCTTCTGGTCTTCGCCTCACAGGTCCAATTATCGCTGACATCTACCTGGGTGCAATCACTAACTGGAATGACCCAGCGATTACTTCAATTAACCCCGATGTAACCTTACCAAACAACGCTATTGTCCTAGTTCGCAGGTCTGATGGTTCTGGAACAACAAACTGGTTCACAAAATACCTAAGCTTAGTAAGCTCAACATGGGATAGTCAAGTCGGAAGCGGAACAACAGTTCAGTGGCCCGGTACAACCATTGGTGCAAACGGGAACTCTAATGTTGCAGCCAATATTGCCCAAACACAATACGCCATAGGATATGTCGAATTAGCTTATGCATTGCAAAATGACATGACAGTTGCTGACGTCCAGAATGCTGCAGGTAATTATGTTGCTCCATCGCTCGCTTCCACAACTGCTGCTGCCGAATCCATTCCCACAAGCGGATTGCCCACTGGCGACGGAGACTGGGTGGATGTGAGTCTTCTTAATGCTCCGGGGGAACAGGCTTATCCTATAGTGACGCCGACATACATGTTGCTATACAAAGAGCTCTTTGTTATTCCGGGAATGACCCTTGACAAGGCAACTCAGCTTGTGCAGTACATTTGGTATGTGGTTCATGACGGTCAACAACTCGCGGAACCTCTTCAGTATGCAGCGCTACCTTCAAACTTGGTGCAGATCAATGAGGCAACTTTGCGCTCGATAACTTTCAATGGTCAGGCACTGGTGGCGAATTAGACATTCTCAAACCCCATTTTTTGTTAAAGCTAAGGTCTACGATGTGATTGAATGGAAACATGCCGCATAAAGATTCCAGATGAGTATCGATGAGGCTAAAGTTTACTTTAGATAATATCTTCAAAGTTGCCGCTGGCATAGTAGCTGCTTCTGCCGTTGTTATTTTACTTTTAAATGCCTATATCTTGATCTCGGGGTCTACCATAGTTTTGAACCGCTACGGCTTAGACTTTATTACAGGAACAAACTGGAACCCTGTCACAGGCAGGGAATCCTTCGGCGTACTCCCCTACATTCTTGGAACAATAGTCACATCAGGCATCGCGCTTCTGATAGGCGTACCGTTAAGCCTTGGTATCGCCATCTTTCTTGTAGAAATGGCTCCCAAAGCCGTTCGAGTTCCAATTTCCTATCTTGTGGAGTTGCTTGCTGCCGTGCCCAGCGTCATTTTTGGTTTATGGGGAATCTTTTTTCTTCGTTTTTGGATTTTAGATTATATTGAAAAGCCCGTGAATGCTTATTTGGGTTGGATTCCGATTTTCAGTGGAACCCCCCAAGGTCTTGATATTTTCACTGCAGGGGTCATTTTGGCAATAATGATAATTCCCACCGTTGCCTCAGTATCCAAGGAAGTAATCAACGCTGTTCCAAATTCCATCCGCGAAGGCGCTTACAGCATTGGCGCGACAAAATGGGAAGTAATCCGCCATTGGGTTCTAAGCTATGGGCGCTCGGGAATTTTCGGCGCAGTAATTTTGGGCCTTGGTAGAGCTGTTGGGGAAACAATGGCTGTTACCATGGTGATAGGCAACGCTGTTGGTCCAAGCGCTATGCCTACTTCTCTTTTTGCGCCTGGGCAGACTCTGCCGTCTCTGATAGCCAACGGGTTCTTGGAATCTCCCACGCCGCTGGAAAAATCAGCTTACATAGGTGCAGGTTTGGTACTGCTTGCTTTGAGCCTTCTCATAAACGTTGCAGCGCACACCATGGTTACTCGGCTTATCAAAGTTAAAGGAGGCACCGTAGAGTAAATGTTTCATGGCTATAAATTTAGGAAGTTCCAAAACAAGCTCTTCTATTTTCTGTGCCTGCTTTGTGTAGTCATCGCAGTTGTGCCATTAGCCAGCATTCTCTTGGAAGTCATCATAAGAGGGGCACCAGTGTTAAGCATTAATTTTCTGACTGCGGACGGGTTGCATGGCGGAATTGGCCCTGCCATACAGGGAACCTTGATTCTGATAGGTTTAACTTGTTTAATTGGAGTTCCTGTTGGAGTGTTATCTGGCGTTTACTTGGCTGAGTATGGCAACAACAAGTATGCATCTTCAATGCGGTCGATTAACGATGTGCTTACTCAGGTTCCTTCAATAGTGATAGGCATTACAGCTTTCAGCGTAATCGTTATAGGTGTTACAGGAAGCTTCTCGCCTCTTGCAGGAGCCATAGCCCTCTCCTTCATGATGATTCCCATCATAGCAAGAACTACTGAGGAATCCCTAAAGCTTGTGCCCAACTCTGTACGGGAAGCCTCGCTGGCGTTAGGAGTGCACAAGTGGCGAACAACCCTCAGCATCGTCTTAGCTTCTGCACGCGGCGGTCTAGTTACAGGTACGCTTCTTGCAGTGGCAAGAATTGCAGGTGAAACAGCGCCCATACTGCTCACCATTTTAGGCAACAGTTACTTTTTCCAGGGCTTCAACGCGCCTATGGACGCCCTTCCCTTGAGGATTTTTCTGAATTCTCGGCTTCCTTCTCCAGATGCGCAGGCACTGGCGTGGGGAGCAGCTTTGATACTGATTCTGATGGTTTTATCTCTCAACATCATCGTAAGATTAGCAAGCAGGGGTAGACTAAAAAGGTGAAAAAATGAACAACATTAACAATGAGAAAATGCAAAGCGTAAACTTGAATGCTTGGTTTGGACAAAAACAAGTACTAAAAAACATCAACCTCTCAGTAAAAGCTAACGCGGTTACAGCCATCATTGGTCCATCAGGATGCGGTAAATCCACATTCATCCGAACACTAAACCGCATGCACGAGCTAGTGCCCGGCGCCAAAATGTCTGGGCAAATACTGCTTGATGGACAAGACATTTACAGAGACGACGTTGACCCAGTGCAAATTCGCCGCCGAGTAGGCATGGTTTTCCAAAAACCCAACCCGTTCCCAACCATGTCCATCTATGACAATGTGGCTGCGGGATTGCGGCTAACAGGAGCCAAGAAGGGGCAAGACCTAGATGAAGTGGTAGAGCGAAGTCTTAAGCAGGCGACTTTGTGGGATGAGGTTAAAGATGACCTGCAAAAATCTGGGACAAGCATCTCAGGCGGTCAACAACAAAGACTGTGCATAGCCAGAGCCATTGCGTTGAAACCTGAGGTTATTCTTATGGATGAGCCCTGTTCCGCTTTGGACCCGATTGCAACGGCGAAAATTGAAGAGTTAATTGTAAATCTGAAAGAACAGTATACTGTGGTTATTGTGACGCATAACATGCAGCAAGCATCCCGTGTATCTGACTTTACAGCGTTTCTTTATCTGGGCGAACTCATAGAGTTTGGACCAACCAGAAATATATTTGAGTACCCCAAGAACCCATTAACAGAAAAATACATCACAGGAGAATTTGGCTAGAAGGAGCAGAAAACCATGAGAATAATCGACAAAGGATTAGAAGAACAATCAGTCTTGCTGAGCAGAATGGGCGAATTAACCTATGAAACGCTCGCCCTCTCCATACGAGGCTACCTCAGAGGAAAAAGCGTGCAGCAGCAAGTCGGTGAAATGTCCGATGTTCTTGTTTCCATGGCAGACAAAGTTGAAGACGAGGCGTTTCAACTAATCGCACGTTATCAGCCGGTTGCCTCTGATTTGAGAACCATTAAATCCTACATGAAGATCGCCTATGACTTTGCAAGATACGGCAGATATGCCCTTGACATATCCATGCTGAACGATAAGTTAAGCGGGCTAAAAGGATGCGATGTTTGGGTGCATGAATACATAGCTGAAATGAGCGAGAAGGTTCTGGGCATGGTTAAAACAAGCGTTACTTCTCTTAGAACCTACGACGTAGAGCTTGCCAAAACAATATCCAAAACCGAGTGCGAAGTCGATAATATGTACTTTGACTTCATCGACCGTTTAATTGGAGAGGCACAGATAGATAGTAAATGCGTAATCTCCAGCGTTTTGATGACGCGGTACTTGGAGCGGATAGCAGACCACGCCACCTACGTATGCGAATCAATAGTTTACATTGCAACCGGAGAAAAAATATCCCTACGGTAGCTTTTACAGATTAGGTTTTCTTCGCATAGGGCAGTTCGATGATGAAGGTTGTGCCTTTGCCAACCTTAGTCTCAAAACTAATCTCTCCACCTAACGCTTCCACAAGCTTCTTGACCACGGCTAAGCCGAACCCTTGACCTTTCGATTTGGTAGTAAACAACGGCTTGAAAATCTTATCCTTAACATCGTCAGGTATGCCTACGCCCGTGTCGGATATGGCTGTTATGAATGTTTTTTCTCTTGAAAACACGTTTATGGTTAGTTCTCCGCCTGTTTCCTGCATGGCTTGGATGCCGTTTAGGGCAAGATTTGTCAAGATACGCTTTACAAATGAGGGGTCAGTTTTAAGCGTTGGAAACGGTTTCTGTATAAAGTAGAATACTTTAACGTTGTCTGGGCTGTTTAAGGTTGAAATGACTCCTTGGATTGTCTCCTCAAGGTCAACTTCCTGCATGACCGGCGTTAAAGTCTTAGCGTAGTCCTGCAGGTCAGTAACAATCTTGTTAATGTACATGGCTTGCTCTTCAATGCAGCGAATGTTCTCAAAAACTCTCTCCTTAGCATCCCCTTCAGGCAATACGTCTAATTCACATTTAGCTAAATACACCTCGCCGATAATTGCCTGTAGAGGGTTACGAATATCATGCCCAATCATTCCTGCGGTTTCTCCGATGGTTGCCAACCGCTCAACGGCTTTCAGCTTTTCCGTGCGAATTTTAACCAGTTCTTCAAGTCGTTTTGTGTACTGTTCTAGGGTGCCTTGGAGTTTTATACGTTCGGTGATATCTTTGGCGAAAACTGATATGCCGTTTCCAGTGGGGTAAACATGTATCTCAAAAATTCTCCCCTCATCAAGTGTGGGAAGCCTCTCAATGTAAAACTGCGGTTTTCTTGTTTTCATCGCTCGAGCGTAAATCTTGACCGCTTTCTTTGTAACCTTACCCTTTTCAAACACTTCAAAAAAGTGCCTCCGCAACACATTTTCAGCGCTTATCCTTGTGAATTTTTCACATGTCCTGTTCCAGTAAGAAAATTTTAGGCTGGAATCAAGGGCGAAAAACATGTCTGTTATGCTGTTTGCCAGTTTCTTGTATTGTTTTTCGCTTTGCCGTAGGGCTTTCTCTGTTTTTTTGCGTTGGGTTATGTCTTTCACTATCATGGCAAAGTAGCCTTTTTCTGGACAGTAGGCGTTGACAGCGAACCATTTTCCTAAAGATGGGCAATGTCTTTCAAAGGCTAATCTTTTGCCTGTCAAAGCAACTTTGCCACAAACTGTAATCCAGTCAAACGGAGAGTCTTTTAGATCGGAAGCTAGCTCAGTGACTTTTTTTCCAAGAACCAGTTTATTCCCTAAACTGGTTAACCGTCTATAGGCTTCGTTTACGTCGCAGAAGATATAGTCAACTGGGTTTTGGTTTTGGTCAAATATTACTTGACAGTAAGCAAACCCGTCAACCATGCGCTGAAATAACCCTCTGTACCTTCTTTGGCTTTCCGAAAGAACGGATTCGGCGTTTATGGTGTTCGAAATAGAGTTAGAGCTTGGTTTTACTTTCACTTCTGTTAGGGGCGTATTATTACCCACGAGACTCTCCTCTCTAGTTGAGATAGAATTTTTTTAAAGTAACAGAACCTTGACTCCACACTTGAACTGAAGGTGTAGAGCTTAGTAACTTGTATATAGGCTTGCCTTCTTTAGCTTTTCTGTCACTAAACCGCAAATACTGTGTTGGTTTTAAATTTGAACATTTGATTTTTTCCAAAAATAGAGTAACATTCAAAAGCAACATTGCAGCAAAACATTGATAATGATACCGGTTCTGAATGTTAATTGGCAAAGCCTTCCACCCAACTACTCACTTAGCGAACGCGATACAGACGTGCTATCGCTAATCGAGCAGGAAGACTTAGCTGTTTTCACATTCGACGGCTTAAAGAGGCGAACAGGACTGCATCCGGAAACACTCTCCCGCATCCTGAGCCGCCTTGAAGAAGAGGGTATAGTAAAGAAAGGTTCTGAAGGCTACAGGGTTAGCCCGAAAATCACCAAGCTCAAACTCAGCCAAACACGCCCAGAGAAACCCTCAACCTCACTTCTGCAAACGTACCTGCCTTCTGACTTAATGACACAGCAGCTTATCGCGGAGCTTAAAGGCAGATGGTTTGGGCTTCTCCGTTGGCTAGGCATGTCTGAGAACGGTGAAGGCGTTACCTTGAAATGGATAACCGAGGACGGCGGAATACAAATAGCCGCAAACATTCAGGGAACAGCATTAAACATTGATGCTAAATTCTTGACCAATAACAACCTCAACTTGGCACTGAAAGCCTCATACCAGCTCATGGCAAACATTGGCAAGCTATGCCAGAGTACGCAGTTAACCAGAGGCGCTGTTGCACGCAATGTCGCTTACTATGGCGATTCTGGTTTTATGGCTTAGCTTTTGTGACTGACTTTTAGCATTCCTTAGTCAACAAATACCTTTTTGCCTATTCATTTTGTAGGAAGAGAGAAAAATGACTCAACTAGTTAACCCAATAGAAGTTTTAAAATCGCTATCAGAAGCAACCAGCCAACTCATAAAGAAAACCTCGCAGTCCGTTGTAAGCGTTAGAGCGCAGATGTCTCGGGGCACAGGCGTAATCCTGTCCAAAGACGGCTATATTGTCACTTGCAATCATGTGCTCGCCGGATGCAACACTGTCAAAGTCGGCCAAGGAGAAAAAACCTTCACGGCAAAAATCGTGGGCACCGACCCGCACAACGACATAGCCCTGCTGAAAGCAGAAGGCGGAGAATTCACTCCCATAGAGATGGGTGATTCAGAAAAACTCAGCGTCGGCCAATACGTTTTCGCGCTTGCCAACCCTTTCAACCGAGCTCAACCGACCGCCACCACAGGCATCGTGACAAGCGTAAACAGCACCATCCGCGGCTGGCGTGGAACCCAAATGGAAAACATCATCGCCACCGACGCACAGCTAAACCCTGGCTTTAGCGGTGGACCACTGGTAGATGTTGATGGCAGAATAATCGGCATAAACACCGCTTACGTTTGGCAAAGAGGCATAGCCATACCTATAAACAGGGTAAAAGCCATAGCCGACCGCCTGATGACTGGAAGAGTTCTCAAAAAGGCGTATTTAGGCATAATCGCCAACACTGTCGCCATTCCACAGGAGATCGCTGAGCAAGCAGATCTAGACCAAGAAACCGGCGTCATGATATTTAGCGTTGAAGCTGGCTCACCAGCACGCAAAGCAGGCTTAGCCATGGGCGACGTGATTGTTAAATTCAACGACAAACCAGTCACCGACTTCTACGACATACCACGGCTCCTCGCAGAGGACACCATTGGTAAAGAAGCCAAACTAACCATAATTCGACGTGAAAAACTCTACGAAGCAACCATTGTTCCAACAACGCACGGAGGCGAAAACGATTGATTGAAAAAATGCCCCTTGAGCTTGAGCCGCCATCACCGATGTCGCCGCCGCCTCTGCGAAGACGCCCCAGCCCGACGCCGCAAATCAGCATGACCCCAACTGAAAAGCCATCGCTCAGGCTATTTGTAGACGAACGCTGGAACTAACAAGCGATAGTTCCTTCTTTCTTTTTTGTTAATGGCTTTGTTTTTCGTATGTTTATAATTGGTATGTTAAGGTTTTTGAGCGCTTTGTTGACCTTTCCTATTGCTTACATTTCCAGCAGTTTTTTAAGAGCCCTATTCATCACTGGGTGTAGGGAAGGGTTTTAGCAGTAGCCCTTTTCCGTCTTGTTTAACCAGCAGTGCCTTGTCTTTGATGCCGTACTTTTCTCTTAGCTTTTTAGGTATGGTTATCTGCTCCTTTTTAGAGACGTTGCCAATCACTTCCACCACATTTTCACATACGCTATTCTTGTGTGTAGGCAGAGGACGAAAATTTGTTGGTTAACTCATAAGTCAAAGCTTAAATCACCTGTCCTTTTTACACTCTAGATGGAACTGATTTTTTTGACTAACGTATTAACAGTCGGAGATTACCTTCTTGACCAACTAAAACGCATAGGCGTAAGCAGGTTTTACGGCATACCCGGCGATATGATAATCAAGTTCTTCAAATTAATAGAAGACGACAAGAACGTGCAACTTTGCACCTTCTCCCATGAACCAGCCGTGGGCTTTGCCGCCATAGCCGAAGCCAGAGCCACTAGAAAGCCCGCAGTTTCAGTGGTTACTTACGGTGCGGGCGCACTTAACATGATGAACTCGGTGGCGTGTGCTTACGCTGAGAAAACACCGCTGATTGTAATTTCGGGCGGTCCAGCCATAAGCGCAAGGGCAAACGACTTCTTTGTGCATCATACAGTGAAAAGCTGCACCTCCCAACTCAACGCCTACTCCGAAATAACCACAGAAGCCGTAATCTTGGACAGCGCAAAAACGGCGCCGCGCAAAATCAGCAAAGCCTTGAACGCTTGCCAAGAATTAATGCTTCCAGCGTACATTGAGCTGCCAGCAGATGTGGTTAACCAGGAAGCAATTCTCGCTGAAAAGCCTGCTTTGGCATCGCCTGCTGACCAAAACAGCCTTCAAGAAGCCGCAGAAGCAATCATTGAAAGAATCTCTCAAGCAAAAAAGCCCGTTATCATGGCAGGCGTCGAATCTGACCGCTTCAACCTCAAAGACCAAATCATGCGGCTGGCACAAAAACTCAATCTGCCCGTTGTCTCTACCTTGCTTGCCCGCGACCTAATCCCCTCGGAGGAGCCGAACTTTTTCGGAACATACCTTGGCACTGCAGGCAATCCTGCCGCGGGAAAGCTTGTTTCTGAGTCTGATTTGCTTTTGGTTTTAGGTGAAATGCTCTCGGATGTGAATTTGGGCTCTAAACTGACAGTGACTAAGGGAGAGGCGATTGTTTGGTGTTTTTCGCGGCAAGTCAACATGGCTGACCAGACCTTTGAGGATGTGCCTTTGAAGGAATTACTTGAGAAACTGTACCAAGCAAGCGTCGAAAAGAAAGGCTTCTCTTTCCCAGAGAAGGTGCCGTTGCAGATTAACCGAACCTGCAAACTCACGCCCGCGCCAATTGTTATGAGTGAAGTGATTGATGCGGTTAATTGGTTCTTTAGCGAATATGAACAAATGTCCCTGATTTCGGACACTGGCGACTGCCTATTTGCCACACTCAAAATTGAAACCTCAACCATCATGGCGCCCGCCTTCTACAGCACCATGGGGTTTGCCGTTCCAGCAGCCATCGGCTATGCACTGGCAACAAAAAAGCGTCCTCTTGTGCTGGTGGGGGATGGCGGTTTTCAGATGACAGGGCAAGAAATCTGCCACTGTCCAAGGTATGGCATCAACCCCATTTTTGTGGTTATAAATAATCGGCGGTGGGGTATGGAACAACTGTTTTATCCTTCTGCTCGCTTCAACGAACTAGTAAACTGGCCATACGCTGAACTGGCTAATCTCTGGGGAGGCAAAGGTTACCTGTGCGACCGGTGCGAGACGCTGTACAGAGCGCTTGAGGATGCTAAAGGGCAAAAAACCTTCACTCTTCTAGAAGTGGTAACTGAGCGAGAGGAGCTTTCAGAGGGGCTGCTGGCGTGGATTAAGGAGCAAAGAGGCGAGGCATAGCCTAGGTTAAGCTTACTTACTTGTTTTTACGGCTTGGACCGTGCGTTCAAGCAAAAGTGAAGCAGCTTCTTGGTTTGGCCAACTTCCAAGTCCACAGTCAGGACCCGTAAACGTCAACCTATCCCCGTACTTTTCTTTAGCAAACAGGTACCGTTTTCTTATTGTCTCCACATCCTCAATCAGCTGCTCATTAGACGGCTGAGTAATGCCTTTCTCGTAAAGCTGAGCCCAAATGTCATCAATGTCTGTTCTGGAGATTCCAACGCGGATTTGCTTGTCAGCTCTCTCCAGCATGCTTTTCGGAA
>QYYE01000055.1 GCA_003589585.1 Candidatus Bathyarchaeota archaeon
CGTTGACCTCTCAGCGCTCAAAGACATCTTCAGCGGCGTAACCTCACTTTGCAACACTAACATCCCGTTGACCTCGGAGTTTAGCGCACCGATAATTGTACCGTTCCGCAACGCGATTTTTCTTTCAGCCGCCGTGGCTTACGCAGTCTCGGTTTGCGCGGATAAGGTTTTCTATGGGGCACAAGCCTCGGATGAACCGTTCTATCCTGACTGCCGAAGGGAATTCTACCAGGCGTTCGAGAAAGCCGCACGATTAGGCACGGGAGAGGAACTTGGCATTGAAGCGCCATTTAGTGGCAAGAAAAAATCGGAACTCATCCAGATTGCCTCTGAGATTGGTGTGCCGTTGGAGCTTACGTGGTCATGCTACCTTGACAGGGACAAGCATTGTGGCAAGTGCGAGTCATGTGTGAACCGCAAGAAAGCCTTCAGGGAAGCAGGAGTACCTGACCCCACCGAGTACGAAGCATAGTTGCCCTGATAGGCTAATATTACACCAAGTCTTCTCTTCTTTTTGGAAAGGACCAGTTATGGATGTCTTTGAAGCGATACAGGAAAGACGGTCAATTCGTGCTTATCAGCAAAAAACAGTCCCCAAAAATCTGCTGCTGAAAATTTTGGATGCCGCCCGCTTAGCTCCATCGGCGAGAAATGTTGAGCCTTGGCACTTCATCGTAGTCACAGATGCAAAGAAACGCGAAGCACTATCGAAGGGTGCTTTTGCCAAGTTCCTATCCGAAGCGCCTGTAGTGATTGTGGCTTGTGGCGACGCGAAGGCTTCGCCGAAATGGTATAGGGTGGATGTTGCTATTGCCTGTGAGAACTTGGTTTTGGCTGCTACTGGTGAGGGCTTGGGAACTTGCTGGGTTGGTAGCTTCAAGAAAGATGAGGTTAAGGCGGTGGTTGGGGTTCCTGAGCATTTGGAAGTGGTCGCGCTTTTGGCTGTTGGTTACGCTCGGGAAAAGGTGGATTTGTCTCGAAGGCTTCTGTACTTGGTTAGGCGGCGGAAGATTCTTAGCGAAATCGCTAGCATGGAAACCTATGGCAACCGCATTTTGCCCGAATCGGCTGTTTAGAATAGGGTTTTTTGTTTTTCGCTTGAAACAAACGTTGAAACCCTAACGCCGATAAGCCTGACCTTCCGCTCATGCCTCAGATAAGTCAAAAGCAACTCGCGAGCAGTCTTTTTGAGGTCCCCTATGCGGTTGGTCATGAAAGGCAATGTTTTGCTTCTTGTGTGGGTTTCAAAGTTTTCATAGCGGATTTTCACTGTGACGGTTTTGAAGAAAAGGTTCTGGCTTACTGTTTCCTCTAAAACGTCTGTTGAAAGCTCGTCTAGCGTCTGCAGGATGGCGTTTTGGTCTGCGGTGTCTTCTTGGAAAGTGGTTTCGTGGCTGATGCTTTTGATGCCTGCTCTGGAGACAACTGGAGATTTGTCTATGCCTTTTGCGTTAAGATGCATCTGCATACCCATGACTCCAAACATGGCGGTTAAGGCTGCTGGGTCATAGCATGCGAGGTCGCCGATTGTGTTTATGCCGAGGGCTTTGAGCTTCTCCTCTGTTTTGCGTCCCACCCAGAGGAGCTTGCGTGCAGGCAGGGGAGCTAAGAATTTTTCAACATCTTCCTCTTTGACAACTGTTAAGCCGTCGGGTTTTTTGTAGTCGCTGGCGATTTTTGCCACCAGCTTGTTTGGTCCAACGCCTATGGAGCAGGTGAGGTTTTGCTTTTCTTTTATTTCCTGTTTTATTTGGCGGGCTAAGGCTTCTGCCTCAGAGTAATCTTTGACTTTGTCGCTGACGTCCAGGTACGCCTCGTCTATGCCCCACTGCTCAAACCGCTCAGAGTACTTGCGGATGATTTCCATGATTTGGGCTGAAACCTTAAGGTACAAGGGAAAGTTCGGTCGCAGATAAACCGCTTCTGGAGAAAGCTTCCAAGCGCGAGAGATGGGCATGCCTGAGCGGACTCCTGCTTTTCTGGCTTCATAGTTGCTTGTGCTGACGACGCCTATGCCTTTGCCTTCTTTGGGGTCGGCGCCGACGATGACGGGTTTGCCTCTAATTTCTGGGTGCTCCCGCTCTTCAACGGCAGTGTAGAAGTGATCCATGTCCAAGTGAAATATTAACCGTTTTTTCTGACTCATTGTTGTCAATTAGGTGTGGTTTGTTTAGGAATTTGAATTTATCGAGTGGTCTACCAAGCATAGGAGGTTTTTTAAATTGTGGTGCTTACTTGGTTGTGTGTGAATTAGTTGCCTGTGGAACTGGACGAAATCGACCGCAAAATCCTAAACGAGTTGCAGAGGGATGGAAGAGCCTCCTTTTTAGGCATCGCTCAACAGGTAGGGCTTGATGAAGCGACAATCAGGTACCGAGTAAAAAAGCTCAAAGAAAGCGGAGTTATAACCAAGTTTACCGCCCTCTTGGATCCTGCAAAAATTGGTTTTCCCGTAACAGCGGTGATAATGATGAAAACCGACCCTGCCCTGTTTGATAAGGCTTCGGCGGAAATTGCGGCTCTTAGTGAGACGCGGCATGTTTTCCAGAGCACTGGCGGTTATGATATTGTTGCAGTTGTTAACACTAGGGATTTGGAGCATCTAAGTGAACTTAGAAGGCGGTTGGAGATGGTTTCTGGGGTTAGGGACGTTCTTGTTTTTGCAACGACCCGGTTGTTGAAGATTAAGACCTCGTTTGACCTTTAGCTGCTTACGAAATTCGGTAAATTTATAGTATTTGTTCCCTTGTTTAGGGAAACTTTAAAATCCATGCCGAACATAAGAAAGCGCATACAGGATGCTAACAAAATGAAAGAGCCAATAAAGTTCTCAAATATCACACAAGCTCCCTCTAAAATAAGCTTCGGTTTTGGTGATTTTTCATGGTTCACTTAAAATCCTTATTCTATAGCAAAGAGATGACCGCCATAGAGAAACGATGCCGCGAAGCTCACGAAAAATATGGTATAAGCACGGTAATCTGGAACACCACAAGGCAATGCGGCTTAAAATGCACTCATTGCTACATCGGCGATGACCAAGATCTAAGTGGTGAATTGAGCTTTAGCGAGGTTACGTCTTTTTTGAGTCAACTTCGGGATATGGGGGTGCCGCTTCTTTTCTTGACAGGAGGCGAACCTTTCCTTAGAAAAGACATCTTCGAAATCCTGAGGCTTTGCAAGGATTACCAGATAACAACTGTGCTCAGCAGCAACGGACTGCTACTTGACGATGAAAAAATTGATGCCTTACTAAGGCTTAATGTTCATTACATTGCTCTATCACTTTACGGGCCACCCAGCCAACATGACGCCATTGTTGGTTTACCGCAAAGCCATGATAAAATAATTGAGAATGCACAAAAGTGCATAAAAAAGGGCATAAAAGTTGCCTTCAAAACAGTTGTCAGCAGCTACACCTACGAAAACATACCCTACATCCTAGAGAAGGGTCTGAGTGTTGGAGCCAAGGCGTTTTATCTTTGCGACCTCATCGAGACTGGGAGAGCCGAAGGCGCCAAGTTTTGGAGAATCTCTAATGAGCAATGGGTACGCCTGGCAGAGTATCTTTTCAATAAGGTTATAGTTAAGGGGGAGGCGGAAATTGACATAGGTGCTTGTCCCTCGCTGGCACCCCTTGCTATCGAATACTTCCGAGACAGGGAATATGATACTGAGCACGCCTTCAAACGCCTGACTTCCATGAGTGCCTGCCCAGTAGGTCAAGGACCAATCAGCATATCAGCCAACGGCGACATCCTTCCCTGTAACTTCATGCAAGCCTTTAAGCTAGGAAACATACGCCAAGACAGCCTTGCCGAGGTAGCCAGCAGCAAATTACTTCAGACCATAGCAAACAAAACTGAACTCAAAGGTAAGTGCGGGGTTTGCAGATACAAAACGCTATGTTGCGGGTGCAGAGCCAAAGCCTACTTGAACAACAAAGACATCAACGACCAAGACCCGACCTGCATTCTAACCCAGAAACAGTAAAAGGCAGGCTTAGTAAATGATTGAAAGTAAAAAGGCTCGAGCAATCGGCTCTTTTGTTCCCAGAATCATCTCGTGGAATACAACCTTTAAGTGTAACCTAAAATGCAGCCACTGCTACATAAACGCCCAAGACAAACCAAGCAGCAGGGAACTGACAACTCAAGAAGGAAAGGACCTGATTGACCAAATTGCTATGGTCAGCCAGCCCATCCTGATTTTGAGTGGCGGGGAACCGCTTCTTCGAGAAGACATTTTTGAGCTCGCTAGCTATGCTGCCTCTAAAGGGCTCAGAGTCACCATGGGCACCAACGGAACCCTAATTGATGACAAAAAAGCGAAAGACCTGTTTAACGTAGGGATAAAAAAGGTTGCCATTAGCTTAGACTCCAGCACACCAACAATACATAACACCCTCAGAGGAAGGCAAGACGCGTGGCAGCAAGCAGTTGAAGGCATCAAAGCCTGCATAAGAAACGGCATCGGAGTGCAAGTTAACATAACGGTAACTCAACAAAACTACGACGACATAGACAATATCTTGACGGTTTCTAAAGGATCAGGCGTCAGGGACTTTCATGTCTTTTTCTTGGTTCCTACAGGTAGAGGAAAAAACCTCAGCGACATCTCTCCAGCAATGTACGAACGCATGGTAAAACAAATCCTAAAGAAATATGCACACAGCGACTTGGTAGTTAAGCCGACATGTGCTCCTCAATTTATGCGGATAGCCAGCCAGATGGGTTTGGAAACCAATCGCTGGAGCCGCGGCTGCATCGCAGGTCTTAGCTACTGCCGAATTTACCCAAGCGGCGAAGTAACCCCTTGCCCTTATTTGCCCATTTCTCTGGGAAACACCAAGCATGAGCAATTCAAGGACATATGGTTCAGCTCCGAGGTTCTTAAAAAGCTGCGGGATTTCGATAATTTGAATGGAAAATGTCACAGTTGCAGTTATCGCCAAGTATGTGGTGGTTGCAGGGCCCGTGCGTATGGTCTTTCAAGCAACTACATAGACGTCTGTGGAGGACTTCACAAACCCCATGCTCTTTCGGGAGATTTTCTGGCAGAAGAGCCTTGGTGCCTCTATCAGCCAGTCGATAAAGAAACAAGTACTACCGAGGGCTTTTAATTGACCTTAAAAAACACAACCTTTCTTGATGCCTGCCACAGAAAAGAACCAGAGCACACGCCAGTTTGGTTCATGAGACAAGCCGGCAGATACATGCCAAGCTACAGACAAATCAAAGGTAACCTGCAAGTCACAGAATTAGCAAAAAACAGCCAGTTGGCTTCTGAGGTGGCGGTGGATGCAGTAACCCGTCTTGGCGTTGACGCTTGCATTTTGTTTGCTGATATTATGCTTCCCTTGGAAGGTATGGGTGTCTGGTTTAGGATAGAAGAGAATGTGGGTCCAGTCATGCTTAACCCAATCCGAACAATTGATGATGTTAACGCGCTGGAATCCTTCAATCCAGAGAGAGACACAGGATACATAGGCGACAGCATCAAGGCAACTTTGCAAAAACTAGATGACTCGGTGCCTCTTATTGGTTTTTCTGGAGCGCCCTTCACATTGGCTAGTTACATGATTGATGGAGTAGCCAACAAGGATCTGGTTAGAACAAAAACCATGATGTACAAGCAGCCTGAAACATGGAAGCTGCTGATGGAGAAGCTTACAAAAATGGTGAAAGATTACGTTTGCTTCCAAGTTAAAAACGGTGTTCATGCCGTTCAGCTGTTTGACAGTTGGGCAGGTTGCCTCTCTGCTGAAGACTACGAGGAATTCGTTCTTTGCTACACTCAGGAGATCTTTCACTCAATCCCAGATGTCCCCAAGATTCATTTTTGCGCTAACTCATCCGCACTAATACAACCATTTCAAAGGACGGGCGCTGATGTCCTTAGCGTTGACTGGCGAGTACCCATAAGTGAAGTATGGAGAAAATGCAAAGAAGTCGCTGTTCAGGGAAACCTGGACCCAGCCGTTGCGCTGGCGGGCGGAGACTTTATGGAGCGCAAAATTAACAGTATCCTTGAAGAAGTCAAGCAGTACAGGGGACACATTTTCAGTCTCGGGCATGGAGTGCTCAAAGAGACGGACCAAATAAATCTTGGACAAATCGTTAAAAAAGTGCATAGGGGAACCAAAAAAAGAGCATAACTGCAGCACCAACTGCTGGTTGTTGTGAAGGGAGCGGTGTTCACCAACAACTACTGCTAGAAAACAGCAGAAACAAGTAATCCCAGTGAAGGAGAATCCGCTTAGCAGCCCTAACGTTTAGGCAGCACAAGAAGAGTTGTAGTGATACTTTCAAGAAATAAATCTTATTAGCTTGCAGACGCTAACTAGATTCATGTTTAACTTGAAAAAATATATGGCGATAGCCTTAATCATTACTTTCCTTGCCTCAATACCACTAGCCAACATACCTGCCGAACCAGAAATCATCCAGTTCACCTACACAATCAAAGCCGACCCAAACTACGCTAAACCTTCAGGAGCAGGTAACGGCAAACCAACTGCTGACTACCAGCTAATTTTCGCAAGATACCAAGCGGAGACACCCTTAGATCTGGTCGTTTATGCCGCCAACGACTATGGGCTTTCAGTCGACTTTGTTTTGGGCGCCATTACTGATGCAGCTTACGAGTGGGATGCTGCAACAAGCAAACAAATCATAAACTCAGTTACCCTTGCCGGGGGTTTTGGAGAAGTCGTTTACAATAACATCAACGCCTTATTCTTTGGTGACCACGATGACTCAAACGTCATAGCACAAGCCACCATCTGGGCTAACCGCATCACTAAGCAAATAGTTGAATGTGACGTACAATTCAACACTGACTTTAAATGGGGAGATGGCGAATCAAACTCTTTTTTAATGGATCTGCAAAACATCGCAACACATGAACTGGGACACGGCTTTAACTTAGCCGACATCTACGATGATTCAAAGAGTTACTTAACAATGTACGGCATCTCGTACTATGGAGATGTTGAAAAGAGAACGCTGGCTGACGGTGACATCGCAGGGATCAGAAAAATCTACGGTTCCTAGACATTCCCTTCTCTTTTCTTTTCCACCGTCTTGCTGCTCTCAGGGTTCACCCTAAAAACGGCTGCTTTTTCATTCAAGAAATTCTTTATATTGCTATGGGAGAATTTTATTATTGTGGTTTTTTTATTTGAATCGAACAGAGGCAATCGCCTGTTTGAAAGAAATCTATACCGCTTGCAAGGACAATTTTGCCTTCAGCATTTACTTGATGGAATCCAGGCTTGACGACCCCTTCTCGGTCGGTTACAGAATTCACATTAACATGGTGCTGGATGAGGAGAGCAAAAAGAAAATTCACTTCATTGCGGAGAAACGCGGTCTTGCAATGAGACAAGTGAAAGGCGAACTCATAGTTTACAAACCGAAACAATCTGAAAAGTTGACTCTCGGCGCCTTCTCATGCTTAATGCAAGCTTAAAAGCAACCCTAAACAGTTTATCCTTGTGGTAACAATGACCAGTGACATCTCCATTTCTCTGGAGAGAGCAGCAGAGTTATGCCAACAACATAGGAGCAAGAACAAGGTTCGCTTATTTAGCCAATGTTGGGGCTGCCTAAAGTACTCTAAAGGAGTGCCGGAAAAAATGTGCTTTTACAACCCGCCCAATAATGACGGCTGCAGGTTTGTGAATAGGCTGGTTGCGGAACAGAAGCTTTAGGGTTTTTAGTTTAATGTTGTTTGGTTGCAGTCACACATTCTTATTAGCCAGAAATGTTTTGGAATATTGAGGCTGATTTTGATGAGCCAAACTAAAATGGAAAGCTGTGTAGCGAACGCTCTAAACCACATAAAAAACGACATTAACTACCCAGCCAGCAAACAAGACATTATGAAGGCATGCTCCGGCTTCTCTGAGGTTTCACAGAATGAACGGGACTGGTTCGATAACACGTTGCCCGACCGAACATTTAACAACCCCAATGAAGTGTTAATGGCGATTTTCGATAAAATCTAAGCGGCTACCTTATTCCTCTCTTTTTTTGTTCCCATTTTGTTTTAAAAAAATAGCGGCGCTAAGGCGTTTGGCAATGTTCAAAGCCCACAGACGCAGCTTTTTTTAGCAGTCTTGTGATTTCTGGTTTTTGCTGCTCAAAATCTTTTACCTGCATATGCCTGACTTTTTCGCTGTTTTCGGTTTTTCCCCTTGTTTTCAGCATTGGCGAGTCAAGGCTTGCACCCATAAAAAATTCCAAATCCACGTGCCCTTGGTAGTGGCTTATCCAGACAAAATCTTTATCAGTTAACCTATAGGCAATTTTTCCCTGCCTGACAATTTCCACGGTTTCTGGAACAGCCATTTTGATGAGGGAGCGCAGGTTTTGGACGATTTCTTTTTGGTTTGGTTCCAAAACGTTCAGTATTTCATCAACGGTTCTCTTCTTTATCATAACTAAAACCACACTAGACGTTTGGTTTGGCTGTTTTTATGGATTATTGTTTGTATTTTTTGGGGCTTCTGATGGTGGCTGCGCTTGCTGATTCTGCGGTTTTGTTTTTGCTGTTTTCTAGCAGGAGTTGTTGGTGAACACCGCTCCCTTCACAACAACCAGCGCTTGATGCAGAGGATTGCTTTTTTGCCTCACAGTTAGGTTTGGGCTGCACTCTGGTTGTGAAAGCTGCCACAAGCAGAACCAAAAAGCAACTTTGAATGTTAAGCGCAAATAACCAAGTCTTAGAGTTGACTTTCTAGAAAGTTCTTTCTTCAATGGTTAGCGGTGAAGTGCTTCTGCATTTAATGACTAGTTGATTAAGCAATACTTCCAAGTTTTCTTTATTTTGCCCATAGTCAAAAATTGTCCCTGAAACTTTCGCTTTAGACTCAGCTTTAACTTTACTTTCTTTGCCATCCTGCGTTATCGTAATTTTGATAAATTCGCCCCATGACCGCAAACTAGATGCATGTTCGCCGCATAGTGCAATTCTAAGAGGTTCTTCTTCAATCGTTTGTCTCCTAACGAGAATTCTTGCTGACCACATTATAGGTATTAGAATGTTTGAAACTTCAGTTGGAGAAGCATCAAGCATTAATTCAGCGAACGCTCTCTTAGTCATTTTGCACCCAAATAGCACTAAAATGGTTGTTCCTTATTTGAATTTCTGAACTCTTGATTGCCACTTGTTTGTTTAAAAACAAGTCCTAAGGTAGGAAAGGGGGTAAGCTTGCCTAGCAAGATGCTTGCTGCCTGAAGGTTTTGCTTCTCTGGTTCCCTATTGATTATTTTATTTTTAGAAGGGTTTTAATGTTTAATTGCATTTTACAAGTGCCTGATGTTGTGGGCGAGTAGCTCAGTACGGATTCGCGTGTCCTTTTTGGGTTCGCGCCGCAGAGAGCACCAGCCTCCTAAGTTGGGGGTCGAGGGTTCAAATCCCTCCCCGCCCGCCATTTGCTAAATCGTGCTCGTTCAAGGATTATTTTGGCAAAGTAGTAATAAATTAGACAGCATTATTGGTCTTCAAATTCCATGGCTTCGCGTATTAACTCAACATCTCGAACGCTCATCTTCCTGTTAGTAGCCTTCAAAACCAAACGCTCCTGCCACCCACAATCGGAACACTCATAACTCTCCGGCAACATCGCCAAATGCCCCCACATGTCCCCACCCGTACTTTTAGCCCTTTTGACACGGGGGCTTTTGCATTTTGGGCAAACCTGTATATCAAGCAGAATCCCCTGCGCCTCCAATTCACCCAATGCCTCGGTAACGTTAATGGCGTTCTGGATAGCAGTTTCTTCCTGGACTTGCTCGACGAAGTTGAGGCGCTTTTGTCTTTTCCGTTTTTTCCTTTGCACCTGAATCTCAGACATTTTTCTTCTGTAATATCGTTGCAGTTGCTAAAAAAAGGGTTTATGGTACAAGATTTTACCTGTAGTACAGTGCTTTACAGAATGTGATAAATAGCTGGATTGCCAAAAGTTTGACGGGATGAGTATTTGAACCAAAAAGTTGCGGCTACAGTGCTACTAACAGTGCTTGTACTTTCCGTTTGCTTTGTAACCTTGGCTTCCACATCTGATAGACCCTTTTTCTTTAGTGATGTTCAGAATATAGATAGTTTGCATCCCCAATTGACCGCCGCTGCCTCCGTAATGGCTGGCACAAATTTACATAGCAACTCAACTCAGCCTCTTGACCAGCCTACAAGACTCGAAATCTACAGTTACATCAAGAGCAATCCAGGTACGCACTTCAGAGGCATATGCAACAGTTTAGGCTTGCCTGTTGGTGTTGTCCAATACCACCTAAACGTCCTTGAACGCGCAGGTCTTGTGACCGTACATGTGGATGGACAAAACAAAAGATTTTTTGAACAAAATAACACATACACAAAGACAGACATGCAACTCATTTCGCTGATGAGACATAATACTGCTGGCGAAAATTCTTGCAATTTTAGCCCAAACTGGCTCAGCAATCCACAAGGACATTGCATTAAGTCTGGGCATTTCGTCTCAGGCATTAACTTGGCAAATGAATCAACTCAAGAAGACTGGGCTGGTCAGCGCTGAGAAAGAAGGAGTAACCGTTCGCTACTACTTGAATGATTCTTACACTCCAAAAGAATAGGAATGTGTGCCTATATAGGGAAAAAAGCCTATCGTGAAGTAGTAATAGTTCCAAAACGCCGGTTTAATCAGTCAGCAAACATCGGGTCAGTTATCCTATTCTATCCCATCAGTGGCTTCTCAATTATACTATAGTTTTAAATCCCTCCCCACGTCGCTCAACTGGTTTCCGTACGCTTTGGGTATTTTTGAGAACAGATAATTAATCGGTTCTTCCCGAAGAAACTGAACTTTTATTGTAGAATGTTTGCCAACTGATTAGAGTGCAACTGAGAATTACCCAAATTTTAAATATAGCGCATTGCTATATTCATGATGTGGTTTTATTAGAATAAATTTGATAAGACCACGGTTTCTCGCATGAATTTAATAAACCATAAATGTAGGAAGGAAAGCAAGTATGAAACTATCAAAAAAACAAGTGATAACTACAATTGCTTTGCTTTTGACATTAACCATCGCGGTTCCGCTTGCTGCCTTACCAACTACTATAGCGGCTGAGATGAATACCTTTCCCATCATTAGCGCTCTGCCTAACCCCATAGGCGTCGGACAAGAGACGTTGATTCTTACCGGGCTTACGAAAGCGACCGCATGGCCACAGGTTGGATGGACGGGTATTACAGTAACAATAACAAGGCCAGACGGCACCACGGAAACACTGGGACCAGTAACGACAGACACCACGGGAATAACAGGCATCGTATACACACCTACCATAGTTGGCAATCACACATTGGTAACAAACTTCCCTCAACAGACAGTTACTGCCGAGTTTCCCGGTCGCACCCCACCATTGGGTACCGTAATGAAAGCCAGCACCAGCGACAATTATACCCTTATCGTAACAGAGGAGCCACGACAGTTCTATCCAGGTGTGCCGCTTCCGACGGAATACTGGACTCGTCCTATAAATGCGCAGTTCAGAGAATGGGTGTCAGTTGCAGGAAACTGGTTGAATGTAGAGCCGTATAATCGTCGCCTTCCCCCTGACAACGACGATGCACCAGAGACCGCTCACATGCTATGGACAAAGCCGCTTGATGAGGGAGGTCTCGTTGGAGGGGTAGATTCATACGCTGTAGATATAGGTGATATAGGCTACGAGCATGGAGATGCATACTCAGGCAAATGGCAAAACCCAGTGATAATAAATGGAATTCTTTACTACAATGAATACGCCACCGGCTTCTATGGAGACACCGCCGAGCAAAGGGTATCTGCTGTAGACATGCATACCGGTGAAAAGCTTTGGTCTAAAACCTTAGGAAATAACGAAAGACTGTCGCACGGTCAAATATTCTATTGGAAAACAATGGATATGTATGGCGCTTTCGCATACTTATGGACCGTTGTCGGCAGCACTTGGAAAGCATATGATCCTCTCACTGGACGCTTGGAGTACACCATGACCGATGTGCCTAGCGGTACCAGAATAATCGGTCCAATGGGTGAAATCCTAATATACACAGTTGACCTCGCGAACGGCTGGATGACTTTATGGAACTCAAGTAACATACCAGCTTTGTATGGATCCACAGACTATACCCTGACAACCCCTTTTGGTTTTCTCTATGCCGCGTGGTATCCTTGGGGAAAGACTGTAAACGCGACAGGTCGAGCTGACGTAACACCCACCACCCCTCTTGGAAGAGCAGGGTACATGTGGAACAAGACCATTCCAAAGGGCTTAT
>QYYE01000056.1 GCA_003589585.1 Candidatus Bathyarchaeota archaeon
TCCTTCAATGGCTGACATAATACAGCTTGGTTTAATTTTAGTTTATTGCAACAATCAAAATTGAAATCCAGAGCTATTGTAGAGTCAAAATGTATGCTATTAGAAACCGATTAACTACGAAAACAAAACTTTTAGATAACTTCATTCACAAAAGACTTCATCTGGAGAAAGTAACGTAAGGTGGCCGCAATGTCAGAAAAGTCAGTTTCTGAACGGGCAAAAGAAACGCTGAAGTGGATTCAGAAAGAGCAGAAAGCAAGCGGTTTAGGCATGGTTGAGGCTGCTAAAGTTCCTGACCAGAGTGCACTCCGTTATCTTCTTCGTAAGGCTCATGTTTTTGAGCCTCAGCAGGGGATGATTAAATCCTCTACGGAACCGGAGAGTGAAGAATCGGAGTTTCCTAATCATAGCCCGTGGGTTTGGCGGACTCCAAAACCTAAGAAGAAGGGCGATGTCCCAGAGCCGTATGAATTTTTGGCTTACCCTGATTGGAATGTGCTTCCAAGTGCTGTCGCTGAAGCTCTCAGAGGCATGGGCTTCTCAAGTGCCCCCTTTCTGTATGAGGGTTATAGTTACCGTAAGATGGCTGGTGGAGCATTGCGTCGCAGGATGATTGGTATGCTTTCTAAGAAGGAGTTGTTGGCTGAGTTAAAACTAAAAGACGACAGGACTGAAGAGGAATGGGCTAAATTTGAGCAGGAAATCCATGACACTGTTGCACAGTACAGGGGCAAATACAAAGAGTTTCCAGAAGTGCAAATTAGCCCAAACATAATGTATTATCCGAAGGATGGAAGCTTTAGTTTCATTGAAAAAGAAGAGAGGTAGCTTTGTGATGTTTAGGGGTTGCTTTTCATTTCCTGCTTGAAAGTTTCCTCTAGCGTCTTTTTGTTTATCCCAATTTCCTCTGCTAGGCGTTTAACCTGCTTGACATAAGTTCGGAACAGACTCTCCAAGATCTCAGCTTTCTCCTTCTCAGAGAGCTCCTTCTCCTCCGCCAAAAGCAGCGCAAACCATTTGCCGAGGTCAGTGAGTTGGTAGGTTTTTATCCAGGTGATTCTGCCTTCTTTCTCGTTTTTCTCCATGCTTTCGTTGAGTACGCCAAGTTTGGTTAGGGCTTTGAGGTTTTCGATGATGGTTTTGTTTGAGTAGTTGAGTTTTTTGACAAGGTCTTTTTGGTAGAGGTTCTTTGAAACACCCTGTTTCAGCGCGAACCGGAGTAGGTCGACGCCTGCTTTGGAACCGAAAATGGCGCTTAGAATCTTCTCTCTGTTTTCCGTTGGAGGAAGAAATAGTACATAAGGATGTAACTTTACTGTCAATGATGGTGCCCTTAAACAGCAATACCCTCATTTTTACCTTATAAGAGTTGCGTCTCAAGCGCTAACTGGTAAGAGCTTGATTTTGCGTTACTTTTTATTAACCTGATGTATCTATAATCCATGAAAATGAAAACTGGACAATTGAAACCAGTTGCAAAAAAGATTTTGCTAGCCGCCCTTCTAGCTATCATCATTATTCCTTTAGCACTGATGCCGCTAATCCAAATAAAACCTGCCATAGCAACCGATGAAATCCTCCTTGACAGCTATTCCGAGGACAACCAAGACCACAACGCAGCCTTAAACGGCGCCTACCAAAGCGACCACAGAGCAGTAGGGCAAACATTTACAACCCCGCCTAAAACGCAGAGCAGAATTTCCTCTGCACAATTCCTTCTGCGTCAAGCCCAAGGCAACCCGACAGGACAAATCGCCGTTCAAATCTACGCCGTCTCAGGAATCCAAGGAACCAACGCTATTCCAAAAGGCAACCCTTTAGCCGAAAGCAATTCAGTAAACATTTCATCACTAACAAAAACCTATCAACTAACTGCCTTTACTTTATCGATTGACCAGCAAGTAACCCTGATGCCGAGCACAAACTACGCCGTCGTTCTGGTTGGAAAAACAGGAACCCTGACTTTTTCAGACGACAACTACGTGCAGGTCGGCGTAGACATTTCCTCCCCAACACATGAGGGCAACCGAGTCTACTACCAAAACGGCACTTGGAAAGCCTCTGGATTGCAGGACTGCGTTTTCTATGTTTACGGTTATGAACCTGAAGCTTCAGCGTTTGGTTTCTCCGGGGCGAATTGGCTGGATGGCTGGGAGCACCGCCAAACATTAGAGCTTAATGGTGTGGCGGCTGATGTAAGATACAGTTCCCTTTCCTTTAGTTTAACGGTTGTTAATGGCACAGGTTTTAGCCCCAAACAATACAACAGCCTATACAACGCTGCCATGACAACGCTCACCAGCAACATCAAAAACTACCAAGGCTACAACACCATCGTTCCCCATGCCCAAGCATACCCCATTCCCTACTGCTGGGACACCTACTTCTCAGCTCTATCAGCCCTCAACTTCAACACTACGCTGGCAAGAGAAATAATAAACGCGGCGTTCGCCACACAAAAAGCAAACGGCATGATTCCTAACGCGCCCTCCCCTGCCTGCGACATGGACATGCACAGCCAAATGCCGCTACTAGCAAACGCTGTGTTGGAGTACTATTTGGCTACTGCAGACACCGCCAGCCTCAAAGTCTGGTACCCCAAACTCAGGGCATACTACGACTGGTATGAAACCTATGGCGACCCAGAGGGTTCACTCTACATGCTAATTTCCCCATTCACATCAAGAAGAACCCCGGCAGATAACAAAACCGCCTTCTTCATAGCGTCTGCCACAGGTCTAGACAACTTCCCGGTCTACGACTTCACTGGTGGCAGAACCATCCGCATCGGCAACTATCACTATTTTGGCATCTCTGACTTGCTGCTTTCAAGCGGCATGGCGCTTTTTGCCCAGTCAATGGCTTCTATAGCTGAGATTTTAGGGGACTCTTCAGCCCAAACAATCTACGCTCGGAAACATGCGTTTTTGGCGAATTTAATTAACCAGTACATGTGGGATTTCAACGACGGTCTATACAAACCTGTCTTTTGGAACACAACCAAAGTAGACATCAACACAGTGCAAACGTTCCTGCCGCTAATAGCCAACATACCCAGTCCAACCCAAGCCAGTGCCTTGCTGACACACCTAATGAACAACAGCGAATACAACCTGCAGTACGGCATACCAACCGTTGCAGCCAATGACCCCCACTATTACTCGCCGCAACCACCATATTTCCATTCAGCAGACCCTGACTACTGGCGAGGCAACATCTGGGCACCCACCACCTACCTGGTCTACCGCGGACTAAACAACTACGGATACCAAAAAGAAGCAGAAGAAATAGCAACCAAATGGCTCAGCACCGTCAACAATGAAGCATACTGCCCATTTGCCGAATACTATAACGCCAAAACAGGAAGGGCGGGAAATTCTCTGTCCAATTTTTCGTGGACAGCCGCGGTAACTGTGCTGCTGCTGGCGGAGTTATCAAAAGTATCCAGCCAAGAACCGATAATCTTTGTTAACAATAAAACCAAAGACGATTTCTCTGACATCCGTTTCTTCATCGGCGATACCCAACTATACTATTGGGCTCAAACCCTCGACATTGGTGTTAACGCTACTTTCTGGCTTAAAATCCCCCGTCACCTAACTGGGAAACCCGTCTATGTTTATTTTGGCAATCCAAAAGCCACTTGGGATTCAACCTATTACAGCCGTCTGAAAGCCTTTTCTCTGTGAATCAGCAGTGATTTACTCCTAAGGCAGTGCTGAGAGCTAAGTATATGATTGAATACGCTAAATGAAAGAGGATGATGCTGGGTTTTATCCGCCCATCGGCATTGGTTCTTCCATCCCCATTATGTGCCACATGCCCATCATGCCTATGTCTTCATGCTCAACGATGTGACAGTGGAACATTGTCATGCCTGTGTAGTCATTTATTGAGACAAGTATTGTTATCTTGCCCCATTTTGGCACAACAATGGTGTCTTTCCAAGCTGGCGTTGTAGTGCAAAGCGAAGTATACCCAGAATCCCCGCCGCTTATCGAAAGCACCTGCGCATGGTTAACGTGGAAATGGAACGGGTGGTCCATGCCGCCTTGCACTGAAATCTCCCAGACCTCAAAGGTTCCAACCTTCGACATTATGGTATAGGGGTTGACGTCGAAGTCCTGACCGTTGATGTAGCCTCGCCCCATCTTCATGCTTAGCGTTAATTGTCTTTTGGGCAAAGAGCTAAGGTCAATGTTCAGCCGTTTTGCCTCAGAGTTGATAACTGAGGGAATGTTACCGCTCATTGCATTGCCCTTGTAGGTTATGGTCATCAACGTCACAGTCTGCAGAGGAGAACCGCATCCTCGGTCATACGGCAGAGAAAGCAGCTTATAGCTTCCCGCCATTTTCACCGCTTTAACAAGCAAATCTAACCTTTCGCCTGGCGCAACTAAAACCTCTGAAACTGCATAAGGCTTGTCAAGCAATCCCCCATCAGTGCCGATTATTTGGAGACCATGCTGCTGTAGATTTAGTTTGAGGAATCGTGCGTTGCAAGCGTTTAGGATTCGCCATCGCTGAACTTGCCCTGGATGGATATTTAAGACTGGGTTTACTTGTCCGTTTACCATTACGATGTTGCCTTCTTTGCCTTTCATGTAATCCATTGTTGAGCTGTAGGCTTCTGGCTCCGACCCGCTGAGGGTAATGTCCTTAATTACCATGTTGTGCGTTTCATAAGAAGAAAGCAGAGTGTTCGAGTCCTGAGTGATCAGGCATCCTGCCAGTCCTGCCCAGTATTGCTCTGCAGTTAAGCCATGTATGTGGCAGTGATAGAAGCTCATGGTGCCTGCTGGTTGCTTGGAAGTGTCATACTCATAATCGTAAGTTTCACCAGGCATAATGTGTATGTGCGCTGCGTCCGCTGGCTCCTCAGGCGAAACATGGAACCCGTGCGTGTGAATGTTTGTTATCCCTCGTTCATAACCCAAAATGTTGGTTCCAGACTGCGGTAGGGAATTTTTAAAGTGAAATTTAAGAGTATCGCCTTTCTTTATGTTAATGGTTGGTCCGGGGTAGTATCCGTTGTAGGTTAGAAGATTTGCTTGAACACCGTTAATGTTTACTGTTGCCGCTTTAGCTTCAAGATTAGCCTCAAAAATGTAAGGGTCAGGATTTATGTCAGTGAGAACTGCAGGGTCCTTAAACGGTTGACCCGGCGGCGGATCAATGACTTGGCTTCCTCCTCCGCTACAGCCACCTCCTCCTCCACCGCCGCAGCTTCCTCCGCCACTTCGACCGCCCGCGGCATAATCAACGTTTATACTTACGATTGTTGCAATCAAAATAAAACTCAAAAAAATGACGATAACCTGTTTGCTTATCCTCAAAATAACCACTTCTTAGATATTAAAAGCAAAGTAGCCTTGTTGGTTATTTATCGTTTTGTTGTTGCTACTGCGTTACTACACGTAACAAATGCAAACATTATGATTCATAAATAGCTACGAATTGGCTTTCGGCTTTATCAGCCCACGAATTATAAGTGGCACCCCGAGAAAAACAAAGGCAGTTCCCCACAGGTTAGGGTTATGGAGCGGTCCTATGACTTCATACCACACGCTCGGATGAGCCTGGTAACTGCCAGTCAGATAGTAATATAGCGTGTTGAAGAGGAAGTAGCTGCCGAAAGCCACCATAACCAACCCGATGCGGATTAGGCTCAGCTTGGTTGATTGCTTTTTAATCGCTGGAAGTGTCGTCACCAATGCAAAAGCGCCTACTGCCAATAGCCCAAAAACTGTTACTGCAAAGCTAAGAAAGTTTGCGGGCACAAGCAGAAAGTCCAAGCCGTACTGTATGCGCGGGTAAGGCACCATGGTGGCTACCCACAGCATTGAGTAATTGAACCAGAAAACCACTAGCAGGTAGGCAACTCCAGTTAAGCAACTCCATTTGAGGATTTCCTCTTTTGGAGCTTGGCGTTTGATTGTCGCCCTCAACTTAAGCAACAACGGCGGAACAACCAAGACAATGGCTAAGCACGGTATCGCTGTGCCATAGAATAGGATTAGCTCGGGAGTGTGGTCAAAGTAAAACAGGTATTCGCTGGTCAAATTATACGCAAAAGCAGCGATAACTGAAGGAATCAAAGCCAAATAAAACCCGGCCTCCAAAAGCAACGCCATGCTTACCTTCTTTTGGATGGCTGGGAGCGCGATATCTTTTTTTCTCCAGAACAGAAAAGCCGCATAAAACGCGAACAAACCCGCAACGGCTCGAAGCACTATAGCCACTGAACCAGCCACGCCTTCACTGCCGTAGTAGAGGATTATCCACCACCAGGGGTCTTTTGACACCAAGTTGTAGACGTACTGGTTTGTGGTTAAATCCAAGCTGAAGTTTAACCCGTAAACTGCAAAGTAGAGCCCGTACGCAAGATAAAATGCGGTCACCACTAAAATCCAAAAACGAACAGAGCTTGTATATTTCTCAAGCATTTTCACCATCTTGGTTCACCATTCCATGATGCACATGAGAGATATTTAGTTCTAATCAAGGAACAAACCGTTCCACCCTTGGAACAGCAAACGTCAACCCTTTGCACGTTTGAACCACAAGTTATCCTCTCCACGATAGACAAATTATTGTTTGTGTGTGAGGTGGTTGGGGGAGGGGGTGTTGCTTATATAGTTTGTATATACGTTTTGTGTATATGGTGGTTTGGTTGTTTGGTTAAGGTGCTTAGGAGTTTTAGGTTTGATGGGGCGTTGTATGCGGCGTTTGATAGGGTTGTTGGTGCTGGTGGTTTGACGATTACGGGTGCGTTGGAGCGGTTTATGCGTGATTGTGTTGAGGCGGATGCTTTGGTTTTTGCTGATAGGGATGTTTTGGTTTTTGAGGTTGAAGCTAGGGTTTTGGTTGATTGGCTATGCAAGGGAAAACGTTTTTACCGCAGCGAGTCTGGCGAAGAGGTAAATATTCAGGGCAGGCTCTTTACGCTCTTGCCCAAAGTACAAGATGCCAGTTTGAGGCGCGAGGTAGAGAAGGCTCTGAAAAGTTCGGTTTCTCTTCAGTAATTTTCTTGTTATGTTTTATCTTGGAATTACTGCTAGGAACGGTTCGGGCGCTGCTTCTTTGCTTGCATAACACGCCAACGCCAAAGCGTAGAGTTGATCGTCATGTCTGCCTCTTGGATGATAGAACTTGATGTGAATGCGCTCTTGGGCTGTGTTAGGTTTTAGGTACTCATATTGTTGCTCGTTAATTTGAGCGATAAGCTGCTTATCCTCACCTCGAATCTTTAGCTGCCCCTTCTCCATAAGCAGCTTTAGGTAATTTAGCATGTTCTCCTTTTCAGCATCCGTAAAAAAGACGCCCGTGACATCTGGGCTGTCGATGTTTTCCAGTTCAATGTTTTCCAGTTCGTCCACCACTGCATCACCAATGCCTGTTTTGTCCACGTATATGCCCTCAAAATCGAAGGTTTGGTGGGCTTTGGCGGTGTATGCTATGACGTCGGGGTAGGGTGTGCCTAAGGGGAATTCTCGCTTATGAACCAGCCTAACCACGTCTTTGTCTGTTAATTCTACTATTGCTAGGACGCTGTGGTCAACTTGTTTGCCTAAATCTAGGCCTGCAAAGTATTTATGGCGGTGTTGTTTTATGTCTGTGTGCTCTAGGTCGTCTATGTATCGGTTGTTTGAGGTTGGGTTATCTAGTTCGGGGTCGATGCATGTGGCGATGAGATCCATTGGAAAGAAGGTTTGTGCTGTTTGTACCCATAGCGCTTGTACTTCTCTTTCCCACTCTTCTTTGGTCATCATTTCACGCCATTCGCCAAGTTGGGTTTTGCTTACCAATGGGCTAGATTCGCTTGAGTAGTGGTGTATTGAATATCGTTCTGTGTCTAGGAATGCTTTGCGGAAGACATGTTCGAAAGCCATCGGGGTTCCGCTCATTACTAGGGAAGCATTTGGTTTAGTGAGCATCATCATAATCTCGCTAGTAATCATTTCGCTTGGAACTATGCTTGCTTCATCCAAGAATATCCAATCTGGATGATATCCTCTCAGTTTATTTGGTGAACATGGTAGAGCGATTAGTTTGCTGTCAAGGGATGGCTTGAGTTTTATTACTGTTCGTGTGGAGCCTGGGCGCTGAAGCATCTCGCGCAGGAGAGGATTTGCAGTGATGGTTGAGTAGCAGTAATCGAACATTATCATGCTTTGACGCTGTGTACTGCTTATGATTAGGCTTTCAATGTTGGGTTTGGTGTAGAGTAGCCAGAGGTTTTTGCGGCTGAAAACTAGGCTTTTGCCCCAGCCTCTTCCGCATACGGCAACTTGTCTTGGGCTTTGGTCTCTTAGCAGTTTTTGATGGTTTGGAGCATTTATTAGCCAGCGGTCGCCGCACATTAATACCGCAAAGAAGACTGGGTCGTTGATTAGTCTTTGTGTTATTTCTTTGTGAGCAAGAAGTTGTTTGAAGGCTTTAGGTCTTTGCCTTAAGCCATTGTAAACTTTAGCGGTGAACTCTAAATTGTTGATTACCTTCTCAACGAAAGCGCCCTCTTCCATACCCTAAAATCACGCCTGTAACGCCGAAAAATCCTCGGCTCTATTCTTTGTATGAAGTCGCCTAAGTTTTGTTCATCAAACTGCTCTTTTTCGCCCCTTTGTGCTAGTAGCTTGTTTAAAGTGTTTGCGTGGAAGGCAAGAACGTTTGCGACACTGGTTTTTTCCTTTATTGTTAATTCTGGGTCGGCTAGCATTTTTTCTAGTTGCTTGATTGTATTCCATTCGCTTTGGATTAGTGCTTCATGGCTTGGAAACTCTGGTTTTTCTTTCGGATTTTGCGTTTCCATATCTACCGCCAGATTAAATCCTTTATGCGTTAACTATTTTTTGGTATTTGGGGTATTGTAAGTTAGGAGTTTATTAAGGCTATTCGCATGCTTTAGCGCAATATCGCTAACTTTAGCGCCACTTTTAGCCATTTAAACATAAAATGTCCTTGATTGTCAAAGAATCAGGTTCTCTAATCGATATATATCATATGATTGTTTGACACAAAAGATGTAAGAACCCAAGAAATCAATTGTCTAGTAAAAATCAAAGTGATTAATCAACTAAGAAATTCGCTTGCTAAATTAGCTAATAACAGAAGCGGAGAACACCATTAGTGAATGTTTTTTTTATCTAAGGATAATGTGGTTTGCCAGTGCTACCCGTACAGTAAAGGATAATGTTAAATTTCTAATATTTTGTTTAGAGACCGGTTGATTTCTTCAACTATGTTAGGCATGTTGTCAGCGATTTTTCTGCCTGTCGCAGTTAAAGCGTAGAGGCGTCCTCTCTTGTTTTTAATGCATTCTATTAGTCTTTTTCTCTCTAGCAGGACAAGGTGAGTGTATATTGTGCTGGGGCTGGCTATGTCTCCGATTCTGTTCATGAAGTGCTTTTTGATGCCATAGCCTGTCATGGGCTGGTTTTTTAGGGCTGATATGATGGCTATGTCTGCGAAGGCTTTGAAAAACCTTATCAGTGCATCTTTTGGTGCATCTAATTCGTCTGCCTTCATATTTAGCACCCTTGCTTAACTAGAAAAGCCAGAGTAGGTTGCCAAGAAAAAGCTAGCAATTAAGCGTTTATTATAGCTTACGCTATCCTACAACCTCTTTTTTTTATTAAAGCATTTTTCTCTCAGCAAATTTTTAGATTCTCACAATAAAATCTTTGGAGAGCGTTTTTAAATCATTGTAACCCGCTTAAGTGAACGCTTACTTTAACAAAGGGATTATGTGTGCAGTTTGATTAGTCAAGAAACTTTGACCAAGCCTCGGCAGTTGTTATTCAAGAAAGTTTGACGAAAAACCTTTTATTTCCCCTACCTTCGGGTTTATTTAGAGGTATTGGAGATTTATCAAAATGAAAGGAAGAAAAATCCTTCTTTTACTGTTTGTGATATGCTTTTTTATGTCGATGATAGCTACTGAACTTGCCAGACCAATAAAAGCAAACCCTAATATTCCTGAATTGATCCCGATGAAACAAGCCTACATCAGAAGCAACGGTGACATAGACCCACCGACACTACCTATTGAACGTTCAGGCAACATCTATGTCTTCAAGAATAATATCGTTAATACCACTATTGAAATCCAAAAAGACAATATAGTGCTTGATGGCAACGGGTTTTCGCTCACGTTATCGCCTTCAACTGAACTCTGGTGGGAAACAAAAACTTCCCCGCCATGCATACATATCTTAGACCATAACAACATTACGGTAAAAAATGTCAGATTTCTTAACAGTTTCAGAGCCCCCGATTACTTCACTGCTATCAGTATCGAGAACTCGTCAAACATAGATTTGTTGCATAATTTTGTTGAAAAATACGGGACGGGGATACGTGTCTTGTCATCCTCCAGCTGCAGAGTTGTTGGCAATGAGTTAATCGATAATTTGGATGCTAATCTTATCGTAGAAAAATCATCTTACCTGTATATTGGATACAACAATATTCCAAAATGCGTTATGCCCTTTATGGAGTAAAGCTTGCAAATATTTATTTTTCAGTTGTCACGCGAAATAATGTTTCTGGCTTTGTGGTTGGGATTCGTATAGCTGAGAGCAATTCTGAAAATAAAATTTATGAAAACAATTTTATGAAAAATGCTGTGGGGCTGCAGTTTCCATGCGCAAGATATCTTAAAGTATGATGGGTATGGAGGACCATCGCTAAAAACGCTGTATACAATAATTATTGGAATAATAACGAGCAAATTAGCATCAGATACGCTAACACTACAGCGGTTGATATCAGTGACTTAGATCAATCACCGCTTACAAGTCCCATCTCCACTTCCTTTGACCCATCACTATTGCCTCTAGCAATAAAACCCAATCAAACTCTCGCACCTATTTCACAATCCGATTCAGAGCCTTTCCCAATCATGCCGGTTGCCGCCACTTTGGGAGCAACCGTTGTCATTGCCGCTGTGAGCTTAATTTATTATTATAAAAGGCACCCTCAACCGATTCATAGAGTCTAAAGCCCCTTAGCCACGATATACTTGTTATCTACAGACCTATCGAAGAACGCTTTAATTGAAAAAGAATAAGGGTGAGCTACTGTTTTACAGGATGAATTGTGTCGAGAAACGCGGGGTCTTGAGATTCGGTAGCCCTGAGGTGAATTTATCCCTGTTGCCTCTTGCTGGATTGCGTTAGGATAACTTAAGGGTGAAAGCGCTTGCATGCTATTTTAGCTTTTTCTTGGAGTTGTTTTGCCCCCTCCCCGATGAATTGCTTGTTTTTAGGGTCTGGTTTGGCAACAAGCAGCAAGTTGCAATTCGGCAGCTTTTTAGTTAGTCATTGAATTTTAGGTTTGCTGAGGCTCTGGAGCACAAACTATAGGAGAATAGAAAATGCAAATCATGATGACTATGGGCTTGCATCATGTTTTTTTTCTCCAGAGCCTACTCAGCCCACATGTTTTGCCAATGCAATAGGTCTAAAAAAGGAGAGGGATAGTTTGGTTTTATGGGTTTTTATGGGCGTTTTCTAAGCAGCAGTAGCACCAGTATAGCGCCGACTATAGCGATTGCAGTGATTATGCCAGCGATTGCAGGAACAAAGTACAAGTCAGCAATAGAGACAGGAATAGATGTTGGTTCAGGTGTAGCGGATGCTTGGTCAACATTAAAGTAGGACACATCATACGAGGGATAATAACTGTTAGAACCTGCAAAAGTAGCGATAATTGTGTATTTGCCCGGTATGTCAGGCGTCCATGCAAAGCTGTAAGTGCCGCTTGCTTCGCTGGTGACTGATCCTATGTTTCGGTAATTCCCATTGGCGTCTAGCACATCTAGTGTTACTGGAACACCTGTCGTGTTTGCTGGGCGTTGGAACTGCTTGTAGACATAAAGCATCCACTCGCTCATGCACTCGTCAGCTACAGCTGGAACACCGTTTGGAAAGCGCTTCTTTAATGCAACCCCATCAGTGCCAGGAGATACGTCAGTCACCATGCCCTTTACCAGTATGCTACTGCCTTGAACTGAAACTTCAGGAGCCACTGTAACAGTGATGGCGCTTGGACCCTTACGCACCCCATATATGTAGTTGTCATAAGAGTCCCAGACTACCATGGTGCTATCGCCGATAATTGCACGTCCTCCCCATTCTGCACCGCGGAAGGCACCGTTGATTTTCCAGACTTCCTCTCCAGTTTCAGCATCAAGACAGATAAACGGAGCGTCCCGTGGCAAGGGTGCAATAGGAGAGTGC
>QYYE01000057.1 GCA_003589585.1 Candidatus Bathyarchaeota archaeon
AGTGGTCGGTGGGCTAATTTTAAATCAGGCGTTCACCGGGGGAACGTTTACGGGAGAAATAAACTTAAACAACCTATTTAGTGCTCAAACGTTTAATCCATTTACAATGGTTTTCACTGTAATTGTTGGCGTAGTTTTGGCTCTTTTCTCAGTGTTTTGGTCTGCGAGAAGAGCTGCAAGGATGCCTGCGGTTGAAGCCCTCCGAGAGTACATGCCCTCGGACGTGGACAAGTCCTACCGAAAGAAGCTGCCTTGGGTAGCATTCATCCTTGGAGCTTTCAAGATAGGTATGCTTATCTCAGGTGTAAACATGCAAACACTCGTATCAAACATAAGATTCTTTGGAGGCAACTATTTCATTGCAATGCTGCTTACGCCTTTATTGATACTTGATCAATTGCTTACCTACATTGGGCCTTTGCTGTTCTTCTGGGGAACCACAAGGCTGCTAATTCTGAACTCTCTTAAATTCCAACAATTAGTTACCAAGTTTTCGCTGGTTATGGGCGATTTAGGCGCCTTGGCTGCAAAAAATGTGCGAAGAAGCCCTAAACGTTTGGCTGCTATAGCTTTTGTAATTGCATTAATTATTGGGTACAGCGTTCAGGTGACTGGACAAGTGGCAAGTGAACAAGACTACACCATTAGGCAAGTTCAATATCAGGTTGGTGCTGACGTGATTTTGAAAGTTTCAAATGCAACCAAAGGCCAAGAAATCTTTGATAATATTGTTGCAAATGTTAGCGGAATCAAGAATGCGACTATGGAGTGTGAGCTTCAGCAAGCCTACGCTGGAACAATCATGAGAACCATAGATCCTGGCTCTTGGGCTGCCACGGCTTATTATGAGAATGAATGGTTCAGTGGCGTTAGCATGCAGCAAGCATTCAACGATTTAAAAGGCAACAACATGACGATTATTTTAGAGCGTAGAGTTGCCAAGCAATATAACTACCAATTATATGACGAAATAGGTATTGATTTTCCGTCAGGAGCAAGAAAGCTCAGAATCGTTGGTTTCTTTGGGCCAGAGCCCACTGAAATGCAACAGCAGGGAGTAGTGCCCTCAAGAGTGCCAGCACCAGATTTAGCAATTATTCAATATGGAGGGATGCAGATGTGGTCGTTTGTACCAAGAAACCTCTTTAACATGAGCAGCCCCTTCAGTGATGCTTACGAACTTGAAAGCTTTGACACAAAAATAATGCTTAGACTAAATGAAGGCGCCAATTCAACCAAGATTACGCAAGCCATCAAAAACCTTGACTTGGACCTTGAAATATACGGAATCGACACGTTTGATGCCCAATGGCAAAAGTCCCAATCAATGGACAATCCATACACCTATAATACCCTACAGGTTTTAGATGTTCAGCAGTTAGGTTTGGTTTTTGCGGTTCTTTCAGCCTCTGTGGGAACCGTGCTAATATGTGTCGTTAGCTTAAAAGAAAGGACCCGTGAAGCCACCATCATGAGCGTTAGAGGCTTATCTTATCGGCAACTTGTATGGATGTTCCTTTCTGAAAACATTGCCGTAATAACATTCTCAGTCATACTAGGCGTGGTTATTGGATTAATAATTGTTTACGGCAACGTAACCATGGCTAGTTCGGTAACCTCAGAATTAATCAAGAAGCGCCTGGTCTTCCCAACCGACTTCATAGTTACCATAGGCACTTACATATCGCTCATTTACGCTGCAGCGATTGGTTCTATCCTGATAATGACAAGTCAGTATGTAACTAAACTTGAGAGGATGATAAGAACAAGATGAACGGCTTAAACATAAGAATCTGCGACCTATACAAGGTCCACCACACAGGCAAAATAGAAGTACAAGCCCTCCGCGGATTAAACCTTGACATACCAGCAGGCGAATTGGTCTCCATCATCGGCCCGAGCGGAAGCGGCAAAACCACCCTGCTAAACATCATCGGCGGCTTAGACAAAGCCACAGCAGGCACCGTGCAAGTCGGCGACAGAACCGTAACCGCCCTCTCCGTTCGACAACTTGTCGATTTCCGAAGAAAAATGGTAGGCCACATTTTCCAAAACCTCAACTTAATCCCAACCCTGTCAGCCCAGGAGAACATCGAGTTCTCCATGGTAGCCTCAGGCGTTCCAAGAGCAAAAAGAAAACAGCGCGTCCAAGAGCTTTTGGGCACTGTGGGTTTGCTTGACCGCGCCAGCCACAAGCCTGAGGAGCTTAGCGGTGGAGAGCAGCAGAGAATCGCTATAGCGGCGGCGCTGGCAAATGATGCGCCAGTTCTGCTGGCAGATGAGCCCACAGGAGAGTTGGACACGGCAAACGCGAAAATTGTGGTTGAGTACCTTGTTAAGATTAACCGTGGGTTGGGCAAAACCATACTGATGGTTACTCATGACCCAAGCGTGGCGCGGGCTTCAAGCAGGATACTGCGCATCGAAGATGGCTTGATAAAAACGTCTTTGGCGCCTTCAGAGGTTATTGTTAAGGAGAAAGCGGTTTCCTACGTGGACCAGCTTAGGGCAAGAATAAACGAGATAAACGCGGAGCTTGACCAGTTAGACAGCGACTTTAGGACAGAGAAAATCTGCGGCGACGACTATGTCCAGAAACGCCAAAGTCTAAAGCACATCAAAGACAGCCTCAAAGAGGAACTCTCGCGCATGGGTGTTTTGCCGCCCTAAAAAACCAGCTTACCTCTTCTCACTTCATGTGCTCAAACGCAAAATCCGTTAACCGCTCAAACGGCAAACCAACCACGCCGTAACCAGTTTTTCCAAGATACCTTCTGCCGTAAAACTGCACCTGAGCCTTCCCAATAGCAAACTTAAGTTTTGCCTCGCTAAAGCCTGAAGCGTAAAGCAGCTTGTGCCTGATTAGACTCCAGTTTTTCGGCTCCTCCCAGTCGTCCACCGCCAAGTCTCCGCCGCCGTTGCCTCTGACTCGTTCATGCAGGGGTGTTCCCGGGATTGGGTAGGGCAAAGTGAACGAGAGGTAATTCAGCGGCAGCGTCGAAGCAAAACGCACCGTATCCAATACGGTTCTGTCGTTCTCGTCGGGGTAGCCCACAATGAAGAAAGCGCCAATCTCAAGCCCAGCAGCTCTCGCAGTGAAAACCGCCTGTTTTGCCTGTGCCACGGAGAAACGCTTGTTCATCACACCTAAAACCGCATCGTTGCCTGATTCGATGCCGAAGTAAATTCTGATGCAGCCAGCCTCTTTCATGCGGGACGCCACTTCAAAATCCATGGTATCCACGCGTGATAGGCATTCCCAACCAACATTCACGCCGCAACCTACCAGTTTTCCGCAGACTTCCAGCAGGTGCTTTTTGTTAAGTGTGAAGCAGTCATCGGCAAACCAAACCCGCTCGTACCCCAAAGAGGCAATCTCCTCTACTTCAGCCACAATGTTGTCTGGGGAGCGAGAACGAAAGGTCTGTCCAAACACTGGTCGACTGCAGAAATCACAGCTAAAGGGGCAGCCGCGTGAAGAAATCAGCGGTGAAGTGGTATAGCCGAAGCGTTTTTGGTAGTAGTTCTTGTACGCGGTATTGTCGAATAGTTCTCGGGAAGGAAAGGGCAAACTGTCCAAGTTCTCCACGAGCCCTCTTTGGTCGGTGAACTTGACTTTTCCCTCTTTCTTGAAGGCTATGCCCTGCACATTAGAGAAGCCCAAGCCCCGCTCAAAGTGGTCGGTTAACTCAACCATCGTCTGCTCACCCTCGCCTACGACCGCCACATCGAAAACGTCAAGGTATCCTGACGGGTCAAGGGTCGGCAGAGGACCGCCCACAACCAGCACCTCGCAGTCTCCCCGAACAATCCTTGCCATTTCCAAGGTGGTTTTTTTCATGGAGAACATGGAGTAGAACCCGATTATCTTTGGTTTTGACTGCTTGATTTTTTCGATTGCTTGTTTGCGGCTCAGAAATGTGCAGTCCACCAACTCGACGGTTATGCCGTGTTTTTTTAGGTTGGCTGCCAAGTAGCCTAAGCCTAATGGTGGAAACCTGAATATGGAGTTGTCTCTGGTTGGCTGGAAAAATGGGTAAACCAAGGTGACTGTTACCAATCAAACCACCAAACGAGAAAGCGAAAAGCATGGCTAGGTGATGCTGCAGAAAACACTCGTTAAAACTCCTTTGCCACATAGTTTTAAACGTTGATGGCTTAAAAACCTTCCAGCAGGTTTGGCTAAAAAAGCGCTTTAATTGGCAACTGCGATTGTGGCAAAACTTTATAATCCCTTGTGAAAATTTACACTCGGTTGAAACAAAAAATATCAAGAAGTCCATGCTCTCAATGATTAAGGTTGATTTGATGACGAACCTCTCGGATTTAGGCTTCTCCAAAGACACAATAGCAGAAACCATACTCTCAACCTACAATCCCGACATGGAGCCAAACGCTGCGCCCATGGGAGTAATCATGCAAAGCGACCAGCAACTCGCAATCAACCTCTTCAACTCCTCACAAACCAGCCGCAACCTGCAAACAAACAGGTTCGCTGTCCTAAACCTAACAGGCAACATAGAGATTTTCTACAAAGCCGCTTTCAAAGAAACAAACCCGTGCGGGAGGCTGCCGCAAGAATGGTTCGAGAAAGCACAGGTCGTTGATGCGCCTAAACTGCGCATGGCGGATGCTGTGATTGAGGTTTCGGTTAAGGAGCTGGTGCCTCTTAGTGAGCAGAAAACCCAAGCGGTCTTCAATGTGGAGCTTGTGGCTGCAAACCAGTGGTATCCTCAGGTTTACTGCAGAGCGTTTTCCGCCACCTTAGAAGCTATCATTCATGCAACAAGGGTGAAAGCCTTAATCAGTGATGAAAAAGAACAAGAAACCGTTAGCAAACTCCTAGCCACAATAGAGAGCAGCAGCGATGTGGTTAACCGAGTGGCACCAAACTCGTCTTACACAAAGATAATGGTTGACTTAACACGAAGAATCGATTCATGGAGGAACACGCCTTGAAGGTCTACGTTAAAACTCCTGCACGGCTACATTTAGGTTTGGTAGATTTGAACGGTGATTTAGGGCGAATGTTCGGAGGGTTAGGCGTAGGAATTAACCAACCAAACGTTGTCGTCGAAGCCCAGCAGTCAGAGGCTTTCTCTGTTATAGGACAACAAACCGAACTCGCAACTGCCTTGGCAAACCGTTTCTTCAAAGCTTACAAAGTGCCGCCAAAGGTGCACATAAACGTTAAAGAAGCCATTCCCGCCCATGTTGGTTTAGGTTCAGGCACCCAAACTGCATTAGCCATAGCCACAGCCCTTGCAAAACTGTTCAACGTGAAAGCCTCAGTTCAAGAGCTTTCCCTTGCCATGGGCAGAGCCAGAAGAACAGGCGTGGGCACAGCGATTTTTGAGAAAGGCGGGTTTGTGGTTGACGGGGGAAAAAATACCGGTTGCCCCACCAAGTTTCCGCCTTTGATTTATCGTCAAGTATTCCCCAAGGAATGGCGCTTCATCGTGGCTGTGCCAAACATAAACAAGGGCTTAGCCAACCATGAAGAAATCCGCGCTTTCAACAAACTGCAAAAAATGCAAGCTTCTGAGGTTGCCAAAATCTGCCATTTAACCATGCTCAAGCTTCTTCCCGCCATAGCTGAACATGACATCGAAAGCTTCGGTGATGCGCTGACAAAAATCCAAGTTATCACAGGGGGGTATTTTGCTCAGGCTCAAAGCGGAACCTACTCCAGCCAAACAGCCGCAGAATGCATAGAGTTCCTCCACAGCATTGGCGCTTATGGCGCGGGACAGAGTTCTTGGGGTCCAGCCCTCTACGGCGTGGTTAAGCAAGAGCAAGCCAAACAGGCTCTCTCTAAAGTTAAGGCTTACTTGAGCAAGGGTGTGGGCGGGCAGGTTTTTGTTGCTAAAGCAAACAACACAGGTGCAAGCATAAAATTACTTGAGGATTAGTGGTTTGAAGGTACTTTTGATTACTGGCACTCTCGCAGAGGACATGGTTAAACGCTACTCCAAAGAAAGCAGTGTTGAAACGGAAGTGGTTGCCCTCAAAATCCCGGTAGCCGCGTTTCTGACGCCCCAAACCATCGTCTGCGCCCTCAAAAACATGGATGTTAGAAGTTTTAACCAGATTCTGGTGCCAGGACTTGTCCGGGGGGACACATCTGAAATCTCAAAAGCGTTCGGGGTTCCCGCCTTTAAAGGTCCAAGGTACGCCGCTGACTTGCCAACGGTTCTAGATTCGCTTTGTGAGATTCAGCTTTCAACCGTTGTGCCCGCTTGCGATTCGCTAAGAGAAAAGCTTGAGCAAAAAGCCCTGCAAGAAATCGAGTTGGCAGAGCAGAACCGAGAGGAATTGCTCAAGAAACCCGGCAGCATGCTGATTGGGAATTTGGCGATTGGCAAAGATTTTCCCATGCGTGTTATGGCGGAAATTGTTGATGCTGCCTTGATGGAGGATGATGAGATTCAACGGTTAGCTAAGCGGTTTGTTGAGGTTGGCGCTCACATTGTTGATGTGGGGATGGTGGCTGGCACAAGCAATCCAGAGAACGCAGCCCACATCGTGAAAGCCGTCAAAGCCGTGGTTGACGTGCCCGTAAGCATAGACACACTAAACCCAGAGGAAATCAAAGCCGCGGTTTTGGCTGGCGCCGACATGATACTGAGCGCTGATGCAGGCAACATCGAAGAAATCGCGCCCTTCGCAAAAAACCTCCCCACAGTGGTTATTCCAACAAACCAGCAGGAAGGATACTTCCCAAAAAAAGCCCAAGAACGAGTAGAACTGCTTGAGCAACTTGTCGCTAAAGCAAAAAGTCTTGGCTTCACCAAGGTCTTGGGCGATTTAATCCTTGAACCCTCAAACGTCTTGGAATCCTTAGTTGCCTTCCGAGAATTCGCAAACAGAAACCCAGTTGTTCCACTGTTCGTGGGTGTTTCCAACGTTACAGAACTGTTTGACGCCGACTCTATGGGCTTGAACGCTCTGCTTACCCGATTATCCGCTGAGGTGGATGCAAGCATAATTCTTGCTACGGAAAAAAGCGTCAAAGCAAAGGGCACAGTCCAAGAAGAAGTTGCTGCTTCAAAGATGATGTTTCTTGCAAAAAAGCGCGGCTCAGTTCCCAAAGACCTCGGAATAGACCTGCTGGTGCTCAAAGACAAGCGTCACTTGGAAGAGCCCTACAACAGGGAAATCGAAGAGTGGGCAAACGTTATTGCCGTCAACGGGAAAACTGAGCCTTCGGTGATGGATGAGCGGGGGATATTCAGGATAGCTGTAGACCACGAAGAGGGCTGCATCGTTGCAATGAGGTTTGCTTCCGCCGAAATGGATAAACCAGCCGAGATTTTGAAGGGAAAAACCGCTGAGGGCATTTATGGCAGGATTGTTGGGTTGGGCTTGGTTTCAAGGCTGGATCACGCAGCTTATTTGGGAAGTGAACTAGCAAAAGCTGAGATAGCCCTGCAGACAGGGAAAGAGTACATTCAGGATAACGAATTATTCAGGAAAAAGCACTGTTAAAAAAAGAGTTTTAAATTGTTTGCTTAGGCTTTTCGGTTGCTTTGTCTTCAAATGGAATTACTGTCTTTTTTAGGCTCCTGACCAAGGGTACACCAACTAACACGGTGATGATAACTAAGACTATTCGTTCTACTGGGTAAGCATAGAAAATCAGATTCCAAAGTCCGTGAAACTTCTCGACATCGTACCCACCGATGGGTTGACCGAGTACAAGTTGGAAAATCAAATTCCCAGTCAGATGCTGAAGCATTGTTCCAATAAACGCTAAAACGGCTAAGCTCAACGCCAAGTAAGCAATTCTGAATTTCTTAACATTAGATATTGCTTTAAAGCTTAATGGGGAAACCAGCACAACCAAAGCTACTATATGCATCCACATGAACGGTATCGCTAAAGAACCGACTTGAACAGTTAACAGAGAGTAGGGACTTACCACAAAAATCCCAAGCAAGATTGCATACAGCAGTGCTACGGGTATCCATTTGCGTTTTATGAGAAATCCTATGGCAACTGCGTTAACAAATGCTGGAAGGAAATCTAGCCCCAGGAAAACCAAGGGTTTGCCCATTGCTGCAGCAGTAAAAGTGCCTATGATAACGCTTAGCCCGCCTGCGTATGGTCCCAAAATGATGCCGTATAACGGAGCGAGGGCGTCGGAAACTGAGAATGATGCTGATAAGCCTATCATTGGTCCCATTGGTATGTATCTTAGGATTGAGTAGAGGGCTGAGAAGATTGCGATAAGGGCTATTGTTTTTGTTCTGGTGCTTAGGTTAGATATCTTGCTCATTCTCTTTTGCCGCCTTTTGAATATTTGTTCACTGCTGTGTAAATTTTTACATTAGCTAATAAATCTTTTCCAAAAAACCCCTTGCCAGCCTAGTGAACTATTTTAAAGAAGGAATAGTTTACAGTAAACCATGGCTCCCAAAATAATACACATCAATAATTTGGATGAGGCAAAAGCCGAAATGAAAAAAATAAATGTCAACCCAGCAGGCACTGAAATCATGGCACTGAAAGCGGTTTTTCGGCTGGTCAAGTTCGAGCAAGTTGACCCCAAAGCTGCCAACATTGTAAAACAGGAGATGCTTTCTCGAGGCGGAGATGTCGCCGTCTCTGAGACCGTGGGCATGTTTGAAGCACAAAAAACTGACCTCTTAATCATGGGAACATTGGCTCAGTACGTACGGTTGATTAGGAAACTCAAAAAACAACCGTTTTCTGAATGCCTTGGGATTGCTGAGGAGTTGCAGAGGCTTTTGTTTGGGGATTTGGATGTGGATGCTGCTTGCGTTTGGTAAGAAAACGTGATAGTTGACATAAAAATGTTAAAAAATATCGCTTAGAAAACCATGGATAAAAGCTCAGGCTTATTCGGTTGTTTTTAGGGTCAATTTGTCTATAGCGCCTGTTTTTTTAAGGGTTTATCTGTTGGGTCAAGAAACCTGAGCTTTAGCAAGTTTTAAATATAAATTGGGGTCAATTAATGCTTTGAGGTCATTAACGTGGCTAAAGCTGCTAAAAAGAAAGCAAAAAAGAGCGCAAAAAAGAAATAAAGCTCTAATATGGCTCCCTTCAATCTCATTTTTCTCTTTTTTATTTAGCAAGCGTTTTGCGACGGGTTTTTTACATAAACTGTTAAAATACTCGTCTTGATTTTAAAAAGCGGTTAATCCATATTCTGGTTGTACACTGCTTCAAAGACTCAGTTTTTTATCAGTCAGGGTTTTGAGGGGGAACGAAGATTTATCTTTCCAAAGTTACACACTAGTTTGTAAGTGGTGATTGTTGTTTGGAGCGCAATCCGTTACGCGTAAGCTTTGCTGGCTTAGAGTTAGAGAACCCGACCATACTGGCGTCTGGCGTGCTGGGTTACTCCGCGGAGTCCCTTGACCGCGTGGTTCGGGCTGGAGCTGGCGCAGTGGTAACCAAATCCATTGGCGTTGAACCTCGGGTGGGATATGTTAATCCGACGCTGGTGCAAGCTGAGGCTGGGTTCTTAAATGCTATGGGTCTGCCCAATCCAGGTATCGGCGTATACGTGCAAGAGATTGGGCATTGTAAAACCGTCTTGCGGGCGCCATTGGTGGTCAGCGTTTTCGGCTACTCCGCCCAAGAATATGCAGGTGTGGCTAAGAAGGCGGCTTCTGCAGGTGCCGACGCTGTGGAACTCAACGTATCTTGCCCCCATGTACGCCAGACAGGCGCTGAAATTGGCCAGGACCCAAAAATCCTAAAAGAAGTTGTGGAAAACGTGAAAGCTGTCATAGATGTGCCTTTGATTGTGAAGCTCTCGCCAAACGTTTCTGACATTGCCCTGCTTGGGCGGGCAGCGGTTGAGGCAGGCGCAGATGCGTTGACGGCGGTGAACACGCTGAAGGCAGTGGCAATTGATGTGGAAACAACTCGTCCCGTGTTGGCTAATGTGAAGGGTGGGTTGTCTGGGGCGGCGGTTAAGCCCGTGGCGCTGCGGTGTGTTTGGGATATTTTTGAGGAGTTGCCGGATGTGCCCATAATCGGCTGCGGCGGCATAAGTAGCTGGAGCGATGCTGTGGAATTCTTCTTGGCCGGTGCCTCAGCAGTGCAAATTGGTTCAGCGGTTGCATTTGACGAGGGCATTTTTAATGCTGTTAATCGAGGTGTGTTGTCTTATTTGAGACGTAAACATTTAGGGAGTGTGAAAGAACTTGTCGGCTTGGCTCACCGCAGCTAACACCTTGCGAACCACAGAGATAGTGCAGATACGAACCGAAAGCCCCACCGTTAAAACCTACGTGTTGCCCGACCGATTATGCTGCAAAGCCAAGCCAGGGCAGTTCTTGATGCTGTGGATTCCCGGCATAGACGAGATTCCGCTAAGCATAATGGAAGCCAAAAACGGACTGGTTTCCGTCAGCGTCAAAGTAGTGGGAGATGCAACTAGGCACTTGCACGGCATGGAGGCGGGCGCCACAGTTGGTGTTCGCGGTCCGTTTGGCAACAGTTTCACTGAGAGCCGTGGCAGAATACTGCTAGTTGGCGGCGGAACGGGTGTTGCACCACTACTGTTTTTGGCAAGGCAACTCTCAGCGAAGACTGAACGGCTCTCCTTTGTGGAAGGCGCCAAAACCAAGGATGAGTTGTTGTTTGTGCGCGAACTCGGCGGAATCTGCAACGAAAAAAGCCTGATTACCACCACTGAGGACGGCACGGCTGGACTGCAATGCCTAGTAACAGAGCCATTGGCAAGCCTGCTTGACAGAGAACACTTCGACATGATATACACTTGCGGACCAGAGGTTATGGTGAAGAAGATTTTTGAAATAACTGAGCAGCGCAAGTTGCCGTTGGAGGCAAGTTTGGAGAGGCTTATGCGTTGCGGCATTGGTCTTTGCGGAAGCTGCATGATTGGCAAGTACCGTGTATGCCGTGACGGCCCAGTGTTTACAGCTGCGCAGCTGCGGGAAGTCAAGGACGAGCTCGGGGTCTCGAAGTTGGGCTTTGACGGGTCGAGGATTCCTGTTTAGCAATGCTGACCGAAGCTGAGTTAGAGACGGTTGTGCGCAAAACCATCCTCATCTACAACCGTTTTAAAAGCCCTGAAGCCATCGCCAAACTTGTATTTGTGTCCCCTGCCATGGTTACCATATCCTTCACTGGCTCGTTCTGCTATAGCTGTGGTGTGCGAGAATACATAGAAGACTTCGCGTATGACTTCAAAGCCTTAACTGATAAGGCTGAGTTGAAGGTGGCAAAAACAAGGCAGGTAAACCCAAGAACATTCGAAGCAGACTACACCATTAAAACAAAATAACCGCTCTTTAGCAAGTTATTAATCGACAGTTTATCTACAAGGGCAGTGGTAACTGCGATGAAGCAAATCCCCGTAAAGGGCGAATGAGCCTTCCCACAAAGTATGTCACAAAAAAGCTTTGTTTGGGCGCGTTTTCCGCCATCACCATCACATTGCATCCAAAAATCGGATGTATGCAAAAATCGATAGAGGGGAGAAGCATGCGCTCGGAGCCGTGCGAAAAATGAAAAATGGCACATGCGCAAAATCCTTAGGAGGGGTAGGTCGGTATTGGCGTTTTCTGCGTTCATTAGCATGTTGAAAATCAGCGCTTTTTATAGGGGGATGGGGTCTATGGCAGAGCAACAAACCCTTTCTAACAAGCCATGAATCTTGCTAGATTTCTTCTTCCTGAGGCAAACCCACCTTACGCAGATAGTCCCGGGCAAACTTGGGATTAAACTCAACCAGCTCCTTGCTGCGCAGCAAACGCCGCTCCAAACGATCCAGCGCTAACCGAAAAGTCGGCTCAACACCCCAACCTTCGCTGGAACTCACGTAAGTTCCCCGAACAGTGCGAAACTGCAGCCGACAATGAATCAACGGCAAACCACGTAAACTCGTGCTACCATGCGTCTTCATGTACACAAACAACGTTCCCAACTCAAACGCATCCTCATACTTGCGCACAAAAGAATCAAACTCATCCATCATAAAACCCTGCTGATCAGGCGAAACATCAACACCCTTCAAACCAAACTGCACCATCAACCGCCTAGCAACACCCTCACGCTCCAAAGCAGCAATCGGCTCCAAAAAATCCAACTTCGTCACAATACCAACCAACCGCTCACCATCAACCACGCACAAACAACTAATATCATGGTCATGCATACGCCG
>QYYE01000058.1 GCA_003589585.1 Candidatus Bathyarchaeota archaeon
CCAGACATCATGGCACGCAAAGGCCTTCACACCTACGCTTTTGAAGTAAAAAACGCCAGCTACTACGCCTACTTCCCAAAGCCACAAATCGACAAACTCTTCCGATTCCTCGACCAATTCATCCCCTCAGAAAAAGAACACAAACACGCGGTCGTTGCAGCGCACTTAGGCAAGAAATGGCTCTTTAAAGAAATCAGCTGGACGGATTGGGAAAAAGACAAGTTGCCCGACAAGGTCAGGATTCTCAAGCGCGACCGTGGAAACCTGAACCTCGAAACCTGCTACCCTGACTCTATGTAAGGGAACGTACCTCAACCTTATTATCGAAAAGCAAAACCTTTTGCCTCAACAAACACATAAATCTAAATGTAGGCGGAAGAGGTATGCGAAAGGAAGAAACTGAAGACCTCATGGTTTTTACAAAAGCCTTAAACAAGGTCTATCAGGTGGGCGACAGGAAACTTGCAGTCCTAAAAAACATAAATCTAACCATACCGAAAGCAAAGTTTGTCGTACTCTGTGGACCTTCCGGCTCAGGTAAAACAACCCTACTCAACATTATAAGCGGAATCGACAAACCAACAAGCGGGAAAATAATTGTTGGCGGGCAGGACTTGGCTGAGCAGGATGAGGATGCGCTGTCTGATTTCCGCTGCAACCATGTGGGCTTTGTGTTTCAATCGTACAATTTGGTTTCAACCTTAACAGTGGCTGAGAACATTGCGTTCCCAATGGAGTGGACCCAAAAGCCAGAAGAAGAAATAGAAAACAGAGTCAACGAACTTCTCAAAACAGTCGGATTGGAAGACCGGGCGACCCATTTTTCAGCACAGCTAAGCGGCGGCGAACAGCAACGCGTAGCCTTTGCCAGGGCATTAGCAAATGACCCAGAGTTGATTCTGGCCGATGAACCTACAGGCAATCTGGATGCAAAGAATGCTCAAAAAATCCTTCAGGTGCTTCAGATGCTAAAAGCAGAGGGAAAAACCGTTATCGTTTCAACCCATGACCAAGAAATACGGCGCTTAGCCGACCAAGTTCTGTGTCTAGAAGAGGGGCATTTGGCGAGTGCAAATGAGTAGCAGAACGTTTCCAGTAAACGATCTATTGCGAAGGAAACTTCAAACAAGCCTAACCATAACCACCCTAACCTTAAGCATCACCGCAACATTGTTTCTTTTGCTTTTCAGCAGTCGCCTAGATTTAGGCATAGCCACTGCATCAGGCACCTTAACTTTAGGCTTAACCGCCATATTTTCTCAATTCTTGCTGTTTATTGGAGTCTTAATTTTTGCTGTTGGTGCAGTGCTAACTTCCTTTATAGTCTTCCTAATGATGACACAGAGAACGCGAGACTTTGGTCTAATAAAGGCTGCTGGCTGCCCAAACAGTCTTGTCGCTGGATACTTCCTAACTGAGCTCCTCATCACAACTTCCGCTGGGTGCATCTTAGGCATTGTTTTTGGCTTTTTAGCTGATTTTGCCGTGGCTAACTGGGTTTTTCAAGGATATGTTTTGCCGAATTTTGGGTTCGCACCCGCGGTTTTCGCTGCATTTTTTGCTTTGTCTCTGGTTTTTGGTATCAAACCCTTGCTTAACGCCGCAAAAATGTCTCCTGTAGCGGCGCTGTCACCTGTTAACTACTACGGCTTGGCCAGTTCAAAGAGGTTCAAGCCTACATCAAGGTCTGCTTTAACATGGCGAGTTGCCTCAAGAAGCCTCGCTCGTAGGCAATCTGCAACCATACGAATCGCAATTTTGCTCTCAATCGTTTTTATGTTGCTAACGGTGTCGATTGCTGGAGGCATAATCGCCAGCGACACCACGGTCTCGTGGGTTGAGCTACCTGTGAAATCAGACATTGTTGCCATAGCCTACAGCAGCATGGGCAACCAGTACCAAACGCTTTTGAGTAAGTTCTCGGGTGCAAAGGAAACAGACGATTTTGACTATTCAGACCCAAACCTGGCTATTCCAGAAGCAGTTATTGGGCAGTTAAATGCTTTATCGGGGATTAGCCTTGTGGATTCTCGGCTTGTTTTGCATGGGCATGTTAGGGAAATCTCCAACTTCACCATTGACCCGGAGACCTTAACCACTCTGCCTGTTGGCGATAGAAGACAAGGAGAATCACTCATAATCGGTGTAGACCCACAAAAACTCACAGGAGATTGGTCAATGCAGGGCCGATTCTTACTTTCAGGCGATGAGTTGGAGGCAGTTATCGGCGATTCCATTGCCCACTTGATGTACTCACCCAACCCTGTGAAAAGAATTTTTCTGTCTGATCCGCTGGTGCAAAGCATCGAGTTTCAAAATCGAAGCTTTAGAATCGTCGGCATCTGCATCGACCCCTTAAACAATGGCGAAGTCACCTATGTCGATATAGCGAAACTTGGCAACATCACATGTAACCATAAACCCAACCTTCTGCTCATTAAGCTAAACGATCAAGTTGACCGAGTGCCAATCATAGCAGAAATCAAAAGCATAATCCAAGCCGCAGATCAAAGTTTGGACGTTTTTGAGCTAAAAGAAACGGTTGAAGCAAACAAGAATTTTCTAAGCTCAACATGGTCGACGATTATGCTATTGCCCCTCTTCACCTTGGCTTCTGCTGCCTTATGCTTAGTAGGTTACATCATTCTTTCCTTGGATGAGCAACGCCAGGAATTTGCCATTCTGCGGGCTGTTGGGGCTAAACCGAAAATAGTTATCGAAGTTTTATCCATTCAAAGCTTGATTGTGCTTGCTTCAAGCTTTGCAGTTGGAACATCATTTGGCATCATGACCACTTTGATTATTTTAATGGCTAACCCGCTAGTTACAAGCTTTACTGTGTTGGTAATTGCAGCTTGGCTTACCCTGGCTTTGGCTGGAATGTTCCTGCTTAGCCTTTATCCTGCATTACGGTTTGCTAAGGCTTCAATTCTGAAAATCATGGCTTAACTTGTTGAATTTTTTATGGAATGTTTTTAGGGTTTCTGTGTAAGCGGGCAGTTGGTATAGAAAGTCCTGCAGTTGCAGAATGGGCACGATTGGAACATTATTGTAGAATTTGAAGCTGGTCGGTATGAGCGATAGTATGACAGGCAAGAACTTTGCATTACTCCACTTTGCACACTCCATTTTCAAGCCCACACCCGGCAGCGAATCAGCCAAAGCTTGCGTTCTTTCCACCTGCGAATCCACAATTCGCCTAAGAGCAGAAGGCGACAAACCACGCTGCCAATGCTTGCAATCGATGCAGACGACCAAGGGTTTCTTGCAGCCAACCGCGTCAATTTCCCACTTGCGCCCTGCATGCTTGAAGCGTACATTGTTTGCTACTGTGTAGCCGTTGTTTTTTAGGGCTAAAGCGGCGATTGCTTCAAACTCTTGCCAGCACAGCAAGTTGCTTACGCGTTCGATGTCGGCGCCTAAGGTTGCTGCTTTGACGGCTAGTTTGAGTCTGCCGTTGCTGTCTGCCTCAACGCTGCCTGATTTCAAATAAATGAGCTCTTCGTTTTGCAGTTTTTCAAGCAATTTTGAAGCAATAGCGAGGGGCACTCGGGCGTCTTTATTGACAGTTTCAGTTAAAACTGAACCCTCTTTGGTCAGTTTCAGGAGCGAAATTAACAGGTTACGCTCAGCACTCATGGAAGTTCCTCATAAAAATTGAAATGAATGAGGCAAAAAACAGGCAAAATGCACCAGCCTTTAAGGCATACCCATGCAAAGCCTTAACTGAGCGGTATACAAAAGCATCAACCAAACATATTTTGAAGCCATTTGCAACTAATCTATCCCAAACCAACCAGTACACCGCCTGCATCCATCAGCATTCTTTGTTAATCTATTGCTTGCAGATTTACCACACACAACTATTAACCCTTTTCAGTATTGAAAAACCCTTCGTCGCTGATGCAAGTCCTTAAGCTTCGTAGCTTTCAGCCCGCCAAAGAAAGAAAAAAGCGCCAAATGTTAACACTTCTTTTAATTTTTAAAGATGATTAGCTTGCTTTTTTATCGTTTTAGTGTAAAAAGTGAACATTCGGTAGTTTTTCGCAACAGCAAAAAAGGCTTCGTCAACCAAACTGCTCCCTATGCGCGCTTTAGAAGCCTCCCGACAGAAAAACAGCGCTAAAAAAAGCAATTTGCGCCCTTGGAAGGCTAAATTATGGGGCAAAAAAGACTGGTTGTTGCCTTTAAGAGGTAACTTTTTTTCCTCGGCAACAGTTAATTGAATGCTTAGTAGCTGCTTTGTCGCTGTCCTGCTCTTCAACCAACAATGTATATTTAATGTTCGTTCGACTTCGATAATTCGACGCAAAAAAGTCATCTCAAAGGCTAAAACAGGCGTCTGAACCATTAGGAACAATTCAGCAGTTAAATAAGCAAGTAAGCACAACTCCTTTACCATGAACCCTCACAGCAGCCAGCAAGTAACAATTGAACCCATGACACGCAGTGAGGTCAATGTTGCCATTGATTGGGCTCAAAGAGAAGGCTGGAACCCTGGCATACATGACGCACAATGCTTCTTCCACGCCGACCCAAACGGTTTCTACGCTGCCAAAATCAACGGTGAAATCGTTGGAACAGTGTCAGTGGTTAAGTATTCAGGGGATTTTGCTTTTGAAGGACTCTACATTGTGCGGCCTGATTTGAGAGGCAAGGGCATAGGTTCCCAGATGCAACGCTTTGTGCTCGACAGTTGCAGAGACATCAATCTGGGTCTTTACGGCGTGTTTTGATGCAAAAGAAGTATGAAGAGCAAGGTTTTGCCTTCGCCCACAACAACACGCGATATGCGGGAAGCATTAAAGGAGAGCCCTCAGACCGCTGCTTACCCATAGCCAAAGAAGATTTCGAGGAGATAGTTGCCTTTGATTCAAAGTTCTTCCCTGCAAAAAGACCGAGGTTTCTGGAATGTTGGCTCTACCAGAAAGATGCTAGCGCTTTCATGGTTAGAGAAAACGGAAGACGTGAAATCCTTGGCTATGGAGTTATACGCAAGTGCATACAGGGACACAAAATCGGACCTTTATTTGCGAGTGAAACAGATGTTGCAGAAGCCCTCCTTAACAGCCTGGTGTCAACTGTGCCTAGAGAGGACGTTTTCTTGGATGTGCCAGAGCCAAACAGGGCAGCAGCTGAACTTGCACAGAAAAAACTCATGAATCCTGTTTTTAGCACGGCAAGAATGTACACTAAAACAGCCCCTGCATTGCCGCTGGACAAAATTTACGGCATCACCACCTTTGAACTTGGATGACTGTGTCTGGTTAAAGCAGTTTTGTGGAAAAGAAGGCGCCGGGAATGGGATTCGAACCCATGCGGACCGGATGATCCACGGGCTCTCAAGGCCCGCGCGTTAACCACTCTGCCATCCCGGCACTGTTTTTAGTGTAATGAGTCTTCTTGTTTATTTCTGTTTTTGCTGTAGCCGCCGCCTTTCGTAAAGGTAATAAGGCGCTTTGAGTACTGCGCGTGTTATGGCAAACATCACCACTGTCTCCATGAGCATAGAGCTGCTAAACACCATCTTTGAGGGCGCAAAGTACCTTCACCCAAAAGAAACCATTCTGATGCTGAGGGGCAAAAAGAAAAAAGACACCATCCACATATCCGAACTCGTGGTTCCACCTCTGGCTACATACGGGCACGGGTTTGCCAATTACCCCCTGCACCTGCTGCCCATGGATTTCTCGTTGGTCGGCACCGTCCACTCTCACCCTTCAGGAAACAAGACGCCTTCCGATGTCGACTTTAACCACTTTTTCGGCAGGATTATGATGATTGTGGGTTACCCCTACACAAGCGAGCAAGACGTTGTAGTGTATAATGCGCAGGGAGAAAAGCTGCCCCTGCAATTAACCAAGGAGTAAAAGTTCCTAAGCTCCTAATGCTCTGTAGGCATCAATGAATTCAAGGGCAAATTTGTCAGCATTTCTCTCTGTGCCCCGGTGCATCCTATCAACCGCTTTACTGCGAAGATGATGATAGAACTCGTGGAGAATTACGAAAGGATTAGCCATGGTGTCGCTGTTTTGAACTGAAATGGTTTGGTTTTTGGCAGTGTAGCAGCCGAGCGCTTTAATTTTATGCTTTTTCGGCAAGCCAACTTTGAGTTTGGGCGTGGTTACCTTGTAGTTTTTAGCCAGCAGTTCCAGGGCTTCTTCCTGCTTTCCGCTGAGAATCAGATGGACGATGATTGGTTTGAAGTTGTCTTGTGGCATATTAGTCAGCTTTACTGGGTTTGCTTCTTATTAAGGGCTGTTAAAAGTGAGTTCTCTCTAATTTGTATTAGGGGCAGATGATAGTGACTTGGGTTTATTTGGCTCATATTAGAAACTTATTGAAGGAACCTAAGAGGGGTAGTCAGTATTGGCGTTTTCTATAGCGATTAGATGTTGAAAAACTAGAAAAAAGCTTCCAGTCAAGAGAAAGAGTTGTTTTTATTGTCCGTATGTTCCCCTTCGGATTCGCTCCACTAACAAATGAATGAACTCGATTGGCCACACATCATCACACACATCATCGGTCAAGATTTTACGCTGATGATAGAGCGGAATCAAGTCGTTTTTCAGCAGCAAAATTAAGAGAAACTTGTGCCCATACGTTCTTTTGAAAAGTGAGTACTTTCTAGCTTGTTTTTTTGTCATCTCAAAATGTGGCTCAAGTATGATTTTTCTCCCTTGGACCGTCTTTTCTAAAATGAAGTCAGGTGTGTAAACCTCGTTGGCGTTAGGGAGCGGAAAACTAATTGTTTCATAACCATATGGTATGTGCATTTTTAGAAGAGTGAGGGCAGTTTTTTTCTCCCACCCACTCTTGTAACGGCTCATCTTCTGATAATAAGACTGTGATTGCCCCGTGATTTTCTGCATACGATCAAGAAAATCCAACGCGGTTTTCAGCGTATACCGATTCAGGTTTTTTTGTTTCAACCACCTGCCTAAGAGGAAGAAGGGGTAATCCACTTTAGCCGGATCTTGAGGGAAGAGGCGTTTTGCAAAATCAGTTATTTTTTGTCTGGCTTCATTTGCTGTTTTCTCATCCTTCCACAAAGAAAGCGACGCCGTATTTATTAGCCCCAAGCTTGCAGCAACATTCGCGTTCTCTCTAGTTAAGGGCACATAGAGGTCTTCGGGCAAAAGATGGTCGTAGATTTGCAGGTCAGGCGAAGACCGAACCATCCAGCGCATGTAAATCCAAGCTCGGTCCTTATGGGTTCCAGCAAAGGCAGGGATGTTTTGCGCTATATCCTCTACAAAATCAATGGGTTTAGTGAATCCTTGAGCATATTTGAGCAGGTTTCTTTCCGCTTTATTTCGAATAAACAGGTTGACAGAAGCTAAGACTTCTGAGGCTGCTTTCTTGTTGGGTCCTAAATCGTCATAAAAGTCAGATTTCACAATTTCTTCTTCAAATATGTGAGCCTTTTTTACTTCAAACAGGCTGCTGCCAAATACTTCATGGAGGTAAGCGAGAAGCATTCGGGCGTTTTCAGGGTAATTAACAACTGTATCATCAAGTATGGAAGAAGCGAGAAGAAAGTAATGAGCAATTTTTTTCCGCTCCTCATAGCTCTCTGAGTAGGGGTTAAAGAGCAAGCGGGGGCTCATCCGTCGGTCCCATTGGATGTCGACGACGTTAGAATTCTTGTTTATGAATTCTACAAGTAAGGAGAGCACTTCATCGGTTGCCATAGATACTTACCCGCTTATTAATAATATATTATGCTGAGGTGGCTTAATAATTGTTATACAACGCCCAAGCCCTTCCTACGCGCTACTTTACGATAGCCGCCGAAGTTGGGAAATAGTTTAATAGAAGCAGGAAATTTGAATAGTGCACTGCAACCCAAAGCAGACGAAGCGCCTATATACAGGAAAACAATGTAGAAATAGAGCAAACGTGGGCCGGTCGTCTAGCCTGGTTAGGACATCTGCTTGACGTGCAGAAGGTCGCCGGTCCGAATCCGGTCCGGCCCACCAAACAATCGATTTTTAATTTTTTTTTGTTTCAGAATGGTTGTGTCGATGGCATGCTGTCCAGTCAGGGGGTTTTGCGTTTTTTTAATGTTTGCAATCCCTGTTTCTCCTTGAGTATTTTTCCATCTTTGAGCAGAAGCATTCGCTCTGTGTGATTTGCTGCTTGGCTATCATGCGTGACCATTATTATGGTGGTGCCTTGGTTTAGGTTAAGGTTTGCCAGAAGCTTGATGATTTCTTGCTTGTTTTGGCTATCCAGGTTGCCGGTGGGTTCGTCAGCGAGAATTATTGCTGGGTTATTGGCTAAGGCTCGTGCAATTGCTACTCTTTGCTGCTCACCAGCGCTGAGTCGTTGGGGTCGATGGTTTTCTCTTCCTGAAATGCCCACTAATTGCAAGAGGTTACTGGCTTTCTGTTTACGTTCGTTTTTTGATTTGATGCGCCCTTCCATGGGCAACTCAACGTTTTCTCTCGCATTCAGGTATGGCAGCAAGTTGAATGTTTGAAAAACAAAACCCATTTTGTCTCTTCTTATCTTGTAAAGTTGGCTTTCAGGCATTCTTCCGACGTCAATGCCATCCAAGAGAACTTGCCCGTTGGTAGGTTTGTCAATACAGCCTATGACGTTTAGTAGAGTGGTTTTTCCTGAGCCTGAGGGTCCCATGATTGCTATGAACTCGCCAGCGTTCACCGTCAGGTTCAGGTTTGATAGGGCTGGTACTTCTCGTTTGCCAAGCATGTATGTTTTAGATAGATTTTCTATTCGAAGAACTGGTTTACTCGTATTTCATCGCCTCTGCCGGTCGGATTTTTGCGGCTCTCCATGACGGATACAAACTGCCCAGCGCCCCGAGCAGTAAGGATGCACCAAAGGCTAACAGTATAAGTTGAGGGTTCACCGCTGCAGTCGCGCTTAAAGGTTGAGGATTTGCAAAGAACCCTCCACCTGAGGTTGTTCCGAACAGGTTTACGCTTGGAAGTAACAGTGATGATAACGTTGGTGCCGCGATAACACCGATTGCAATGCCCACTACGCCCGCCATTAGGCTTAGCAGGACTCCTTCAAGCATGAATTGGCTCATTACGGTTGTGTTGCTAAAGCCTATTGCTTTGAGGGTTCCTATTTCTTTGGTTCTTTCTCTAACAGTGTAGAGCATTACAAAGAGAACTATCAGGCTAGTGGCTGAAATGACCACGAGTATTTCTTGAATTGCTAAGGCTTGGGTTTGACCTAGTGAGGCTTCAGCGTTTTCCAATGTTGTATTGTACATTGTCTGCAGGGAAGTAAGTTGGTCTAGGCGTTGTTGAGCGGTAGAAACAGTCAATTCTGGATGAAGAGAACTTATTTCATTTGAAATTTGAGTTACAAGTGAACTGCTTTCAGCAAACACTTTAAGACTAGTGATGAATCCAGTGTTGTTGGTTACTGCTTGAGCATCAGAGAGGTTCATGTACAAGGTGGTTAAGTCTGAAACGCTTGATGTGCCATGTATGCCTATTACTGTAAAGGTTTGGTCTAAAATGGTAATAGAGTCACCAACTCCAGCCTCAAAGAATGCTGAGTTATTTTCGCTTAGCAGTACAACTCCACTGTCTCCAGCCTGCAAGTTTCTACCCGCGGTGATGTTTGTTGGCAGAATAGGATAATTATCAATGACCTCTAAGGTTAACGGTATACCTTCGATGACATAATCGGGTACGAGACGAGTGTATGTTCGACCCATACGTTCCATTGTAACATTCTGTCCCTGAGACGCTTGCAGAATGGGCGCAACAGCAGCCACACCTGCTAAAGAGCTGATATCCGTGTATAGGCTTTCGTTCATTGGGTTCGCTTGACCACCAGCAAATGCGCCGCCGCCAAACATGCCAGATACTGCTCCGCCGCCGAATTGGCTTGGGTCAAAAACTCGAACGTCGGGAGCTTGACCAGGTTGTCCTGGAGAAGTCGTGCTTATGTCTGGTCTTGAGAATCCGTAACCCGCCATGTCTGGCGCTAAACTGCACTCTATTTGTGTTAGGGTTTGGTTGATTGTTGCTCCTGTTTGGCTAATAATGTTGCTTAGGTTGTCTGTTAGGTCCTGGGCTGCTTCTTGATTAGCAAAGACTCCAGCTGGAATGGAAATCATTATAGCCATGGAGAAGCCTAACGCTATAATTACAAGTAATGCTCGCATTTTCCTTCTTGAAATGTTTCGAATTGCTCTGGTCACTATTCCCAAGATGTGTCACCTGTTGGTTGCCGACCAAAAAGAGAGACGAAGGGAGTAATTTGGGCAGTTTATGGCGGCTATGGCGCTTTGCTAAGCCATTTTTTGTCTCTCTTCTTGGCGGTCTACCTTGCTTACCTTCGATTTGTTATTAAATTATTTTTCAAAATCTCACCCAAATTGCACCCGAATCAAGCCTGCGCTTTTGCAATCCAGTTTGACTTGCATTTGGGAAAAAACGGTTTGATAAAAAAGGGAGGGTTAGAGGGGGGATAGGCTAATTTGTTAAGGGTATGTTATTCATTTCTCGATGACTGTTCTGGTCATGATTACTATTTGCGTTACCTTCGACTGGTCTATATCAACCGTAACCGTTGCCCTGCCAACAGTGCCATTTTGAAGCATCAGCACTGCGCTTGCCGCTTTTGCCACAACTAAGCCCTCGCCATCAATCGTTGTTTGAATTATGGGTTTTATTGCAGTAACAGTGTAGCCATCGTCTAGTAATTGCTGAACATCTTCATCGCCTTCCGCAATAGCAGTTACTTTCTGCTGGAATTCTTCGCTAACCTGAATCTGTCCAAAACCGCCAAATCCTCCTCGTTCTGGTCCTCTAAAACCACCTCCGAACTCTCTTCCCATCATGCACTTGCCACTTATCATGAAGGATGAATCAACGAAGTCTTCATCTGCCGTTACAGTGGTTGACTCTGTGTCAGTCGTGTTGGTATCGGTTGAGTTGCTCGTGTCCGCCAAAACTGTCGATTGAGCAGCAAAGATGAGGCTTCCAGCAACCGCAGCCAAGAGTACAATTGAAAGTAAAACTAAAGCCTTGCTTTTTCCGTTCATGTCATTCACCTCCTTATCGCCAAAAAACGGGTAAGCAGAAAATTATTAAACGATTTTTCAGAATTATACCCAATTTAAGTCCATAATTTTCCCCAAACTCAATTTGGGAACAGCTTTATTACTTAAAAAAGAGTTAGGAGTGACAGTATCTTGCACGGAGCGTTCAATGTGTCTGCAAATGTTCGGTCGCTAAAGTATCTGCTCGGGTGGCTAATCACAGGTACAAGAGGCGGACCGACTCGTGCAAAAATTATCAAGACGTTAAAGGAAACTCCTCAGAACGCTAATCAGCTGGCAACTTTGCTTAAAATGGATTATAAAACGATGCGGCATCACCTTGAGGTGCTTGAGAAGAACAGAATCATAACTTCCATTGGTGACAGGTATGGTGCAACATATTTTCTATCGCAAGCTTTGGAGGATAATTACGGGCTGTTTGAGGAGATTATGAATAAAATCGGGAAAAAGTAGAAAAAGGAGAAAAGCAAAAAATGAACCAAATGGATGATAACCAAACAGGTAGAAACCAAATAATTTGGATACTGTTTATCATTTTGTTAGCCTTAACTGCTTCAGTAGTAATTATAGTTGCAGCATATTTTGCTAGTCAAGCAAGAGTTTCATTTTATCCGTTTGTGCCTAGATCCGTCAGGATTAATGCTGCTGATATAGAATTGTTCTACATTGCTCGAACTTTGCTTTCCACGCTCAACATGGCGCTTATACTCGTGTTGATAATCAACTACGTCGGTATTTACCTAAAAACTAGGTCACAGTTCACTATTGGGCTAGTGCTTTTTGCCATGTTCTTTTTTGTAAAGGAGGTAGCGTGGAGTCCTTTCATTGTTTCGTGGGCTGGTTTCGGCGCATTTGGTTTGGGACCGTTTGCCTTTTTGCCAGACATGTTTGAGCTAGTAGCACTGTCCATCCTGTTGTACTTAAGCATCAAATACTAAGGCAAGAGGGGCTTAGTGGGCAATGTTAGGGTCGAATCTGGAAAAAATTATTTATACAATCAGTATTTATCGTTAAGAAAAGTGGATGGGAACAGATGAGTCAAGAGAAAAATAGTAACAAAAAAGTCAT
>QYYE01000059.1 GCA_003589585.1 Candidatus Bathyarchaeota archaeon
ATCGTAATACATGTAGCCGTCGACAAAGTTGCTTGAAGACGTTGTGCCGTCATAAGGGCTTGGCACTTGAAGATTCCGCACCAGCGTCCAGCTTAGCCCATTGTCTTGGCTTGCGTAGATTCCGCCGTTTCTGGGCGTGCCTTCGCTGCCGCAAAAACCAGCGTACACTGTGTTGTCTAAGTCATTTTTTCTTATCCAAAAACAGTATGACTTGGCGCCGGTGTTAAGCACCTGACTGTATGTTACGTCGTTGGTTGTTCGGAAGATTTGCCCGTTTGAAGGGGAGTCTGTGCCGAAGAGTCTGGCGTTTGGCGTGATTTCAATGGCTACTATTTGAGGCATACCGCTGAGTATTTTTGTCCAGCTTAAGCCGCCGTCAACTGATCGGGTTATGTAGCAAGTTCTCCAGGAACCGAAGTCGTCTCCTACTGAGGCGTAGATGTAATTGTTGTTTGGATCGACCTTTATACAGTGCACATGCCGTGCCACGGAATCGTAGTAGACGGAGTTCCATGTTTGGCCGTTGTTTTCGCTTTTGTAGATTCTTGCGTTAGAGTTCAAGGACCCGCATGTGTAGACGCCAGCGTACAAGTTGCCGTTGCTGTCCTGGTCGATTCCCCAGATGCATTCAGAGGTGCCAAGGGCTAGTGTTCTTGTCCAAGTTTGGCCTTCATTTGTGCTGCGCCAAAGTCCCGTGTTCGATTGGCTGATGCTGTTTCCTGCCCATGAAAAATAAATGTAGCCGTTAGCTGAAACATAAACTGTGCCGTAATCAGCGTTAGGAATGGTTTTCAGCGCCGAAGACCAAGTTTGCCCTCTATCGTTGCTTTTGTAGATGCTGCCAAAGGCTCCTGCATACAAGGTTCCGTCTGGCGCAACTCCTGCAGCCTGAATCGGTTTGGTTACAACCGTGTAGGTGAAGGTTTGTTGCTGGGATGTTTGGATTTGAGCAAAAAGCAGTATGGCAAAAAGTATAACTGTTGAAAATGTTATAAGGGATGTTTTTCTGTTCAATTTTTTTCCTCCATATTTTTTGGTCTAGGATTACAAAGAAGCACTAACAGAGTTTAGTGCCGAATAAGGGGTAAACTGGAAACCAAATCCTTCTTGTGGTATCATGCCTCCTATCAAACTAAACTGAGGACTAGAAAAAGTTGCATGCGTTGTACAAGTAGCAAAGTTTGTATGTCTAGATGCAGGCTGCTCGAGTGCAGCGTCGCCTTTTTTTCTAGTCAGACAAGTAATGGTTCTAGCACAGATGGATATAGTCTTTTTTACATGAAAGAGATTGCACGATTGAATTGTTAAGCCTAAGGATTCTTGAGGTCCAGCCTAGAAATGGGTTACTAAATAATAGTTGCTATTTAATCTTGAATGCCTGTCAAAACCAAGGCTGCGGTGAGGACGCAGAAAGCTATTACGTTTGGTCTATCACACAGTTTAGCACGCACCAAGTGATCATAGAATTCACTGAAGCCCAACAAAACTCAGAGTTACTCACAGTACCCATTGCCGGAGCAATCATCGCAATAGCAGTCATCGCCATCGCAGCACTCTTCATAATAAGGCGCACAAAAAAGCAAATGCTGAAACCTCAAACGAAACACAAGCGTATGATTAGTCGCCAAGTGAACCGCGATTCTTTGTTTTTTCTTTAATTCAATAATTGATCAAAATTTCGGTTCTGCTCGTAGAAAATCTCCACAACCAACCTGCAACCCAAACCAGATACAGTCACAAAAAAGCAATGCCTAGTTAAATCCGCTGGAAGAAGATGAATAAGGGCAGTCATTTCTTCTTCTAATACTAGAAAAAACAAGATTTAACTACTAAAGGAAAGAGAGAAAACCCATGGCAGAGTTATGCCCAGAAGCTCTTGGAGTACTCGCCTAAGACGCCCTCGTAGATGCTTTTGGTTCGCTGGGCAATTTTCTCCCAATCATACCTCTCCTGAACCCTTCGGTAAGCGTTTTCCCTGATGCGCTTTCGGTAAGCATCATCTGTCAGAACTTTGGTTATGCCCCAAGCCAGCGAATCAGGGTTATTAGGGTAAACCTTGACGCCTGTCACGTCATGCTCAATGATTTCGGATAAGCCGCCTGTGTCAGAGGCAACCACCGGGCTTTTCGCCGCCATAGCCTCCAACGCCACGATGCCAAACGGCTCAAAAAGCGACGGCACCACGGAAACGTCAGCACACCTTTGCAGTTTAAGCAAGGTTTTATCATCCACAAAGCCTTCAAAAAGCACTTTATGTTCCAAGCCCATGCTGCGGGCGATGTTTAGCAGTTGCTCTTTCATGTAGCCGCTACCAACAATTATGAATTTAGCGTTGGCTTTCTGCAGAATCTTGGGCACAGCATTAATCAAGATATGAATGCCCTTCTCATAAACGAGGCGCCCAACGTAGAGCACGATTTTTTCTTCAGGCAAGGCATACTTGCTTCGGAAAGCCTGAAGGTCATTTTGAATTTCCTCGTAAACATGCGTGTTTACGCCGTTTGGAACCATAACCAACTTGTCACTGGGTAAACCGAACGCCCATTTAACATGGGAAATCATGTAGTCGCTGCAACAGATTACTTTCCACGCTTCATAGGTTAGCCAAGCTTCGGTTTCATGAATCATCTTTTCCGTAGTCGTGTGCAAGCCGTCTCTTCGCCCCATCTCAGTCGAGTGCATAGTAACCAAGAGAGGCTTTCTAAAAATGTGCTTTAACCCTATGCCGGCGTTGGCAACAAGCCAGTCATGTGCGTGAAAAACATCGATGTCATCAGCAATTTTCCTGGTTAAGGCAGCGGTTTCTTTTTGCATGTTCAAATTCATCAGGTAAACCCAAGTGGCAAAATCAGGCGAGGGATTCTTGTAGGAATCAATACGGTAAACTTCCACGCCATCGATGACTTCATGTGCTGGAGCATCTGGAAAATCGCAGGTAACCACATAAACTTTCACGCCTTGCTTGGCTAGGCTTTTTGACAAGAAGTAGATGTGGGGTGAGATGCCTCCGATGACTCTGGGCGGGAACTCCCAACTCAGCATCATAACGCTTAATTTATCTTTCATTTTTCCTGTCTCCCGCCACTTTTTTGTATAGTTTTACGGTATCCCTAATCCCCTGATTGGAGCTCGTGCTTGAGGAAATAACAGTTATTTTTTCCGAGGGCACCTTATAAATTCGTGTAATCTCATCTTTCATCCACTGAGATTTCACGCTTATCGCGTCTGCTTCGTAAAACCCCAGCCACTCAATGCTTTTGATAGCCATGTTATAGGGCGTGTTTGAAGCTGGAGAACGGTGGTCTTCCAAGCTCTCCACAGAATAAACAAACGGTATACCCAGCCCGTTTTTCAGGGTGACGGCTGCTGGAATAAAATGCCAGTCGTAAACGTCTATGAGGTCGATTTCTTTGCCCGCTTGATGGTAAATGTTTGCCGCTGCTCTTTCAACCTCTTGGTTTAGGGTTAAAACCCAAGTTAACACCCCAATGTGCGTTTTGACAGGGTTTGAAAGCCTGACAGTTTTTACACCTGTAGGTTCTTGAGTGAAACCGGTTGCAGCATCATCGAAAGTTACAACGTTAGTTTCAACCTTATTTTTGACGAGCAGAGCGGATAAACCGTTAACGTACTCCGCGAGTTGACCCACCACTCTTGGCGGATACTCCCACGAAAAAATAATGACGCGCATGATTCCACTACGTAAAAAGCGAGCAGACTTTGATTATTCCGCGACCATTAAGATAGTATCGTTTCTTCCCTTCGTTGTCAATGAAGCTTTCCGCAAATCCTTCCGACTTGTACCTGTCAAGGATGCTTTCAATCTCGTTTTGGTCACGCTGCAAAAGCCTCGCTACCTCTTCGCCTCTTCTGGCCAAATCAGCGGCAGTAGCGCACAAGTTATGCAGTGTTTGCAAAACCTTATCTGGAAACGGAAGTTCTTCCCTCATTTTTTATGCACCTTGCCGTTTGATAAATACGACAACTTCTCTTATAAACGCATGCACATCAACCTAGAAAAGCTTGGTGGCGTCCTGCATTTGCTTACTTAAAGCGGTATAGCGTCTACTTGCAGTAGCAACAAGTGCTCTTCTAAGTTTAGCGCCTTTCTCCTTTGAAACCCTAATCTCCCTAAGCGCTATAGCTAGTTTCTCATCCTTTAGAGAGTTTTGCGCCCAACTTTCAAAGTCACCATTGCCGTTATGGAACTCCAGCACTTTTGTGTTAATTTCTGAAAGCGCCTTTATGAATCCCTTCAAGGTCCAAGCCATCATGCCAGTGAAGCATTCTTTTCCAACGCCTGTGCAGAACAGGAAAGGCTCATTTGCCGTTGACAGCGAAATTTTCAAACGGGTTTCAAAATCGTTAAGCAAGGTTTGGGCAGCTACGAAAGCATCCATCGGCGACTCATAGGGGCTAAAGTAAGAATGCACTTCGCCGGGGCCGCCTCCTGCAGTGAACATGTAGTAGAGGTGGTCGCTTGTTTGGAAGTCTCGCCAAAGCCTAAGAAACTCGCTATCGTCTGCTTCATGAATGAGGGGTTCAAGTCGGCGCAGGGTGGTGTAGTATGCCCATTGCATGACGTTGCCAAGCCATCCGGTCTGGTCTCTTTGGATGTCTGCCCAAGAAACCGTGCCCTCCTGCTCCGGAACGTCAATTTCTCCTGCTGGCGCATATTTATCAACGACCTCTGAAGGCGTCGCCATATTCATATGCGCGTACTCAAGAAGCGCTTCAGGCATATGCCGCAGGAACCCATGAATGCCTGTCTCCGGCCAGTGATGCTCACCGAAGGTTTCGTAGTCAGGGAAAATGTTGATGACTTGCCCCTCCGCAGCAGCAAGCCACTTGGCATATTTATCCGCCGTCAAGGGCCACTCTGACCACCATCTGGCACTGAAACGAAAACCAACATCATCAGTTAACTTGTAATTCCGAAGGAGAACGCGGATTTTGCCTGCACCTTTCGGCGAATAGAGGTAGTTAGGAGATTTGTCGCCCAGAATTTTCTCCACCCCTTCCGTGTAAATGCCCTTGTAACCCATTTTTTCAACCGTTTTTGCGATGGTGTTATTGTAGAGCAGTTCAGTGTTCTCAAAAACAGTCGGAGTGTAACCCAGCAAGTCTTTCACGGTTTGCTTGTGCAGTTTTGCCTGTTCAATAAACTCTTCCTTTTCAGGGTAGAGGCTTGCAATGGAGTGGTAGTAGGTTTGGTTGAGAAACTCTACTCGCCCAGTGTCAGCCAGCTGCCTAAAAGTCTCCAGAAGGTCAGGGTTGAACATTTCGCATTGTTCCAAAAACACGCCTGAAACACTAAACGAGAACTTAACTTGCTTGCGCTCATGCTTGTACTTGTCTATTAAGTCAAGAATTATCTGGTTTGAAGGAAAATAGCATTTGCGAGCGGCGCGAATGAAAATTTCCTTGTCAGCCTCATTATCAAAATAGTAATTAAACAAGTCAGCCTTTGAAAGCCGTCTCAGGATTTTGCCTTCCCAAAAAAGGCTTCGTCTTAGCCTATGCGGCTGATGAACTTCAAATACAAACACAACATCAGTCATTAGTTTCGCCTTAAGCAAAGTTGTTGCAAGGCATATTTATTTCTAATTTGCAATCACATCAGCAGTTAAGCATTATCCAAGTTTTGGCAGCACTTTAAAGCTTAAAACTAAGAGAGCAAGCACAAATATAGCTACCACAGAGGCAAACGCTGAAGGCGGCGGCGTTGATGATTCGTTGATATTCCACCTGTTGGTACCAACCAATTTTATCACATCAGTTTTCTCAACATCCCCGCCAGAGCCTCCGCTGTCAAATCTGTGGGTTCGGCAAAGCTCCACCAGCATGCCTGTTTCCACATCAAAATAGCAGTCACCCCAATCGTCCGAATAGTTCCAAGTGGCATGGTTTGTTTCTCGCAAGCCATCGGGGTAGCTTCTCATGGTTGTGTCATTTATGGTTAGTTCAACTGTTGGAATAACATCTCCTGCGGCTATGTTGGCTGTACAGATAGGTACGCCTTTCTCGCTGAATGCAAGGTTGCTTCGGTTGGCTGGATTAACGTCTGTTTTAAAGTTAAAGCTGCCTTCGCTGCCATCCTTAAAGTGCAGAGTGTAAACCTGATGAATCACTGAGCCTTGCACATCAGTTATGTCGATTCTTGTCCAATCGGTATTATTTTGCTCAAAGTATGGGATAGACGCTAAGATGTCTGAGCGGTTGGAAGAGTAGACGCCGTACATTTCAAAATAGAAGTAATCACCCTTAGCAACGCCCGGAGTCCAAGACTTTGACTGGGCAGTTTGTTGGCTTACAACTAAACAGGTAAGCAGTAGTAAAGCAAGGAAGAGTTTTATTTTCATTATTTTTCACCTTAACTTCTTTCTAATTGTGACTTATTTTTCCCAAAAAAGGGGGATGTTTGGCTTCATGTGACTGCCGATAGCTACTTAGCCAGCACGACTAGTGGAAGGGCAATTTTGCCTGCCAAAGCGGAAATGCCTGCAAATGAAGTGCGATCAACTCTGAATTTTTGAATGCGGCTGTTAGATGTGTCAGCTATGTAGATGTAACCTGCCTTGTCAATAGTAACGCCTTTAGGCATGTAGAATTCGCCGTCACCTTGACCCTTTGTTCCCCAAGAAGCTAGGAAAGTACCGTCTCTAGTGAACTTCTGGATGCGTTGGTTCCAATAGTCCGAAACGTAAACGTTGCCTTGACTATCTATAGCTAAATCTTTGGTGTTGCTGAATTGACCAATGCCTGTGCCGTCACTGCCCCATTGAGTAATGTATTTGCCATCGTTAGTGAATTTTTGGACGCGGTGGTTGAGGTAGTCGCCCACGTAAACGTTTCCTTGAGCATCAAGCGTTAAGCCGTGCGGATAACGCAGCTGCCCATCACCCGTGCCGTGGCTGCCCCACTTATACAGGAAAACTCCTGTGCTGGAAAACTTTTGGATGCGGCTGTTTCCAGTATCAGCAACGTAAATGTTGCCAGCTTCATCAAGTGTAACGTCATAGGGGTAGATGAATTGTCCATCGCCTGAACCGCGGCTGCCTAACGAGGTAACGAACCCGCCTTCGCCTGTGAATATTTGAATGCGGTGGTTACAGGTGTCTGACACGTAAACGTTGCCTGATTTATCTACGTCTATGCCCATGCTGTAGTTGAATTGCCCAATGCCAGTTCCGTACTTGCCCCAAGCCGCAAGAAACTTGCCGTCGCTAGTGAACTTCACGATACGGTGGTTGTAGGTGTCAGTTACATAGGCGTTTCCAGCACTGTCAATTGCAATATCATAAGGATGGTCCAACTTGCCTACACCTTCATCCTCACCCCATTTGATCACAAAACGATAGGTTTCAGCCTGCGCCGATGAAACAGCGATTGTAGCAAACAAAACGAAAATTACAGCCAAACCTAACAGTTTAATTTGCCAAGAGCTGATGGTCACACATTTTCTGGCTATTCGATTCTTCATGCAGTATTTTGCTAATCGAGACATTTTTTATCGCTCCTAAACTGAGTTTTGGTTAATTTTTGTTTCGATAAAAGCGTTTTTGTAAGGATTTCTTGACAAAACAGCATTTTTTAGTCAACGTTTCTGAACAAAGCAATTTTTGTAAGTCAAGGTTTCTTGACTAAGCAAAGTTTTTAGCTCATCCATGGTATTATTATTGAGGGATGGCTCGAAAGTGCCTGATGCTAACGAAGAAATTTATTCAATCATGTTTAGTTCTCTTAAGCATCCTGCACGCCGCAAAATCCTGCGAATATTAGCTGACAAACCCATGACTTTTTCTGAGATGCTTGAGCTTCTTCAGGTTTCAAGCTCCAACCTAACTTACCATCTTGAAAACCTCGGAGAACTAGTTACCAAAGACGAGATTGGCACCTACAAGCTATCAACTTTCGGAGTGGCTTCAGTTAACACTATGGAGATTGTGGAAGAAGCCCCGCCTATCCAACCTAAACAACGTTTGGCACTTCCGTTTAAGTGGAAAACAGTTCTTGCAGCCCTACTCGTCGGACTGGTAGTTATGGCAGGCATGACTTACCTGCAGTTTGGCACCCTCAACAAGCTGTCTGGTGAACAGGAGATTTTGCAGTCGAAGTATAATCAACTGTTGTCTTGGAGTGGAAGCGCAAACAGCGCCATCAATTTCCTGCAGAACGTTACTCAAATTGACGTTTCAAAATACCAAGCAACCTTGCTTAGCAGAACATTGGAGCATCGCCCTGATTTAGGGGGAGTCATTGAGGAGGTTATGCGTTACTCGCTTACCAGCAGCGATAGCCAAATAGAGGTGTATTTTAGGTTCAGAAACAGCCAGCTTTCCAAATACCAAATAATCTTGCCAGAGGGTACACCGAGTTACTCCGCCGCACAGCCTCATAATGTCTTGGACACAGCGAAGAGTTTGCTTGAAAGGTTCAGGGCTTACAGTGGCGCGTCTTACTTGGAGGACATGACCAGCATACTGTCACTGGTTAACCGTATGGAAAACATAGAAATCAAAGAAGGCAACCTAAAGCTAACCGCAACCTTTGACGGAAACAACGCCCGCATACTTTTGGCGCACACGGAAAATAACATTGACTTCTCGCCTCCTAAAAGCCTCAGTTTAGTTTTTGAAAACCGGGTTCTAAAAGAGTTAACCGACGGCTATTTCCTGTTCACCGTCGGAAGCACCACCGTTAACATTTCTAACGAACGAGCATTGCAAATCGCAAGGAACGCCCTCAACGGCTTTACCTGGAGCGCCAATGGCGAAACAGTGTCTAGCTTCAATGTGCTTTCTGAGCCTGTCTCGGTTATTTTTCATCCCAACACTAAAGGAGCTCTCGCCCTGTATCCCCAGTGGACAGTTACATTTTATCTTGACAAGATATACCCAGGCGGCGTAAACAGCATAATCGTAACACTGTGGGCAGACAACGGCGAGGTTGCACAGGTAAAAACCCAAAACAGCTAGAAAGTTTTACCGGGACTCGGGATGCAAAATAAGGAGCACAAGAGAGGCTAATCATAATTTGGCGGCAAAGTTTTCCTGTCCATTTGATTCTTTATCAAATGCAAGAATTAAAAAAGGGGAAGGATAGTTTGGTTTTTTGAGGTTTTTATGGGCGCTTCTTAAGCAGCAATACCGCCAGTAAAGCTCCGACTATGGCGATTGCAACAATTACTCCAGCGATTGCCGGAATAAAGTATGTGTCAGCAATTGATACTGGCGTAGGTGTAGGTGCTGGTGTTGCTGGTGGTGCTTCGTCAACCACGAATGCTGCTTGGTTGAATGATCCGAAGTATGCGCCTGAGCCTGCGAAGCTTGCGATGACTGCGTATTTGCCTGCGATGTCTGGTTTCCAGTTTAAGTTGAATGTGCCGCTTGTGTCTGTTTGGACTGTGCCGATTTCGCGGAAGTTGCCGTTTCCGTCGACAACACTTATGACGACGTCAACACCTGTTGCACTTGCTGGCATGGTGAATTGTTTGTAGACGTATAGCATCCATTCGCTTTGGCTAGCATCAGACATGACTGGGACGCCGTTGGGGAACCGCAGTTTCATTGTGTTGCTTTGTGTGCCTGGTGAAACATCCATGACAGTGCCGGTGATCATGATTGAGCTGCCTAAGGGTACTCCGATGTTTGGTGCTGTGACGGTCAATGCGCTTGGGCCTTTGCCGATGGCGTAGACTTGCTGGTTGTAGGTGTCTTGGGTTGCGATGATGCTGTCACCCATAATTGCTCGTCCACCCCAGCGTGACTGCCGGAATGCGCCGTCAATTCTCCAGACGACTTCGCCTGATGTTGCGTTGAGGCATATGAATGGTGCGCCTCTTGGTCTTGGGTTGTTGGCTGAGTGTTCTAGGTGTCCGAAGTATGCGTAGTCGTTGGTGAGGAACATTGGGCGTAGCCACCAGTTGGTGCTGAATGCGACTTCACCGTATGGGTCATTTGCTTCGTAGGTCCATAGGGTTTTGCCGGTTTTGACGTCATAGCAGTTGACTATTCCGCTGATGCTTGTAGAGTAGAATTTGCCGTTGGCAATCATTCTTGCAACGCTTAAGCTATCATCCCAAGCGTTTATGTAGTGTTCGGGTTCGGTTTGCCATAGGAAGTTGCCTGTTTCTAGACTAAAGCCATAGTGCACTCGGTTTTCTTTACCGAATAGTACCGCGACTTTGTCTTGTTGACCCCAAGCGCAGAATCCGCCTGAGAAGCCGCTGACGGTTATGTTGCCTGTAAGCCACTCACGTGGAGGTGTCCATGTAGTGTTGAATAGTAGTGTACCTACTGCGCCCTTTGAGCGGTCAAGGTTCAAGGCGAACAGGTGTACTAATGTTTGGCTTGCGCTGCCGCCGATGATGCGGTCACCTGGGAAGATTCTAAGTATGCTTGGAGTGCTTGATCCTCTTAGTTCAGGTATTGTTACGTTTAAGTCATAGCCTTGGTTGGGACGTGAAGTGCTGTTGTAGACGTTATTTCTGACTTGGCTGCCCCAGCTTTCAGCCATGCCAGTCTTGCCTGCTGATACCACGTATGTATTGTTCCAACATCTCAAGTTCCATATACGATTAGAACTGGTACCGACGTTGGCTATCGAGTATCGTAGTTGTTCCCCTAGGTCGCCATAAGTTGTAGTGCCGCCTGGAACGTTAGTGATGTTGTAGCGCCAGTTTCCAGAGTACGCGTCGTAGAATGACAATACGGTGTTTCCAGTGCCTGCGGTACTCGAGAACCCTAGATACATGAATGCGCCGTCGTTGTTGAGGCATTTCCAATCTATTATCTGAGTAAATGATGGTCTTACGTTGGCAATACCAGAAGCGGGGTTTCCCATGAATGTTTTGGTCCATAATTCTTGTCCTGTGCGTAGGTCTACTGCAACGACTGGTTGTTCAAGAAGGCCGGTTTCAAATGGACAGTAGTAGAGTATTCCCCCTACGATGAACTGTACGGGCCATCGTCCTTCATATGCGTCGCCGTTTTCAAAAGAGTCAGTTCCTGATGGGAAGTACCTTTCGTCTGTTAGAGGCATTCCGCCGACTAGACCGCCTTGGTCTTCGCCGAGTGGTCTTGTCCAGAGTATGTGTGCTGTTGTTGGTCCATCGTTGAATGGCGCGTAGAAGCCTTCAGGTGCCCTGAGCCAGTGACCCATAATGCTGTACCATTCGCGTATTTGGGCGTCAACAGGGCGTGACCAATATTCTATTGGCATTGGGAATGCAGGATAGTAGGTTACCGGATCTGCTTGTACAACCAATGTCAACGGGTCACTTTCGGCTGCCATATATAGGTTTTGTGTTACAACGAGGTTGTTGGTGGAGTTTTGTGCTGGGAATATGGTTTTCATGGTGTAGTTGCCGACTTGGTCTGGGACGAAGATAATGCCAGTTCCACCTGTTGAGTCAGTTTTGGGAGCGGCCAGGGTTGTTTTTGTGCCGTCAGGCTTTATGACCTCAACGGTTAAGCCTTGCCAGCCATCTCTTGCGGTTTGTAGCGCGGTTAATGCACCGACGTGTAGTAGTACTTCTTGTCCAACACCCACTGGATTGGGTACTGCTCCGAGGAATGGGTAGCTTGTGTATTTGTTTTGTGCGCTTGTATTCGGTATGGTAACGAATGAAGTCACGAATACTGATAGTAGTAGAATAGCAATCGCTATAGCTCCAATTTTTGACTTTTCCATTTTCTATTCTCCTAAATTTTGTGAACAACAATTAAACACTTACTCCTTATAAGACTTTGTAAGAAAGGCTCTTTCGACGCACTAAAATTAAGAAATGATATGCTTAAAAAAAGAAAAAATATTTTTTGTAGCTATTTCTTTTGACTTTATTTATTTTGAAAACCAATCTCTTGGTTAGTGGTTTGCTGAGGCTCTGGACACAAACCTAAGGAGAAGAAAAAAATTGTTTTCACGATAGTTTCTGAATACCGTGAATTCCACCTCTCCAGAGCCTACTCAGCCCAAATTCTTCTTCATTATATGACTAAAAAAGGGAAAGGCGAGGAG
>QYYE01000006.1 GCA_003589585.1 Candidatus Bathyarchaeota archaeon
TTGCGCACATCCAAAGCTTCAACCAAAGCTCTGCCAACCTCCAATGCAGAATCGTAATCCTGCATCAAAAAACAAATCGGCACCAACCTAAACGTGCTTCCATACAGGTACTGCAGAAAAGGCAGTTGAACCTCAATTGAGTGCTCAAACCGATGCGCCAACTCATCCACATCTACAAGCCTCGTTTCATGCAAAACCGCATCAGCAACTTCAGTGTCAACCTCTACATCGCCAAGTGGGGTACGCCAAATACCCTCGCGAATCAAACTCAAAGCACTACCGCAGCCAGTATGGTTTGGACCTAAAACAATAACCGTGTCTGGCGCTCCATCTAAAGCTAACTCAAAATACGCTGAGGCAGCCACAACTCCAGAACACATGTAACCCGCATGGGGACAAACCAACCCCACAATTTGCCTCGGATGGCTGTGTCTGTTAACCTGGGGCAAACGTCCAGGACCAAGACGGCTTAAAAAACAAGACTTAACTTGAGACCTAAGCGATTCAGCGTCACCTTCATAAAACTGTCCAGCGACAGTTGGACGCCGAATCAACAGCAAAAGTTTAGGGTTCCTCCTCCTCTTCCCGGGAGATTTTGGCTTCAAAGTCCTCTATAGTTGCGGGGATGTCTTTGTCGGGTGCAATTTCGCCTCGTTCACGCAGAACCTGCCTTGTCAGTAACCAGAATATGACTGCTAAGGCTCTTCTGCCCTTGTTGTTGGTTGGAATGACAAGGTCTACTCCTGCAAACTCGTTGTCAGTGCTGCATAAAGCGACAATCGGGATTCCCACTTTGGAGGCTTCCTTGACAGCTTGTGCGTCTGCTCTTGGGTCAGAAACCACGATGACTTCTGGGTCGATGCGGCTTGAGTACTGCGGATTAGAAAGCTGTCCCGGGATGAATCTGCCGATGAGCGGTGTTGCTCCTGTTATTTTACAGAATTTCTTGACGGGTTCATGCGCGTAAAGTCTGGTTGCTGCAACTGCAACTTTTGCTGGTTCATAGCGTGAGAGGAATTTTGCGGTTACTCTGATGCGGTCGTCTGTTTTTTTAACGTCTAGAACAAACAAGCCATCAGGTCTAACACGATAGATGAATGGTTCCATGTCTAGGGTTTTCATTCGGGTGCCGATGTGTATGCCTGCAGAAAGCAATGTGTCTCTCGGTAGGAGAAGTTGTTCTTCTGCTGGTACAGGCGGGGTTTCCTGTGGCTTTTCAGCTTCCACAGTGTTAACTTGGATTATTTCTTCTTGATTTTCTACTGTTTCTGGTTCGATTTCTTCTCTTATTTCATCTTCTGCCATGTTTCTTATCCTTCTATTAGCGTATTTTTAAGTCAGCCATTCTGGCTCTGTCGCCAAGGAAATGCTCAATCCGTATTAGCTCGTTTAACTTGGCAATTCTTGCGCCTTCCACAACGCCAGTTTTTATTACTGGACATCGGTAAGCTACTGCCAAATGCGCTATATGCCAATCGCATGTGTCTCCGGAACGGTGGGAAACGACTGGTTGATAACCGTTGCGTTGAGCTGTTTCTATTGTTTCAGCTGCATCGGTTAAGGTTCCTATCTGGTTGACTTTTACTATGATGGCGTTTCCAGCGTTAATCTTTATTCCATTATTTAACCTTTCAGTATTGGTTGTGAATAAATCATCCCCACAAATTAAGCAGTTTTTGGCTTTTCGGGTTAGCTCTGCAAAACTCTCAAAGTCATCCTCATGAAATGGATCTTCCACGTATGCGAGATGATACTTGTCGATTAACTCCAGCATGAACTCAAGTTGCTCAGCGGTGTCACGTTTTTTATCCTCGTTACCGTAGAAGTATATTTCTTCTTTTGGCTTCCACAACGAGGAAGCAGCAACATCTAAGCCAAAGCCGCACTCAAAATCTAATTCATTGCCAACTTCCTCGCAGGCTTTAGCGATTACCTCAAAAGCGTCAACGGTGTCGATGTTGGCAATCCACGCGCCTTCATCGCTTTTTCCACCGTTAAACGTGGTGCTTTTCTTTTTCAGTGAATCGCCGATTTTCTTGTGAATCAAGGTGTTGGCAGTTTGGGCTTCAAGGAAAGTTTCAGCGCCATGCGGCAACGCCAAGTATTCTTGAATGTCAGGTGCTTTGCCTCTTGCGTGCTGTCCACCGCTAATGCAGTTCCCCAGCGGATAAGGCAGCGAGTTTGCGACGTTTCCTCCGAGAAACTGGAACAAGAGCAAACCATGCGAGTTTGCAGCTGCTTCAGCATTGGCAAGAGAGACGGCAAAGGCTGTGTTTCCGCCGATGTTTTTGAAATCGGTTGTGCCGTCGATTTCGTGCAGCGTGTTATCAATTTCCTCTTGGAAGTCAGCGTTTAACCCTGCTAGTTCAGGAGCAATTAAGTCGTCAATTTTTTTGATGGCTTGCTCAACACCGCCAGTGGGGTAATTAACCACTTCAGCTTTTCCACGACTTTTCCCGGCGGGTGCGGCTGCTCTGCCAAAACCAGCGGTGGTGATAACGTCAACTTCTATGGTTTCTTCTCCGCGGTTATTGAAAATTTTTCTAGCAATGAGGTCTTCGATGATTGATGACACGCTTTTAAACCTCAAGAGGCTATACTTTTGTCACCAGCTTATTTTAGGTTTCGGAAGACAAACCCTTCAAGCTAACGCTAAAAAATTTCTATAGTCCCTTTTATACTCTCAACGTTCGCTAAGTTAACTATCAAATTAACGTGTGCTCATGAAAGCAATTTTGCAACAACATTCGCCTGGTGAGATTTGCGCTTAATTACTTGCAAAAACTAGTGGGAGTTTCAATTAATATGTTGGAAAAACGTTTGTTGCTCTGCATGACCTCCCCTCCCTATTTAAAGAGACAATTGGTTGTGGGCTTAAAATTGGTGCAAAGTTGAGGGAAGTTTACTTGCACTGGCACTAAAAAAAGGGGGAGAGAGATTGCTATGGCTTATTGTTGTTTTTATGGGCGTTTCCTTAGCAGCAGTGCCAGTATAGCGCCCACTATAGCAATTGCCAATATTATTGCAATGGTAGAGATTGCAAAGTACATTTCCGTTGGAGGAGCAGTTACTGTTGGTTCTTCAACGCCTTTGGTTGCCGCGTCGTCTACGATAAAGGCGGTTTGAGAGTGTGAAGCATAGTAAGAGTTTGAGCCAGCAAAGGTTGCAAAGACTGTGTACTTGCCAGAAATGTCGGGTTTCCATTCAAAACTGTAAACACCGCTAGCATCACTGGTTGCTGTGCCAATGTTTCTGTAGTTACCGTTTGCATCAATCACATCGATTATTACTGAAACGCCTACAGCGTCAGTGGGACGTGAGGACTGCGTGTATACGTACTCCATCCAATCGCTTATGCTCTCGTCAGAAACAGCCGGAACACCGTTTGGAAAGCGTGCTCTTAAAGCGTAATCCTCGGTTCCTGGAGAAACATCGGTAACAGTGCCTTTTATCAACACAGACCTGCCTAACTCAACAGAAACATCAGGCGCTGTCACGGTAATAGCGCTTGGACCTTTACCTATAGCATGTATGCGGTTATCATAAGCGTTGAACATCGCTATTGTGCTGTCTCCAATAATGGGGTAGCCTCCCCAGTGAACACCGCGTATGCTAATGTTCCAAATTTCTCTGCCAGTTTCTAAGTCAAGACAGATGTAGGGTGCACCGCGTGGCATAGGGTCGACCGGAGAGTGTTCAGCATGGTTTAGGTAGATTTTTCCGCCCGCAATAAAGGAAAGGTACAGCGGCCAATTGTGCCCCCACAATATTTCATTGAACTGGTCTTCAGCATCGTACGTCCATAAGAGTTGTCCTGTCTGGGCACTATAAGCGTGTACTCTTCCGCCCATTCCGCCTGAAATGACCTTGCCCTCTGTAATCGATGTTACGCCCCGTCTCCAATTTGCGATTGTAAAGATATCTACAGGCAACTGTGGCTCAGTTGGCCCCCATAGCTGGCTTCCAGTGTCTAAGCTCAAAGCAACAAGTTGTCGTGTGGATTGTAAGCCTACAACAAAGATGCTTTCAGTCACGCTAGCACCGATAAAGGCATTGCCCGCTTGGTTTACAGGCGGATTCCATGTTACATTGAACAATAATTGTCCTTCTCGTCCAGGCTTTAAATCCAAAGCCCAGAACACCTGTGACCAATCTCCTCGCAGTATGGCTAGATGAGTTGACCAAGCATCATCTGTTCCGCCCAGCACTCTGTCTTCAAGAACTGAAAGAACACGTCCTGGCAAACCTCGAGGTATGGTTTTGTTCCATTGAATGCCTTTTGCCCCGTCAAGCACAAGCCCTTTGTCTCCTCGAATCCAGCTTCCCTGATTTGAAGCTGTCCTATCGGCAGTGACAACCAAAGTTGAGTTCCACAAGGTCATCCAGCCGTTTGCCATGTTAACCGTGTACACCAGGATTTCACCGCTTGGACCGTATATGGGGGTGGATCCTGAAGGCACATTTTTAATTCCAAATACCCATCGTCCAGTAGCTGGATCAAAGGCGTTCCAAGTGCTGCCGACCGTTGTCCACAAGTAGGCATATGCTCCGTGAACGTTGAATGAGTCCCAATAGAAAACTTGCCCGAACGCTAACCTTGTATTATTCCAGTTCTTAACCCATAGTTCTTCCCCAGTCTTCAAATTTACAGCGACGACTTCCTGTTCAACTCTTGTTCCTCCGTCGGCTTGGAACCTGTTATAATAGAGCACTCCGCCGATGATAACAGAGTTTAAGAAGTACCCCTCGTATGCGTCTCCAAAGTCAAATGCATGAGGACCCAGTGAACCGCCAGCTAGCCCGCCTATTGTGAGCGGTTTTGCCCACAATATGTGACCAGATTCGGGGGCATCTTCGTTGTTGTCAGCAACCCAATTCCAGTAAGGATAGTTGTCTAGTGCTGCACCCCACAGCCAGTTTCCTGAAATTGTGTACCATTCTCTGTTCTGGGCATTTATCGGGCGAATCCAGTATTCAGACGGCAGCGGTGTACCTTGATAATATGGTATGGGGGTCTCTTGTACTGTTAATGCAAACCTCTCGCTGTCGCTGGCTTCATAATATACGTCTGCTTGAGTCCAGTTGTACCATTGTGCAGGGAAATGCGTCTGGAAGTAATAGGTGCCAATCATAGTAGGGATGTACAGTGTGCCTGTTGAACCAGTTGCATCGGTTCTGAATGGACCTAATGTTTCCGACGTATTGTCTGGTTTGGTAACGGTTACTGTTAGACCTTCCCAGCCATCAGTGTGAATACTGAGATAATCTGAGATTCCCACCCAGATTAACACTTCTTGACCTACGCCTACAGGATTTGGAATAACAGTGCAGAAAGCGTAGGTCATTTTGTTGCGGATGGGTCTTTGCGCGTTAGCGGCAGGTATAGCAGCAAGTGATAGGGTGAAAGTTGCGATTAAAACCATAGCAATCGTAGAGATAGCCATGAATTTTCTAATTCTCAATTTTCACTTCTCTAAAAGTATATTTGAGCGACAACTCCGAAAAGAAAGCGTTTTTCGCTCACTAGTTCATACGCTCAGTTGCTTATAAATACTTATAATGCAAGCATTCGTTGAAGTGCCATGAAAAGTTTTTTCACACCAAAATACTCTTCAGGCATATCAGCAACAAACAGTTAGCTATTTTTTCGAAACTTACCAAAGAGAGGTTTCATGGAGGGCACAAGGCTAAGCGCTATTAAAAACAAGGCTACGCTTAAAACTGCTTGGAAGTAGAGCCCATCTATATGCGGCGAAAACAGGTTGAATGGGTAATATGTGCTTGAATCAACATCGAATGCTACAAGCGTATGTGTTAAGTATTGGTTGAGATAAAGAGCGTTTTCAATCACCGTTCCAGCCAGCAAAACCAACCCAGTCGCCAAAAGGACCGCTTTCAGCCTAATATTTCCAAGATTTCCAAAATTAACCATCAAAGCGCTTTTCTTTATTAAAGAAGCAGCCAACAAGCAGAAAAACGGTAAAGTAATATAACTGTATTTGAAAACGCTAACGTAAGGAACAATCAAACCAAAAGCAAAAACAAGCAGCGAATTCAAGCCCAAAACAACGGCTATGGTTGCGGCACAAACCAGGTCTACCTTAAAGAAGCCTGCAAGATGCTTCCTAAAGGAAAACGACAAAACCAAGGAGAGGCTTGTTGCAACTAGAATTAGCCAGCCTGCACTGTCCGTCATTAGTGTAAGCCAAAATATGCTTGAGGGATTAGTAACTAGAACTGGATGAATAAAGTCTGTTGGGAAATATACTCCAAAGAAGTGTTGGTTAGCAAAACCGCCATACCAGACGGCGTGAAGAACAAGCGATGGTACAAGAAAAAGCAGCACTCGCTTCAGCGTTAACTTGAACCCCGTTTGCCTCTGAGTGAAATAGAACAACACCAGTGGAACTAGCAAGAATACACTAAACAGCTTAGTCAAGAGCGCCACTGCAAAAATAGCTCCTGAAATTAAAATCAGCTTCTCAGAGCCTTTCCGAACGGCAATATCCCCGACGATTAAGCAGAGCAGCCCAAAAAAGAGAAATTGATTGTCAATCAGAAACATCCTAGACATGAAAACATGCCATGGGTTGAGGCTAAACAGAGCAGCAGCAGCCAACCCTGTTGCTTTTCCATATAATAAGTTGCCCAGCGCGTAGAGGAGCACTACTGAGGCAAGCCCAAAAAAAGTCATAAACCCCACGCCGTTAACGTATGATAAACCGAACGCTTTGAAAACCAATGCGTCCAAGTAGAAGCCGACTGGAGGCTGATTTATCATGAATCCCGTGGATAAGTAAGGAAAGCCTAAATTGGCTGTGTTTGTGGCGGCTTCAAACTCTAATGTGGAATCCCAGTTTTGGTATGTTCCCATGGATACTGAGACAATGAGGGATGCTGCCAAGATGCCGATCATCGGGTAGTGCTCTTTCAAGAAATACTTCAGATTTGCCCTCAAATTCTCTCAGCGCTATCATACTGTAGAGTTTTGGGTTTAATATTTTACGCTAAAGCCTCTTTCAAGCTCAAGGACAAACAATATATGCAAAATCCATGTTACCCTGCCTTGAAGGGATTATTGTTGGCTAAAACCAAAACCCAACGGTCTGCAATTACCTATGGCTTAGCTGTTTGGTTTGCAATCAACATTCTGCTGATGATAACCATTATTGCAAGCGGCGATTTTGAGGATTTAAACAACTGGATTGAGCTAGCGTTGTGGAGTATTTCAATCGCAGGTTTATTGTCGATGAGGCGGTGGGGTGCAGCTTTTGCCACCTTTACCCTGATTTATACGCTGAGCACAAGCGTGGGCATCTTAATTTACTTCCAAGTGTGGCTAAACGCAGTCAGAGTAATCATAAATGCACCAGCCATCATTTACATGTTCAAGAGCATGTTTGCAAGCAAATACAAATAACACACTTTTTACTTGCACAAGGGCATATTCTAGAACAAAATTCTAATATTCACCAAAAGCATCCAAATATCCAAACAGCTTAAATCAAGGCTTAACAACCCAACAGTGAGGGCCGGTCGTCTAGCTTGGTTAGGACATTGGCTTTACGAGCCAAAGGTCGCCGGTTCAAGTCCGGCTCGGCCCACCACACTTTACGTTTTTGGTTTTTCTAAGGTATAGAAGAAGGTAGAGGTCCCCTTGCTTATCTTCTTTCCGTGGGCTTTGCTGGGGCGTCTGTTTTTGTTTCAGGGTTTGGTTTCGGATTGCAGACTGGTTGTGGAGTAAGCCTCAAGTCCTGAACTTAACCCCGTTAAGTTATGATTACCACCCAAAGTTAGGACATTGGCTTTACGAGCCAAAGGTCGCCGGTTCAAGTATGGCTCGGTCAATCACACACTTTAGTTTATTTTTGCACTTCTCAGCAGCGCTTTGAGCATCAGATCGGTCACTTGGTAGACTTTGTCTTTCTCGGTTATGGGCATCGACGCTTTTAGACTTTCAATCGTGTTGCGGATTGATGAATCATTAACGGTGATGCCCCTAGCTGTCTCAGCTGCGCTCTTGATTTCCCGCCACCTTGCAGAGTTCGCAGCTGATTTTAGCACCGCTATGTAGAGTTTTCTATCTCTTCGTTGAAGGAAATGGTCAATTTCATCGTTTACAATTTTTTCAGCCTCAACTACTGCCTCTTGGAGGGCAATATGGTGTGGAAACCGTCTCACAACGACATTGTTTCCATAGAGTGTGGCCACCCTGGAATGCCGTCAAGTATTGCAGTTGTTTCGCTTATTTTCTGCTTATCGACGGGTTCATTGCAATCTCTCAGGCCCTTGCTTAGGAATCCGCTCGCGGTTTCAGGGTCAAATGGTTGAAGTATCATTTTTGCGGGAGATCTTCCGTATAACGGCGAAGTTGATTCTGGTTCAAGAAGGGTCCTGGTTAACCCAAACATTGAACCAGTGAACACGAATGTTAGGTTCCGATAGGTGTTGAAGATGTTGGCCAGTATCTTGAGAAGCTGCCCTGATACGGCCGAGAGTTCCTGCACTTCAGCTAGTTCGATGATGCATTCATCGGTTTGTCTACCAATCGCCGCCAGCAAATCTCTAGTCGCAGTCATGGGTTTCTTAACTATGGATAAAGAGATGCCATTAGGTCCAAAGGTTAAGCCGTTAATGTTTCCTGTGCTGGCTTTTATCTTCTGCATCAGGGTTTTGTGGTTGTTTACGCCTTCTGCTAATGCGCTCAATAAGCCATGAGTGCCTTTTATGCTCCAGAGGTTGATGTATATTGTTTTGATTCCCATGCGCTCCAGTTTTGCGTTTGTAGCTTTTATGAGGCTTGTTTTGCCCACCATTCGGGGTCCAAGCAGAGCCACCCATCTTTTAGCGGTTAAAAGTCTGGTTAATTCCTCGATTTCTTTTTCTCTTCCGAAGAGTTCTTTGGGGATTCTTTCGGGCTGAGACTGAACAACGAAATGAACTTAACCCCCTTAAGTAAATATAAGGCTACCGCCCAAATTAGGGCTTTACATGCCAACAGTCGCTGGTTTAAGCCTTGGTTTCGACACAACCGGCGGTTCAGCAAATTTGCCGGTTTATCGCACTAACTGATTTAAGTAATTACGCTATAGGTGTACCGATGAAGAAAACAGTGTTTATTGCGGGTCCTATTCTGGGCAGGGAAGAAAACCAAACATACAGAGAAGAAATCACCCGCATCTGTAGCAGGCTGGGCTTTGAGGTTATTGACCCGTGGAATCGCGAAAAAGTCCTCTACAAAGGCAATGAGCGGTGCTGGTGGAACACCTACGAAACCTTCGACTTTGTCCAAAGAGACCTTGACGACGCTGAACGCTGCGACGTCATGGTTGTGTATTTTCCCATATTATCGGCGGGGGCTTGCATGGAAATGTTCTACGCCAAGCGGAAAGGCAAAAAAGTGATTGTGGTGTCGGAGCTGAAGTGTTTGAGCCCTTGGATTGTGGTGCACTCGGATGTTATTGTAAAGGATTTTAGGCAGCTTGAAGCTGCGCTTGAAAAATATCGGCAACCGTGAGCTTGAAGCGGTTTTTTGGTGGTTCTAAAAACAAGAACAAAATGTACCAAGGCTTGGTGCTAAATAAGCGAGCCCTAATAGAGATTGGGCAATGAAAAGTGTGAGGAATTGACATGAAAAAAATTAACCTGTTAGTGTTTTCAATTGTAGCTACCGTTCTTTTGTGCGGCGGTTTGTTGTCGGTTGTACAAGCCACAGATGGGGGGCAAAAAGACATCGCTTCCGGCGACATCGAGCGAGAGCGAAACGTCCCTGAAGATGAAGCGCCCATACTCTATGATGGGGGCGTAACGGATGGTGATGAACCGGTCTATACGACTCAGGGAAACAATACGCTAACTGGCAATGATGACATAGTGCTTGACAGTACAGCGGGGCAAGAAGAAGCGGCACGTTTGTCATCACAAGAGGATGCCAACAGTACGTTAGCTATTGTTTCTGGTGTGCTGTTTACGGTTGTACTGGTGGCCGCAATCGGTGTGGTGTACTACCACAAACGGACTAAGGCATAGTAACCAATTTTATCCCCTCTCTTTTTTCTACGATTTACCGACCGATAGCTTATTTGTTGAGGCTGCACAGTCACATATTTTTAATAATTATCTTGTACGCTAGGTAATTATCCCCTCGTTAGTTCTGTTGGAGGTGAAGTTTTGTCTAAAGAAGTTGAAGAGTGCCAAAAAACCTCTCCCCGTATAACGGTTCCTGAGCCTGAAATGACCAAAGACAACAAGTACAAGTGCCCGCTAGATCAAGCCGTTTATGACAATCGGCAGGACTATGATAGGCACTGTAAGGAAGAGCACGACGTGCTCTAATGAGTTGTTTGGTTGACAATAAAGAAGTGGAGAGCTAGAAGTTAGCAGTAAGTTATCTTATTGCTTCATCTAGCTTGGAGTCACGTTTGGTACGTGTGACTTCCTTGAATAGCTCCAAACACTCTTCCTTTGTTGGTGCTTCAACGCCTATGCTGCCATAGGCTCCGATATCGATTCTGTATTTTCTTCTTTCTCTATCTTCGTTTTGACTCATAGCCCCTCCCCTCTCTTATTAATTGTATTTAGGACTATAGACTGTTTAACTAATTATGCACACCATTATAAGGTTAATCCTTGTTAACCCTAAAATTCACTACTTTTTTGGGACTAAACACAACAAAACGAGCACTCTTCATATACCTACCAATCCTTGGAATCAGCCCCGCCGCATCCGTTCCAAGCTTACAGGTCAGCACATGCTCAAACAAACCCAAAGACTCCGTGCCTATGACATCGCGGTTGAGGCGCGCTCTCTCAAGCACCGATTCAACATCGCTTACTGATGAGTGTAAAATAATCAATCTGTCCAGAAGAGACTCTTCCCAATTGCGAAACCGCTCTACTTGGTCGGTTGATAGCTCTGCCTGCAAAAAACCAGTCTCTTCCCAGTTCATATCAACCACTTTAACGCTTAAAGGCAAACCCTCAACAAAACTAAAAAGTTCTGACGTTTGTTTCAAGGAGATTTTTTTTCCATCTACCAGTTGAGCTTGCAAATGAGCTAAAGACACCATTGCCCGAATTATCTTCGGCTCAAAAACTCCGATGTCCACTGCTAGAGCTTCTTTGTTTGCCTCAACCTTGGAAATGTAACCCTTAAAAACCGAGTTATTCTCGATGTTGTCTATGGTTGTTGGGCAGGCGCCTATTTCTTTGTTGATATAGCTTTTGGCTATGCCTTCGTCTTCTCCTGAGAGTGAAACCTGAACCCACCCGCTTGGGGCTGTTCCTAAAATTTTAGTTTCCACGTCTAACTCTTCAAACTGAGCTTTTAACAAGTCATCTATCTGTCTTAGCTGACCCGAACCAGAAGCCCTAACAAGTAATGTTAAAGTCGTCATGTCTTATTGCCTAGTAAACTAGTTATTTCCTCATTTAACTTTCTAACCCTTTCCGCCGCTTCAGGCATGCTCTCGCCGTGAAGTTGCTCAATTGTATCTTCAATTGGAATGCGATGTGAGTTGCCAATTCGTTTGTCAGCATAAGAAACAATTTTCTCTTCCAAGCTAAGTGGAACGTAGACATCTTTTGGCCAGCCCAACTTTTCAGCTTCTTGAGAGGTTATTCCGCCGCCAACATGCCTCTTAATTATCAAAACCACTGCTTCAGGTAGACCCGCTGACTCAGCGATTTTTGCTCCCTCAACTGCGTGGTCAACGGTGTGGGTTTTGGAGCGCCCAAGGTCATGCAAAAGCGCTCCTGCTTCGATAAGTTTAGAATCAACCTTAAAACCTCTGTTTTCCAGTTTACGCGCGGTTTCCAAGGCGAGTTCTGTAACCGCTTTGCAATGCTGGATAACGTGAGGTGGACAATTGTTTTCGCGTAGAATTGCCAGTGCTTGCTCCCTTGAAAGAAGCTGTTTACTCACCCAGTTCCTTCCTTAATATGTCCACTTTCTCGGCGAGTTTGCTTATCATTGTTTCGTTTCCAAAATGCACCAAGGGTTTACCGCATGTCGAGCAGTGGAAAACCAGTTCAACTGCCTCTTCGAAGGGAATCCTCTTGCATTCTGGGCTACCGCAGTAATAGAAGTCATGGTTTTTCTCATATTCTAGGCGGACATTGAGTTTTTCTAGAACGCGTCTTTTCTGGCTTAAAATGAAGCCTTCAAGCTGGTCTGGCTGAAGTTTCCAGTGGAAAATGAACCAGCCTGTTTTAGGGTCACGTGTTCGCCTCAAGCTTACAAGAGAGTGGTCATAGAGCTTGTAGAGGATTTTGCGGACTGAATTGAGGCGGATGCCTGTTTTGTTAGCGATTTCGTCGTCAGTTATCTCTTCTACGCCTTTTAAGTGCTCGATAAGCCGCACCGCGTCTTCTTCACCTAACGCCGAAGCCACTTTCATTAAGGTTGAATCGTCAATAGTGGATAACATGCTTTAATGGTCCTTTAACATATAGTACTGCAACTTGCCCAAATAAAACTCTTCTCACCATGAAAGCGAAAATCACCATTAATTTTTAATTTCTTTGCCTCTTTGCTTTGGAACAACCTTTATTTTGGCTTCATCGAATTTTTTTGCAAGCTCTTTGCCTTCAAAAAACCTGTCCAGAAAGATTGCAAGTGCCGCGCATTCAGAATGCGGCTGATTCCCAATGGAGACGTTAAAATCGGATATTTCGCTTGAATAGAATTCTCCGGGAACTTTCTGGCTTCCAACCAAAACCAGCACATCCTTGCCCGCGCTCCTGATTCGGTTCAGCACGTCACTGGTTTGAACGTTCTCGCCATAAACCGTTAAATGCACAACTACTCCATCCTTAGCCTTCCAGTCCCGCACAACCGTTCGCCATGGCGAGCCCATTTCAAAAGTGAACTCGCCACCCCAATTCCTCGTAACCTTCCGCACGGTCTCCTCTATTTTACTGTCAGAAACATCTGAAAGAATGAAGCCTGAAGCAGACAATGCTCGTGCCGCGAGAGCAACATGGGTAGTTAACCGTACATCACGCTGCGGTCGATGACCCCATCTTAAAACAACAACCTTTGGCAGGGTGGATTGGTCTTCACTGGATTTTTGGGTTAGTTTGGAATTTTCCATGCAGGTCTTCCACTTTTCTTCTTACTTGCTCAACCATCTCGGGAGCAGCCTCAAAAACCACTTGCACCGAATCATTTGTGAAGTACTCTTTCTTTATGTCTGTTTTCTCGTGCACCCAAGAGATGAAGGGCATGGTTTTGTTGGTTAGGGGCACAGAGAATTGGGCTTGAATATATGTTTCAAGAATTCTGAGGATTTCCTGTTTTAGAGCTTGAAGGTTTGTTTTGCGTTTAGCTGAGATGAGTATGGGGTTTCTTATTTGGTCTTTTAGGATTTCCAGTTTGGCTTTTGTTTCAGCTTCGTCTAACAGGTCGATTTTGTTTAGGGCGGTTATGGTCGGGATGCCTGATGCACCCAGTCGACTGATGGTTTCATTGCAGATGCTGTTTTTCTTCTGGATGGTTTCTATGGGCTCGCTTAGGTCTAAGACGAGTATGATAAGGTCTGAGTAGATGGTTTCTTCAAGAGTCGAATGAAAAGCCTCAATCAATGATATTGGCAGGCGGTCGATGAAGCCTACAGTATCGGTTAACAGGAATTTTCTTTTGGAGAACTCCACCATGCGAGTAGTGGTTGAGAGCGTGGTGAACAGTGATTTGGCTACTTGGGCGGTTTCTTCAGTTAAAGCGTTAAACAGCGTGCTTTTTCCAGCACTCGTGTACCCTGCAAGCGAAATAGACAAGAACCCAAGCTCCGTTCGCCTCTCCCTGTGCAGAACCCTTTTCTCCCGAATTTTCGCCAGTTTCTTTAGGATTGTTTGCACCTGACGTTTTATTGCTTCTCGGTAAACTTCAGCTTCGTAAGCGCCAAGACCCATAAAGCCGGGTTGCTCTTTCATTTTGGCTAAGCGCACTTTTTCTTTGGCGTGTTTAAGCTCGTTTTGCAGGGTTGCCAGCTGGATTTGCAGTTGAGCTTCGGTTGTTGTGGCGCGTTGGGTGAAGATTTCAAGGATAAGTTGGAAGCGGTCGATAACTTCGACATGTGTGGCTTTGGCAAGATTGTATGTTTGTAGCGTTCTAAGTTGATTGTCAAAAATTACTTTTTGAGCGCCTGTTTCCTCAACCATTCGTGCGAGCTCTTCAACTTTTCCAGCACCTATCTGGTAACGGGCATCCGCTCTCCGCGTTTGCTCCATCGTGCCGACAATCGTGTACCCGGCGGATTCTGCCAGCCTTTTGAGTTCGTCTAAGCTTGATTCTTCACGGTTTAAGCGACGCTGGGCTATGATTGCTTTCGTTCTTTGGGCGCCTCCCCGCGTTTGCTGTTTATCTCGATGAGGTCTCCCAATGTTAATTCTCGGTTGGCTGATTTAGGCAGGGTTGTAACTTTTTCTTCAGATATAGGAACCAGCAATTTGATTTTCAGCATGTGCTCCAGTTTTGAAGCGAGCTGGTTGTTTGGCGCCATCTTTCCCGCTTCAAGATTTCTCAGAACCGAGGCTTTTTCGTTGATTTTTTTGCCAAGCTCCTCATGAGTGAGGGATAGCTTTTCTCTTGCAGACTTTATCTTAATGGCGTAGTCTTGTGCGACTTCCTGGGTGATTTCAACCTTGGCTACGAAGGGTTTTTTCTGGGTCACCGTTATTGGAGTCTGCGGCTTCTTTAGGGCTTTCTGGGCTGGGCTGGGTTCTTCATGCATAATCACTTTTCCGTGCTTGGAGCATTCGACGCAGACGGTTAGCTTTGCTCCTTCAATTATGGCTCTTACTGGTTCGGTGTGGATTTTGTGTCCGCAGACTTCGCATCTCAATGTAGCTTTCACCTTTCAGTGTCTTTATAATCTTGTTATGTTTATACTTGTCGAAACAACAGGTCAGAAATGATGGTGAAAATGTGGAGAACGCACTTGGCAGAGTAAGGAGCATTGCTGACTACCAATTCGGCAAAGGCGTAGGTGCAAAGCTGTTTCCAGACAACGTGGAAATTTTGCTCTCGCCCCGAACAGGCAGAATACGCTACATACACCTAAACAATGAGCGATTGGCTACTTTGCGCCCAACAGACGGCTTGCTCTCCTTAAGCATCAAAGCGGCACAATCCATAGCTGAGCAAGCAGATTTTGCCAAAAGCCTAGTCACAGTTCAAACCGACGTATCCTCGTTTATCGCCAGGGGCGGAGACGTTTTCGCCGTGCACGTGGTTGACGCCGATGCGGAGATTGGCGCTAAAGATGAGGTCATAGTCGTTGATGAGCAACGGCGTGTTTTGGCGGTTGGCAGAGCCCAGCTTTCAAGCGCTGAAATGAAGGCTTTCAAAACTGGTGTTGCGGTTAAGGTAAGGCACGGCAGCAAGGAAAGTTAGGCTTCGACAATTAATCTGAAAGTTAACTAGCACTTCAACTGAAAACTTGATAGCCTCAAGACAGACCGTGGCTTTGGAAAAAGTCCAGCCGTTTTGATTCCAGCGAAAGTTAAGTATATCAGTTGGTGACTAAAATACTTCTAAAGGTGTACTCGTATGCATAGACGCATGAATCCCCGAGAACAAAAACGTATGATGCAACGCATGGGCATGAACATGGAGTCCGTTGCAGACGTAAACCAAGTTATAATCCGAACCAGCACAAAAGACATAGTTATCGACGAGCCTGAAGTGGCTATTCTGCAGGTTTCAGGGCAAAAAATGTACCAAGTCATCGGCGGACAAGTTTCCGAGCAAACGCCATCCCAACGCCAGGCCGCCGTGGCTGCTAAGCCAACCTTTTCTGAGGAAGACGTGAGGCTGGTGGCTGACCAAACGGGCAAAAGCATAGAGAAAGCCAAAGAAGCCCTCATAGAGAGCGAGGGGGACTTGGCGAAGGCTATACTGCTGCTTCAATCCTAAATCTTTCTTTAGCCAAAGCTTGCCGTTTTGTTTAAGCGCTATTTTTTCACGGCTAATCCTATATACTTCCAATCCACTAGTCAAAGTGGACAAAAGATGGCAACTCAAAACTTTGATTTAGCCGTCGTGGGGCACTTCACAATCGATACCATACTACTGCCAAGCAGAACATGCCCCTTTGTGGTTTTAGGCGGCGCGGCAACCTACACTTCTTTTTCAGCCAAACGCCTAGAAGCAAGCACATCTGTAGTCTCAAAAGTCGGCGGAAATTTTCCTGAAGCCTACATGTGGTGGCTAAGCCAAGAAGGCATCGACCTCTCAGGCGTCACCAAAGTCGCTGATGAACCCACAACCTGTTTTGAGCTTGACTACAGCAAAGACCTGTCCCAGAGAAACCTCAAACTAAAAAGCAAAGCATCGCCCATCAGGGTGGCTGACCTGCCCAAGAATTTTCAGGCAAAAGCAATCCACATTGCTCCTCTTGCAGGCGAAATCTCCTTAGATGTTGTTGAGTGTTTGAAGGGTTGCTCGGATGTTTTATCGCTTGACCCTCAGGGTTTACTGCGGAGTTTTGATGAAGCAGGAAACGTAGCCATAAACGTTCCAGACGATAAGCAGGTGCTCAGTTTGGTCAACATTTACAAGTCATCAGCGGACGAGATTTATGCGTTAACTAACGAGTCTGAACTAAAGCCAGCCATAAAAGCCGTCCACGATTTCGGTGTTGAAACCGTCATTGTAACAAAGGGCGCTAAAGGCGCTGTGCTCTCAGTTGAAGGAGCAATGTACAATATTGAGGCTTGCCCCTCAAGGGTTCTGGTTGACCCGACAGGCGCTGGAGACGTTTTCATAGGAGCATTCTTAATCGAGTACCTAAGAGACAAAGAGTCCGTATGGTGTGCCTCTGTAGGTTCAGCAGCCGCATCATTTGTCGTTGAGGGCATTGGACCAACCTACTTTGGCAAAAAAGAAGAGATTTATCAGAGAGCCAATGCTTTGTATGAAAAGCAAATTAAGCAATAACGTATATGAACGTAGTATTAATTGAGTTGCAAGGCGAGAACTGTGGGAAGAATAGAAAAAGGCGAAAAATGCAGCGTCTGCGGCATGGAAGCGGTTCGCTCCTTATCCGCTGACAAAGTTAAAGCTGCTGGCTTAAAAGCTGGCAATGACAAGCGTGCTTTCCTCTGCAAAGAGCATTACAAAGAGTTTAAGAAGAAAACTAAGAAAGATAAGACGCTTGATAAGTGGCGTTATGGTTAACAAGAGTGAAGTGACATGCGAATCTTACAGTTACACTCTAACTACATAGTCTTCAAACCTGTAGAAAAAGAAATTGCCTCTGCCGAGGAAGCTGAGCAAAAAGAAAACCGCGTAGAAGAAGCCCTAGTTCTATTTACCGCCATTGAAGAAGGCGATAACACGGCATTGGCGCAGAAAGCCATCGATGACGTCCGCGCATTTCTTGGCAAACTAAAAGTTAACCGCATCCTAATCTACCCATTCGCGCACCTAAGCAGCAACCTCTCAAAGCCCTCTGAAGCATTAAAAATAATTAGAGACATGGAAGCATACGCCAAAGAGAAGGGCATTGAAACTTACCGTGCACCGTTTGGCTGGAACAAACAGTTCACCATATCAATCAAAGGGCATCCGCTTGCAGAGCAGGCACGCTCATATGCCCCAGCACAGGTTGCTGTCGAAGAGAAGGTTGAAGGGGAAGCTAAAAAGGAAGAAGAACCTGTTTCTACAGCATTAAAAGCAGAAGAAAAACTGCAGTCCTTCTGGCACGTCATCTTACCTGAGGACGGTTCACTGGTGCCTGTGGAAGAATTCAAGTTCAAAGGATACACCAACCTTCAAAAATTCTCGGTATACGAAATCAAGAAGGCACGGGCTGTTACTGTGATGCCGCCGCATGTGCCGTTGATGAAGAGGCTGGAAATCGCCGATTATGAGGCAGGCAGTGACCCGGGCAACATCCGCTGGTACCCAAAAGGCAGACTCATAAAATCACTCCTTGAACACTATGTGACGCTACGTATGAATCAATACGGAGCCATGGAAGTCGAAACCCCCATCATGTATGACTTTAACCATCCAAGCCTCAAAAGCTACCTAAACCGTTTCCCAGCCCGCCAATACATCCTCAAATCCGAAGACAAAGAACTCTTCCTTCGGTTCGCAGCCTGTTTTGGTCAGTTCTTGATGGCTCATGACGCCCAGTTCAGCTACAAGCAAATGCCCCTCAAACTCTACGAGCTGACACGGTACAGTTTTCGCCGTGAAAAAAGCGGTGAAGTCGTCGGTTTAAAGCGACTTCGAGCCTTCACCATGCCCGACTGCCATGCGTTTTGCACTGACTTGGAGCAGGCGAAAAAAGAGTTCCTCACACGCTTTAACATTTGCATCGAAGTCTTAACCAACATAGGCTTATCCAAAGACGATTATGAGATTGCCATGCGCTTTACCAAAGGCTTCTATGACGAGCATAAAGAGTTTATTGCGGAGTTGGCGAAGGCTTTTGGCAAGCCCATGCTGGCTGAAGTGTGGAACGAACGTTTCTTCTACTTCATCTTAAAATGGGACCTAAACTTTGTGGATAACCAAGACAAAGCCGCAGCGCTCTCAACCGACCAAATTGACGTGGAAAACGCCAAACGCTATGAAATTATGTATGTTGACGAGAAGGGCGAAAAACAATACCCCCTTATTCTGCACTGCAGCCCAAGCGGCGCCATCGAACGCGACATCTACGCCCTACTGGAGAAGGCTTACCGTGAACAGATGAAAGGTAAAGCACCGATGCTTCCGCTTTGGCTTTCGCCCACGCAGGTAAGGCTGATTCCATTATCGGACAGGTTCATGGATAAAGTGGAAGAGCTCGCCAAGCAAATCTCTTCGCAATGCATCCGCGTGGACATTGAGGATAGCGCTTCAACATTGCAGAAGAAGATTCGGGAGGCAGAGCAGGAGTGGGTGCCCTACATTGTGGTGGTCGGCGAGAAAGAAGTTGGGTCGGGTACCTTGTCGGTGAGGGACCGCGAAGTTAAGGGTTCACAGTTCAAATTGACGGTGGAGGAGTTAACGGCTAAAATCTGTGAGAAAACCGCTGGCATGCCGTTTAAGCCCTTGCCTTTGCCAGTTTACATCTCCAAGCGCCCGCAGTTCCACGGTTAACAATATGAATCGTATAGAGTACAGACGCAAAATATATCAAACAATCAGAATATAAAAGACAGCCCTTAGAAGTGAAAAGCAATGAGCAATGAACTGCAAATCTACATAGACGGCGAATACTACCCTAAATCACAGGCTAAAATCTCTGTCTATGACCACGGCTTTCTCTATGGCGACGGAGTCTTTGAAGGTATACGCGTCTACAATGGCGTGGTCTTCAAGCTTAAAGAGCACGTTGACCGCCTGTACCGTTCAGCGCACGCTATAACGCTGAGGATTCCGTTAACCAAAGAGGAAATAATACAAGCCGTTATTGAAACCTTAAGAAAAAACAACCTCAAAGACGCTTACATCCGCTTAGTCGTAAGTCGCGGCGTCGGAGACCTTGGTTTAGACCCACGCAAATGCCCCAAAGCCTCGGTAATCATCATAACTGACAGCATTTCCATTCGAGCGGGCAACGCCGAAGAAGTCGGCATCACAACAATGCTCTCTTGGGTCCGCCGAAACCCCGTAGACTCAACCACTCATGAAATAAAATCGCTCAACTACCTAAACAGCATCCTGGCAAAAATCGAAGCCAACGCATACGGCGCAGACGAAGCCATCTGCCTTGAAAGCAACGGCTGCATAGCTGAGGGTGTCGGCGAAAACGTGTTCATCGTCAAAAATGGTGAACTGTTGACTCCCCCAACCTCAACAGGCGCTTTAGCTGGAATAACCGCTGATATAGTTACAAAGCTTGCCGAAAAGCTAGGATACAAACTTACAATCGCTAATCTAACACCGTTCATGATTTTCACCGCTGACGAAGCGTTCTTCACTGGAACAGCCATGGAAGTTGTGCCAATCCGCGAAGTCAACAAGCGTCAGATAGGCGATGGGAAACCAGGTCCAATAACGCAAAAACTGATAGCTGAGTTCCAAAAGGTAATCGAAGACCCAGCCAACGGCGTCAAAATCTAAGCCCTATTTCTTTTGTTTGTTTTTCATGAATCGCTCTAAACTGCTGAAGGCTTCCTCAAGCGTTTCTACAGGAGGCAAAAACACCGCGCGAGCATGCCCTTTACCGTAGATTGGGTCAAAGCCTGAACCGTTCACAATTAGAACACCGGTTTCTTTTAGCAGGTCAACAACGAACTCCATGTCATTTCGCCATCTTGTGCCGACATCGTGGATTTTTGGGAAGATGTAGAAGGCTCCTTCTGGTTTGCTGGTGCTTATGCCCTCAATCTCATTGAGCCTTTTCCAAGCAAAATCTCTTCGCTGCCTTAGCCTGTTAACGATGTCTTCAACAAAATCCTGTGGACCTTCAAGCGCAGCGGTGGCAGCTATTTGCACGGGCGTGTTGGCGCAAATGCGGATACGGCATTCTTTCTCAACTGCCAGTTTTAGCTCGTCCAGCTGCGTTCCCTGTCCTTTGAAGTACATGTAGCCCAATCGCCAGCCGGTCATTTGGTAAACCTTTGAGAACCCGTTTAACCCGACCACTGGCACATCTTTTGCTAGGGCGGCTGTGCTGACGAATTCTTGGTCAAAGGTTAATTGGTCGTAGATTTCATCTGACAACAAGAGCAGGTCATGTTCACCCGCGATGTCGACCATTTCCTGAATGATTTTTCTGCCGTACACTGAACCAGTAGGGTTGTTAGGGTTAGTTATCACTATAGCACGGGTTTTTTCAGTTATTTTTTTCCGCAAATCCTCAAGGTTCGGTTGCCAGCCGTCCTCTTCAACTGTTTCGTAGGCGACTGGGGTGCCGTCATAGAACTTGGTGTACGAAATATATGGAGGGTACGTTGGACCTGGAAAGAGAATTTCATCGCCTTTCTCAATTACTGCCGCAAGAAGCATTTGGATGCCTTCAGAGATGCCTTCGGTGATTAGCACTTGGTCTGCATGGACGTCCACGCCGTTCACCCTTTTCTCTTTGCGGGCGATGGCTTCCCTAAGCTCTGCTCTGCCTTCAGAAGGCGAGTAGTAATTGTTATCTTGCTCGATTGCTTTGCATAGGGCGTCTTTGACATTTTGGGGCGTTTTAAAATCAAAAGCGGCTGGATCACCGATGTTTAGGTAATAGATTTTCTTGCCATCCTTCACCAGCTGCTGGGTGTGAGCTATGACGTCCCGTATGGCATATTCAATATTTTTTGTTCTGCTGGTGACTTTGACATGCCCCAAAGTTTGCTACCTATACCTCCAACAGTTGCTTAACGAAAAACTTAAAGCTTACTAAGAACCTATGCCGAAGCGTCAGCCACTTGCGCTCCTCAACAAACTTTTATTTCTGGTTTTATTTGATTACAGATTGGTTTTGGTGAAAAAGGATGTTAGGTTGGAATGGCACTTTTCTTAACATAGACTTAAGCAAGAGCAAGGCTGATGCAGAGCCTTTTGATGAGTCTTTAGCTTTGAATTTTCTTGGGGGCAGAGGCTTTGCAGCCAAGATTCTCTGGGACACGCTCAAACGGGGAACTGACCCGCTGTCACCTGAAAACAAGCTTATTTTTGCCACTGGCCCTTTGACCGGAATCGGCTTGCCCAACAGTGGAAAGCTGGTGGTTGCATCTAAAAGTCCCTTGACTGGCGGTTATGGTGATGGGAACATCGGGACGTGGGCTGCGGTTTACATGCGCAAAGCTGGTTACGACGCCATTGTTGTTGAGGGAAAAGCACAGTCGCCGGTTGTTTTGCATGTTAAGGATAAGAATGTTCAGTTTGTTGATGCCAAGGAGCTTTGGGGTTTAGGCACATTTGAAGTTGAAGAACAACTAAAAAACAGGTACTCACGCTCGGCGGGCATTGTTGCGATTGGTCCGGCAGGAGAGAATCTTGTCAAGTTTGCAACTGTTGTTTCGCAGGAGGGGCGTGCGGGCGGAAGACCGGGAATGGGCGCTGTCATGGGTTCCAAGAACCTAAAAGCCATAGTAATAGAAGGCACGGGGCAAATTCCGCTGGCATATCCTGATGAGATGAAAAAGCTGGCTGGGGACGGTTACCGAGAAGTCTTAGCTAAACCTCTCTATGGTTTTTGGAAGCGGCAAGGCACCATGTCGACAGTTGAGTGGAGCCAAGAAAACAGTGTTCTTCCAACATTCAATTATCGGCAGGGGTTTTTTGATAAGGCTGAGAACATTGGCGGGTTTGCTATGGAGAAAATCAAGGTTTCAAACCGAGGCTGCCCCCAGTGCAATATGACCTGCGGCAATGTTGTTAAAAACAGTGAAGGCGTCGACACCGAGTTAGATTACGAGAACATAGCCATGCTGGGCTCTAACATCGGCTTGGGCAACCTTGAGCAAGTCTCCACACTAAACCACATCGCAGACGAACTAGGGTTTGACACAATCTCGCTTGGGAACGTGCTGGGCTTTGCAATGGAAGCTTCCGAGAGAGGACTGATTAGTGAGAATATCGGTTGGGGCAATTTTGAGCAGGTTAAGGCTTTGATTGGCGATATTGTGTATAGACGGGGTTTGGGAGCTGTCTTAGCGGATGGAGTCCGAGCCGCCGCAGAGACAATTGGCAAGGGTTCAAGTGATTGGGCAATGCACATTAAAGGCTTAGAGATAAGCGCTTATGACTGCCACGCTGCCCCCGCCATGGCTCTGGCTTACGGCACCAGCTCCATTGGCGCACACCACAAAGACGCTTGGGTTATTACCTGGGAGATTAAAGCTGGCAGAGACACTTATGACGGGGGAAAGGTTGACCACCTAATCGGGAACCAACTTGTGCGAGGCGGATTGTTTGAGGCTTTAACGGTTTGCCGTTTCCCCTACAACTCTCTGGGATTGGAGCTTGATTGGTACCTCAAATACTTGCGTGCAGCGACGGGGGTTGAGTTTTCTTTGGAGCAGCTTAACCAAATCTCCGAAAGAATACTTGCTCTAATACGTGCTTTCTGGGTAAGAGAGTACGGAAAAGATTGGCGTAGAGAGCGTGATATTCCGCCTACCCGTTGGTTCAAAGAGCCTTTAGCGGCAGACGGAGCATTGAAAGGCGCCGCTCTTGACTATGAAAAATACAATATGATGCTGAGCGCCTACTATATGAAGAAGGGCTGGGACGAGCGAGGAATCCCAAAGAAATCCACCCTCTCAAAGCTGAACTTAGCCGAAGAGGCACAGCAGCTTGATTCAATTGTGAAACTGGAAGAATAGAAGGCTGGTTTAGTATGACCGCGCGAAGTAAGCGATTTCTTTAGCTTTTCCGCCGCAGTAGATACAGCCTGTTTTGGGCTCTTCCTTCACAAACGGAATCACCCGGATGGTTGCGCCTGTCTCCTCTTTTATTTTTGCTTCACAATCAGCGTTGCCGCACCATGCTGCCTTGGCAAAGCCGCCTTTTCCAGCAATAACGCTTTTGAATTCCTCGTAGGTTTGCACTGAAGTGGTTTTCTCCTGCAGTAGCGCTTTTGCTTTGGCGAACATGTTGGCTTGGATGTCATCCAGAAGCTTCTCCACGGTGGCTGGCACATCTTGCTCTTTTACGGGTGTTTTTTGTCCATTGTCGCGTCTGACCATCATCACTTGCTGCGCCTTGAGGTCTCGTGGACCGATTTCTATGCGGATTGGGACGCCTTTGAGTTCCCACTGGTTGAATTTCCAGCCTGGAGTGTACTCGTTTCGGTCATCCAACACTACGCTTAAACCTTTAGCCCTGAGTGCTTCGGCGATTTCTTTGGCTTTTGAGGCGATGGCTTCTGGTTCTGCTCCCTTGTAAGGTATCGGAACAATAACAACATGAACGGGTGCGACTTTGGGCGGCATGATTAAGCCTTTGTCGTCGCCGTGAACCATAACCATAGCCCCGATGAGTCTTGTAGTTATGCCCCAGCTGGTTTGCCAAACATAATGGTCTTTTTCATCTTCGCCGATGAATTTAATGTCAAACACTTTGCCAAAGTTCTGCCCCAAGTTGTGGCTTGTACCCATCTGCAAAGCTTTCCCATCAGGCATAATTGCTTCCAGCGCAGTGGTGTAGAGTGCTCCCGCGAATTTTTCGCTCTCACTTTTCACTCCGATTAGCACTGGGATGGCAAGATAGTTTTCCATAATATCCTTGTACTCACCGAGGGCATACATAACCTCGGCTTCTGCTTCTTCACTTGTTGCATGTGCGGTGTGTCCCTCCTGCCAGAGGAACTCTCTGGTACGCAAAAACAGTTTGGTGGCTTTAGTTTCCCACCTTACAATGTTGCACCACTGGTTGATTTTTATGGGCAAGTCTCTCCAGCTTCGAATCCACTTGGCGAACGTAGCGTACATTATGGTTTCGCTAGTGGGGCGTATGGCAAGCTTCTCTTCCAACACGGTATCGCCACCCTGAGTTATCCATGCAACTTCAGGAGTGAAGCCTGCAAAGTGCTCAGCCTCTTTTTTCAAAAAGCCCTCAGGGATGAACATGGGGAAGTAAACGTTACGGTGACCTGTGGCCTTGATTTTTTTGTTAAGGATTTCTTGGATTTTTTCCCAAACCGCATACGCGTCTTCGCGAATAATCATGCAGCCTTTAACCGGAGCGTAATCTGCAAGCCCAGATTTTAGAATGACCTCTACGTACCATTCTGAGAAGTCAACATTTTTCTTTACGGTTACACCAATATCTGACATGTGGATTCTCTTCTTGCACTTCTATGCCTACAACTGTATATAAAACCATAACGGGGCAACACTATCAAAAAGTCCCTTTTTTTCCAAAAAATATTTTTATATAAACAACACCTCACTATGTAGGATGGCTTCCCGCAAAAAACTCCTCGTTACTGTCGTTACGCTAGGTCTATTTTTTTCGCTTGTTGGATACTACTGGACAAACAGCAGTGGACCTGTAATCCCTCAAAAGCAACTTCCGATGATTTTCGAAGACTATTCGCCTAGAACGTCAATTGCGTCTCAAGGCTCAACGGTTCGAGTAAACCTGACGCTTTCTTCTTCATTTGACACAGAGTTTCCGTTACCATTTAGAAACATCACTATATCAAGCTTCAATGGTACCTCATGGGATTCATCGGTGCCGCGAGAAAAGATCTTCAACTATACCTTCAGCCAAAACCCTTTGCCTTTGCCTCCTAGAGGAGATAATTCATGCATCATTACAGTAAACCTTGCCAATGATGTTCCTATCGGTGAATACCGACTCTTTGTCAGGTATGGAAACGCCTCTTTAACTCATGTTACAGGCAGCAGCTTCAGAATAACTGTAACCAGCCCTTCAACCTAAAAACACAAGTTCATGGAACACTTTCTGGCGAGGGGTTGGTGAAGGAAAAACGTTTGAAGAGCAAATTGCCATACGGCTGCTCTGTGAAAACATTAAATCCTTGACTATTGTTATCATTCTTTAAGGGGACTTGAACCAGTAATGTTTCATGTTAGAGTCAACAAAATTGAGTCAACCAGGGACTTAGACGGTAATCTAGGCAAAAGAATCGAACTGCTAGAAGAGCGGGAGGTCAACCCTTACGTGGTTAGACCGCAGTCGGATGAGGCAAAGATGGCGCAGGATATTATGCAGGCCTTACAGCAGCAGATGCCTTTTCTGCCCCAGAGGACTCAGCTTGCGACGCCAAAAATTATCTTGTTCTTGACTGAGCATGAGTATGACAGTTTGGGCATAAATTTTGATGTTAACCAGGTCTATGAGGTGCTGCTGGAGAACCAGTCGATTCGTTTTAGGAAAGTTTAAGCATCTCTCCACGCAACCGCTTCAAAGCTGAATGCCTTGGATGAAAAGACAACACGAACATCATGTTGCGAAGTGCGTTGCTGATTTCTTCTAATCCAGACATTTTTCCTTCATCGCAGTATAGCGGGATTGGCTCTTCGCCGTCGTTTTCTTCGTAGTAGACGTAGATTGGTGAGCCGCTTTTTTCGAAGCGGACCATTTCGAAATCTAGGTTTAAGCGTTTTGCCGTTTCTTTGGCGGCGGTTCTGACTGATTCTAAGCGTTTTTTGCTTGGAGTGCCGTTTGAGGCGTAAACCATCAGTTTTCCACTGTTGCTCTTGAACATGATACGTCACACTCGATTGTTTGGGTGAAAGGCTCTTTTAAGGAAGGTTGTGAAGCGACTTTTTTTGGCAGGGGGGAGGGGTAGGTGAAAGTGAAGTTGTTGTTTCAGTTTTGCAGTCACAAGGGCTTAAATTGTCGACGAGAAAGTTTTTGTTTGGGAGATTGATGTGCAAGAACAGAGTTTTCAGATGCCCCAGTGGTGGTACAGAGAGAAGCGCCCGCCAAGTGATGATGCTTACTTTGAGAATATGAGCCGTATCATCATTCATGCCGGGTTGAACTGGTATGTTATTGATAGAAAGTGGCAGGCGATTAGGAGGGCTTTTTTGGGTTTTAACTTTGAGAAGGTGGCTCGGTTTACCGAGGACGATGTTGAGCGGCTTATGATGGACAAGGGCATTGTGAGGAACAGGGCAAAAATCATTGCCATCATTCAAAACGCCTTAATATTTAGGCAGATAGTTAAGCAGTATGGTTCGTTTCAGGCTTATCTTGACAGCCTAGACAAGTCAAACAATTATGCCGATGCTGTCAAGGAGTTGAGGCGCAAATTCAAAAGGTTAGGGCCGCCCTCGGCAAGCCTGTTTTTGTACAGTGTGGGAGAAAACATAAACCCGTGGGCATACTAAAGTTGCCCGAGAATCATGAGCAAAATTAGGGCGCACGTGTTTGTCAGCGGCAGAGTTCAAGGAGTGTTTTTTAGGCAAAATACCAAGCGTCAAGCCCAAAGCCGCGGTGTTGCGGGTTGGGTACGGAATTTGCCTGATGGGCGTGTGGAGGCGGTTTTTGAGGGTGAAGAAGATGCTGTTTTGGCGCTTGTGGATTATTGTCGCCGAGGTCCGTCTTATGCTCGGGTGGAAAATGTTGACGTGCGTTATGAGGATTTTAGCGGGCAGTTTTCTGGTTTCCAAACAAGATAAGCGGGTTAGGCTTTTTTCTTTGGCACTCTGAAATGCGAATCTTTCCCAGCGCTGATGTATTCGCCACCCATGCCGCGTACCGCAGAGGCGATTTTGGCAAAGTTTTCTGAGCCCAAAAACTGTTTTGGTTTGATTATGATGTAGTCGCCTTTTTCCTCAAAAGCCAGGCGGGCTTCGAGTTCTTCTGGGAATGACATGCGAATATCGTCCAGTGAGCGCTGTTTTGTGGGTTCTCGCGGTGGCGTTGGCGGTGCTGCTGGGGCTACAGGGGTTGGTTGGGTAATTTGTCCTACCGCCATGGATTTTAGCGATGCGGAAACTGACCGCAAATCCTGCGAAATAGCGTTTAGGACTGATGTGATTTCGTCGACTTTTTCTAAAAGCTGGTTGAGTTTTTCCTTATCCGTGCTCACAATCGCTCCCTCTCAAACTCCTAAATAACCTTTGACGCTTATTAAATTATTTGAATTTTTTCCGATGAGTTGGGCTTACATGAATCGCCCGAGGAGTGGCAGGTTTTTCGCCCGTCAATCATCAACAAGGGTCAGATGCTGCCTATAAGGCAATTTTGCGATTCAAAAAACAGAATAAAACAAGGCGATTTGCAAACACGCATGCAAGCCCCAAAAGGTTTTGTTGCCCTGCCGATAGACCCCTCCCCTTATTTAAGGCGGGATTTTTTGGGGTTTTCAACATGCTAATCGGCTGGTTTTGCGCCAATATGGACCTCCCCTCTAAGGGTTTTTCTGCGAACTGTTGGTTTGCGTTAAACGCACCTTTCCGCCATCCGCATAGACCCCCTCTATCGGTTCCTGCATACCTCTACTATTTGCATCCCAATATGACGGCGCAAAACGCACTGCGGCATAGTGAAAGAGGGCTTACAAGAAGCGCCAGCACAAATCGCCATAAAACATCACAAAGAAACGCAAAGTTCAGCAACCTCACGTTTCATTTGCTGTCTCCCCTTGAAGCCACAAATACTTATCTGCCAAGATTCCCCAGTGCGGTGCTGGAGGTGAATTTTTGTCAAAGCCGCCCTTTAGGCGAACAAGCAGGGCCAACCTTGGACCTAAAAGAACCCCAGACGGCAAATACCTCTGCCTAGCCGACAACAAAACCTTCAACACAAAAGCAGAATGGGACAGACACTGCTCTACCGCCCACCTACAGCCACGCACGTCAAGCCGACACGTAACCTAAAATAGGAAAACCAAAAAACCTTCAACGACAACAATGAGATCTAAAAGGCAAGTACCTCTCACAAGCGCCCTCTACATAAGGCATGAAGTTCTGTTAACTCTTCGGTTGACGGTTTTTGCCACTTTAGACCATATGAAAGTAATGAAGTCTCCCATAAGCTTGCTTGGTATGGATGTTTTGCATCTCTTCACCAAATGGCAATGGAATTACGAGACAAGAGAATTATTGCTAGATACATGAGTGCTAAAATCGGTATCTGAAGAGAATAGTTAGCTCTTCAATGCTAATCTATTTTTTATACCGTCTCGACATAGAAGAGAGTTGTATGTTTGAGATAGATGGTAGTCAGAAGAGTGGAAGCGGCACAATCCTTCGCCTATCCATAGCGGTAGCCGCTATTCGGCAGCAGCCTCTGCATATTTTCAACATCAGGCACAAAAGACCCAAACCAGGCCTAAAAACCCAGCATCTTGAAGCCGTACTCACAGCCGCCAAACTTTGCAACGCCAAGCTGCAAGGAGCCACTTTAGCCTCAAAGGAACTCTGGTTTACGCCACAGGAAATCGCGGGTGGCAACATCGAAGCCACCATCGAGACCGCGGGAAGCATTCCCATGCTGCTAATGGCAACCCTGCCCATCTGCTTATTCGCCAAAAAACCAGTGCGCCTGCATGTCGCAAAGGGCGGAACTGACACCCTCCATGCGCCAACTATCAACTACCTGCGGGCGGTGCTGCTTCCCATGCTCAGGCGCATCGGTGTTGACACGGAAATAACAGTGCAAAAATACGGTTACTACCCAAAGGGCATGGGAGAAGCCACCATGACCGTCAAGCCTAACCCTTCCTTGAAACCAATCCAACTAACCAGCCCAGGCAAAGTGCAAAACGTAAAAGGCATATCTGTCTGCACCTTTTTAGCCGACAAAAAAGTTGCTGAGCGTCAAGCAAACGCCGCTGCTGAACTGCTGCTTAAAAACGGCTACAGGGCGGATATTCAAGTTGTGAATGATGAGTCGAATCCTTTCCAGAAGGGCAGCTCCATTGTTCTTTGGGCACAAACCGACACAGGCATCCTTATCGGCGCCGACGCCATCGGTGAACTGCGAAAAAGCAGCGAAGCAGTCGGCAAAGAAGCAGCCCAAAAACTCCTCACAGAAATCTCAGCCAAACCAACGGCTGACGTGCACCTCGCGGATATGCTGATTCCTTACATGGCGCTAGCAGAGGGCAAATCGGCGTTTTTAACCCGCACCATCTCCGAGCACATTGAAGCCAACATGTGGCTTATGGAGAAAATGCTAAACGCAAAATTCACCACCCAAAAAGTAAACAACCTCATCCGCATAGAGAAGAGCAGCTGAAACACATGCAAAAACCAAGTCCCTGCCTCAAGGTTCCCAAAAAACAAGGAGAAAAAACCATCGTGGTAGTGGGCAAGCTGGGCTTAATTGACAAGTCGCTAAGCATCCTGCGTGACCAGAATTTTATCTGCATACCGCTTACACGGCAGCCCCAAGAAAGCGAGTTGGCAACGTTGAAAAACCAAGTGCCTCAAGCGCAGTTGGCAACGGAGGTTTTCACCCAAAAAAAGCCCCCAGCTCAAACGCTCATGCAAGCCCTCGAAAACCAGCTGCCCCCGCACCTGTTGGCAAGCCTACCCCACGCCCTAGACGTCATCGGTGACATAGCAGTAATCGACGTCCCACCTGAACTCAAAGCGTATGAAGCTCTCATCGGCGACGCCATCCTGAAAACCCACCGAAACATCAAGTTGGTGCTTGGTAAAGCGGGAGCTATAAGCGGAACCTACCGCACACGAGAATTCACCCACATCGCAGGAGAAAGGCGAACCAGCACCATCCACCGCGAATACGGCTGCCAATACCACGTTGACCTTGCCAAAGCCTATTTTTCTCCTCGGCTCTCCCATGAACACCAACGGGTGGCATCACTTGTCCAAGCAGGCGAGGTCGTGGTGGACCTGTTTGCGGGCGTTGGACCCTTCACCGTGCTCATCGCCAAGAATCATCCTGACGTGAAAGTTTATGCGGTGGACCTTAATCCCGAGGCGGTGGAGTTGCTTAGGGTTAATGTGAGGGTTAACAGGGTTGACAACCGGGTCATCCCAATCCTAGCGGATGCAAGAGAGATAGCAGCAAACAAGCTTTCAGGCGTTGCAGACCGTGTCATCATGAACTTGCCCGAAACAGCCATAGAATTCGTCGACGCCGCATGCCAAACATTAAAACCCCAAGGCGGTACAATCCACTTTTACGCTTTTGTTCGCTCGCCCGACACTATCGAAGACCTGCAACGTCGCTTCTCAGACGCAGTGGAAAAAGCTGGCAGAAGGGTGGAGGCGTTTCTTTATGCTAAGAGCATCAGGGAGACGGCGCCGTACGAGTGGCAGGTTGTTTTAGACGCAAAAATCGCTATCCTTGAACGGTGAGGGTGATGTTGATTTTTTGTTTGGGGTCTTTGAGCCTCTCAACAAGGGCTCGTGGCAGGTCGCTGGCTGCCCTGTCGGCATTGATGGCTAGGGTTCGGTCGGAGGCAAAATCGCTTTTCCTAACAACCATATCCGTCGGGTGCAAAAGGGTAAGCTTGGGCGAGCCGTAAGCGTTGATTTGCTCGGTTAACCCGTCAGCTTCGATTTGGATGGTTAGTTTAGCGTTCGGCTGCCTGAGCGCATCCTTGAAAGCCTGGCTTAAATCCGCCACTGCCTTGTCAGCGGCAACCGCAACAATGCAATCCCCAGTTCGCGTCACATGCGCCTCTTTGGTAAACATCAAAGTTGCAGGATGAGCCGCCTGAATGTTGGGGTGCCCAAAAGCAACAATCCTCTCGCAAACCTGTTTTTTGCTCAATTACTCGTTAACCTCAATGGAATCCACTTTGCCGTCCCCGCTCAAATCAAACCCATGAATAACAACCGCAAAAGTGTCCTCTCCACGGTACTTCTGCAGGGTTTTCTTCCAAAAATTAGTCAAAGCAATCACACACGCCTTTGTTCCGACCGCCTTGTTGCCTGCCAAAACCACAATACGCTTGGTCTCGTCCCATGGATTCACAATTTTAGCAACCAGCCCCGACACGTCAGAGGTGTAGATTTGCGAGGTCTTCTTTGAGGATAGGCCGCCAAGCAAAAAGCCCTGCTCAGAGGACTGCATGATGAATTTGATGGGTAAATACTCGTTTACTTCTTGGGTTAACAGGTTGGTTCCTGGACCGCCAACAAGTATAAGGTTGTTTTTCTCTTCTTTCTCTGCTTTCACGTCGACGTCAAGCTTCACCGCAAACTCAGCGGGCATCTTAGCAAACTGCCCCATGAAAAGCGCCAAATGCGCCGCATAATGTCCATCACGAGCGCTGGTTCTAAACGGCCCGTGCGGCTGAGGGCTACCGACCACAATTTTCCCATCAAAAACCCCGTTGACGATGAATTCTTTGAAGAACTTCTGCAACTGTTCATCAATGCTGAGCATGCACATGTTTTGGATGGGTTTGTAGCCGCTGGGGAACTCGATGCCAAACGCTGGCGAGACGGTTCTGTAGTATTTGGCGGTTGCACCCTTCTTCTTCTCCTCACGCTGAACAGTTATGGCTCCTGCCTTAGCTAGCTTTCTTATGTGAAAATACACTTTTTGCTCATGTACGCCAAGCTGTCGAGCAATTTCCAAAGGGTACATTTCTTTTTTAGAAAGCAAGGTGAGGATTTTCCAGCTTAACGTGCCCAGGATCATTTTTAGCTGCTGGGAGTCCTTCATTATGCTGATTTCTTTGACTTCCTGGATGTTGCCTTCATCTTTGAGAAGCAGTTTTTTGTCCATGGCGTATTCGGAAGCAATAGAAGTGAAGTACTATAAAAAATTTATTTATAATAGTGGAAAAATTTCAGGCGCTGGCTGCCTTGCAGGTCTCCGCTTGACGCAGATGCCCAAAAAACACTTAAAAAGAAACTTTTAGCGGTGCAAAAGGAATCTTAAAAATGCTTATTAGAAAACTTGAGCCTTCAATGCTCCTAATAATAGAAACAGTATTTGAAGGCTCAGAAGTATGTGTGGAATATTTGGCTGTATTTTAAAAGAAGGAAACGCTGCACCCCTCATTCACGCCTCACTAAAACGCCTTGAGTACCGAGGATACGACTCAGTAGGTATCGCAACCCTAAACGACAACAAAATTCAACTAAAAAAAGACCAAGGAAAAATCGACGAGGTCCACCGAATCCTAAACCTCGACGACTTGCCAGGCACCATAGGCATCGGCCACACAAGATGGGCAACCCACGGCGCACCCCTCAAAGTAAACGCTCACCCCCACTCCGACTGCACAAGCGAAATCATCGCTGTCCACAACGGCATCATAGAAAATTTTATCGAACTCAAATCTGAACTCCAAAACCTCGGCCACATTTTTGCCTCAAAAACTGACACTGAAATAATCCCCCATCTAATTGAAGAAAGCATGAAAACCAATCCCAGCCTGTCCTTTGCCGAGGCAGTGCAGGAAACTATCAAACGTCTTGAAGGCTCCTACGCCCTTGCAGTCATGTCCACACGCGAGCCTGACAAGATAGTTTGTGCTCGAAACGAGAGCCCCTTGGTTTTAGGAGTCAACGGAAACGGCGTTTTCTGCGCCTCCGACATCCCAGCGTTTCTGCCCATAACCAACAAGGCAGTTATGATAAACAATGGTGAACTGGTAATTCTCTCACCAAACGGTTATGAAATCAAGAAAATCAAAGACTCCACACCTGTTAACCGCGAGCCAGAAACTATTGAGTGGACACCTGAGATGGCTGTAAAGCAAGGTTATCCGCATTTTATGATTAAAGAGATTCATGAGCAACCCCAAACCTTGCGCAACACATTGAGGATGCAGGATAACTATCTTGATTTAATCACTACCTTCCTAGACCGTGCAAGCGAAGTTTTCATGGTTGCCTGCGGAACAAGCTACCACGCCTGCCTAGCCGCCTCATACATGTTCTCCAAACTCGCGTTCCTACCCACGTACCCTGTTTATGCGTCGGAGTTTGTTGAGCAGCACGGCAAATCAGTAAACATCGACAGCACCATCTTAGCCGTGAGCCAGTCAGGCGAAACCGCAGACACTTTGGCAGCTGTAACTTGCGCCCAGCAACGCGCCGCAACAATTCTGGGCTTAACCAACGTCATCGGCTCCACATTGACGCGTGTTTCCCGCGTTTACATTGGCACTCAGTCAGGTCCAGAAATCGGTGTAGCAGCCACCAAGACGTTTACCTCGCAGCTTTCGGTTTTGGCTCAGTTAGCGCTTAGATTGTCAAAGAAGCGAGGCAAGATTTCCCAAGATGAGATGGATTGTCTGGAAGAGAAGCTCTTGCAGTTACCTGACACCGTGGACACTATTGTCAGAACTCAGGAGGAGAAGGTTAAGCAGATTGCCAAGAAATACAAGGACTCTAAAGTCTTCTTTTTCTTAGGCAGAGGCATCAGCACAGCCACAGCGTTTGAAGGCAGACTCAAACTCATGGAAATCGCCTACATCCCCTCAATCGCATTCCCAGCAGGAGAAAGTAAGCATGGACCCATCAGCCTAGTTGAGAACGGCTTCCCAGTGGTTTTCATCTGCCCCAAGGATGACTCACACAAAACGTTGATTGGTAACATCATGGAGATGAAAGCCCGAGGTGCCCACATAATAGCAGTCATTGAGGAAGGCGATGAGCAAATAAAAGCGTTGGCAGACGACTACATCGAAGTTCCAAAAGGCATTCCAAGCGTGCTCTCGCCAATTCCGTTTGCCGTGCCCCTGCAACTCTTAGCGTACTATGTAGCTTTGGAGAAGAACTACAACCCTGACATGCCTAGGAACCTGGCAAAGTCAGTCACGGTAAAGTAACCTTCCCTTCCTTGAGTTAATAATTATGTATAGTACAACATCGCTTTTCTCCTAAGCAAGCGTATGTATTAAAAAGGCAACAGATAGTATTCTCGTTTGGTGTTTTGGTTGGAAAAAACCGAGTGGGAAAAACTCATCGACAACCTAGTCCGGCAGGGCATACTTGTCTCCCCAAAACTAGTCCAAGCAATGCGCAAAGCTCCACGCTATAAGTTCCTACCCGACAACTCCCAACCCTACAGCGCCAAAGACATCCCCATACCAATCGGCTACCAGCAAACAATCTCAGCGCCCCACATGGTCGCAATCATGAACGAAGCCCTACAACTTAAAGTCGGCCAAAAAGTCCTTGAAGTCGGTGCTGGTTCAGGCTGGCACGCGGCAACCATAGCCGAAGTAATTGCGCCCAAAGATGCACCTCGAAGCGAGTGGGGGCACATCTACAGCGTTGAGATTGTGCAAGCTTTGGCAGAATCCGCTAAAAAGATTATTCTGAAAAACGGTTATAGCGACCGAATAACCATAATAAACGCTGATGGCTCAAACGGCTACCAACAAAAAGCCCCTTACGACCGCATCATCGTGACAGCAGCCGCACCCAAAGTTCCCCCACCACTCCTCGACCAGTTAAAGCCAAACGGAATCATGGTTATTCTAGTCGGAGATTACGCGCTATTCCAAATCCTCAAACGATTAACCAAAGATGAAAACGGGAAAATCAAGCAGGAAAGCCTTGGTGAAGTAGCGTTTGTTCCCCTAAAAGGCAAATATGGACAAGCCTAAACCTTACCCGAACCATTTCTCCAGCGAAACCTTGCCCTTCTGCTTCTTGCTGCCTGCAAGCATCCGCTCCAACGATTTTTTAACTCGGTCCTCCGAGAACTCTTTCTGCCTGCACATGAAGTCAATGATGCCTTCCTCGTCGGGCTCTTTCCACTCCAGCTGGTAGTCGTCTGAGACTTCAGGGCGCAGAAAAATTTCCCTTATGCATCTGGGTTCAACTGGAAAAGAAGCGTTTTTTATGTGTGGCAAAGCGTTCTCGAGGGTTCCGTGTTCTTTGATGAGTTTTAGGGCAGTTTTTGGTCCTAGACCCTTTATGCCGTCAGGATTATAATCCGTACCAATCAGTATCCCCACATCGATAAGCTGCTTATAAGTGATTTCGCATTCACCAAGCGTTTTTGGCAACTCCACCACCTCGGGCACGATGTCCACGTAAACGTTCTTCTTGGGAAGCTTGCGCCTGCCCGAAATGGTCACGTTCCGCAAAAGCCTTGGCGCCCCAAAAAGCAAACTATCATAATCCTGGCTCGCACAGTAATCTGCATCGCCTTTCTTGGTCATGTGGGCTGCTTGGGCTTCACCCTCACTTGGCGCTTGAACGTGCGGTAAACCCATCAGGTCCAAGAGTTTTTTGCTATCATCTTGCATGTAATCCTTCATGCTTGTTGCTGCTTGAGCAAACATCCGCATCTTCGCCGTGTCGCCGCTTGCTACCGCCTTTTCATAACTAGCAATAGCTTCTACTTTGACCTGCTTACGCCGCTCAATCTCTGCTGACTTAAGGGAGGGAGGAATGCCGTCAAAAACATAAATCGGCTTGATTCCCATTTCTACAAGGTTGCTTGTGCGGTAGAAGAGTCCGCTGAGGTGGCTGGTGACTTTTCCTGTACTGTCTTTTAGCGGTGTGCCGTCGGGTTGGCGGATGATGGATAAGAACTGGTAGATGGCGTTGTATGCGTCGATGGCGATGACTTTACCGGAGAGATCTTCGAGTTTTATCTGGGTTTTCGGTATGAGGTCTTTGAAGTTTACGCCCAAAACAGACACCGTAGAATAATGGCAACGCGGTCGATAATTAAACTTGCGAAAAATTTAGGTTTAGAGGAATCAATCTTTATGGTTAGCGCCTCTTTTTGGTGGGAAGGAAGATTAAATAAATCGAAAAATCAGAATGTCTCCTTGTGATGAGTGACATGAATCCAGTCACCGATGCTGAAACCGCAGACTTTTTGTGGAAGAGGGTCTTTAAGGTTGGCGCAACTGCTGCCCTAATTATACTTTTTTTGTTCTTGATTGGAATCTTGAGCATAATATTGACCACCACAAACAATGGGTTCACATCATCTTTTGACAATTGGCTTGTTGTACTCTTCAAATTGAATACTGGATTTAGCGGAGTTCAATCAGGTTTGCTTAATGTACTCAATCCCTTGGATATTGTCTTAATGTCTCTTTTTTGCATATTATCCCTTGCAATTTACAGGGCTATAAGGCACACTAGCAAAATTTGGTCGCTTGTCGCTTTATCTCTACCATTCTTGGGGATACCCATTTTTCTCATTACGAGTACGGCTGGACGTAGCACGTTATTAATTGGAGGGTTAATATTCTCTATTATAATGTTGCGGAGCAGTATCTTTAGCAAATTAAGCGCTTATGTAGGAATTGTGGCAAGTGCGCTTCTCTTTTTTGCTGGTGACATCGCCACAGCCATCTTTTCTTCCTCACATATAATTGCTATCTTCATAGGTGTC
>QYYE01000060.1 GCA_003589585.1 Candidatus Bathyarchaeota archaeon
ACCGTTTTTTATTAGCAGTTCAGTCATTGCATTGCCTCCTGTTTTTGCTCCAGTTTCTGTTTGATAACTCGAACCTCGGCAAGGATTTTTCTTAGGATTTCCTCGTCAGAGAGTATTCCTTTTGGCGGCTCAACCACTTTCTTTAGCGGCAGAGGCACGTGGTCCATGCGGTAAGCTGTGCCTTCAGCTTCAATGCCCACGAACGCTGAGGGAAACACGACGTCGCCAAGCATAGCGGTTGCGTTCATGTGTGGGTCAATAACTATCAAGGGGTGCTTAACCATGTTTTCCACCGCTTTTTTAGGAAAGTTTGCGCCCGGGTCAGCGGCAATTACCAGTGAAGCATCGTTTTCCCCGCGCATCAAAACATCAGTGCAGGTGGTTTCGCCTGGGTTGTAGCGTGGGTAGCCAAGCGAGAAGTCTACGCCGTATGGGTAGCCGCTTTGCCATGCGGAAACGATGTTGGCGCCTGTAACGTTGAAGTGGCCTCTCATGGGCATGATAGCGAATTTAGTTCGGTAGTTAAGGTCACGGATAAGCTGTATTGCAACTTCTATGTTGCGGAATTTGCCTGCGCTCTGAGTTAAGCCCATCCCGAAGAAGATAACGCCGAACTCTGCATTCACCAGGGCGTCAGCGACTTCTCTTAGGTACTCAACTGGGACACCGGCAACTTTGTCAACATCCAGCTCTTCGTCCTTCACTAACGCGCGAATTGCCTGCATTAGCTCATAGTCCTTGTTTGGCTCGACCTGAATGAAGTAATCCGCCATTTCAGCAGACATGCTTTTCCGCACATCAATAACGATTAGTTTGCGCCCGCGCTTGATGATTGGCGGCGGATTTCCACCCAGCAGGCAGGATTGGGGTCTTGGCGGCTTGGTCCGCACGAAACCGCTTCTCATGGCGCTTTGGATTTTCTTTTGTCCGGCTTGGGCTTTGAGTTTTTGCATGTAGCTTTTCCAATCGCTCTTCTCGAACCTGCCCTCGGCAAAGCTTGTGTAGCGTTCGAGGTGGCGTGGGTGTGCGCTCCAGGGGTCGCATCCCCAGTAAATAATCAAGTCTGCCCTGTGCCTAATCTGCCCCAGTGTGCATGTTGGGATTCCGACTTCCTGCACGCCCAAGATGGATGGGCCGTGGCATACGACGGCTGTGTTATCCATGACGCCGCCGACTTCTTCAGTTAATTCTACTCCGACGCGTTGGGCTTCACAGCTAGTTGAGCTCCAACCGTAAAGGATAGGGTAGTTTGCGTTTGCCAAGATTTCTGCGGCTTTGTGGACTGCTTCATCCATGGAGACGGGGACAAGTTTGCCGTCTTTTCTTATGAGCGGTGTGTGGATTCTGTGTTCGCCTTTGTAGCCGAGGAATTTGGCTTCGCATACAGCGCAGCCGTTTTTGACTTTGACAACTTCGTTGTTCTCAATGGTTAGTTCTATGTCATCGCATAAGCAACCGCATATTGGACATGTTACTGAGTTAACAACTGACAATTTTATTTACCTCTCCCGAATTGAGCTTTTAGCAACGCTTCCATGCTGAGAACCTTCTTGTCTGGTGCCGCTTCAACTTGGGCAGGGGTTCCTTTGAAGCTGGGCATGCCGATGCTGGTTGTTGCGTTGCTGCAGATGGCGTTTGCCCATGGACCGTAAGGAATGTAAATTAAGCCTGGCATGGTGCCGCGGGTGTATTTTACGGCTTTTAGGACTATTGAGCCGTTTGCGGTTGTGACTAAAATGTTAGTGTTGTTTTTTACACCGAGCTTTGCCATGTCTTGTGCGTCCATGTAGCACATGGAGCATGCTTCGAAGTATTCTTGTGAGCTTTTGCCGTATTCTTTGCCGACGCCTTGCTCTATTGTGCGGCCTGTAAGCAAAGTTACGTTTAACTTTTGCTCTACCATGATTCCCAAACCTTACCAATAGAATTTAGGTAGTTATATTTAAGAGTAAGTTTGGGAAAAACATGAAATTTACCATTAAAAACATTCATACAAGCAAGCTACTCGAGAAAGCTTCACATTGCCGAGTGACTGCAACCTAGTAAAACTTTTCTTTGCTTGCATAGAAAATTTAAAATGCTTTCTTCTTTCAATTTAATTTATGAAGTACTCTTTTAAGATAGGCTCCGTATGGGGCATACCCGTTGAACTGCACTTAACCTTTTTACTTTTAATGGTGGGAGTCTTTGTTCTTTTTTATCCAGAGTTTTACTCCTTTATTCTCATTGTTTTTCTATTCGTCTTTGTTTTCTTCCATGAACTTGCCCACTCTATCATGGCAAGACGCAACCAGATTAAAGTGAGAAAAATTATACTCTATCCAATCGGCGGAGTCTCAGAAATAGAAGAGGTCCCGGAGAACCCTAGCATAGAGTGGCGGATGGCGTTTGCAGGACCCGTTACGAGCCTAATTCTGGGTGCTGCCCTTTTAGGTTTAAGCCAGTTGATTCCAATCCGTTTACCATTATCCATCGTTCCATCCGAGTTGCCTTCCTTGGGAAACCTGCTCTTTGACCTTGGATTCCTAAACCTTCTGCTTGGCGCATTCAATCTAATTCCAGCGTTCCCTATGGACGGCGGCAGAGTTTTTAGGGCACTGCTGGCAGAACGCATGAAGTATTCGGACGCAACCAAATACGCTGTTTACCTGGGTAGGCTATTTGGAATTGGCATGGTAATCGTAGGTTTTGTTTTTCCAGAGTACTTCCCGCTCATCATCGTGGGCATCTTTGTTTACATCGGGGCAAGCGAAGAAGCTGAACAAACAATTCTCTCCACTACCCTAGCAAACGTTCGTGTAAGAGATGTCATGCAGTCCCAAGTAGGCTCAGTTAACCCTGAACAAACCCTCACAGAAGCACTCGAAGTTATGTTCAAAGCACGCTACCATGACGCCTTAGTTGAAATAGACAGAGAGTTCCAAGGAGTTGTCACTTGGAATGAACTGATGAAGATAGCGCCTGAGCAACGCAACACTCTAAAGGTCGGGGAAATGCCGCTTAAGAAGATTTCAGTCTGCCAAGACGAGTCTGTTTTGGAAGCGTACAAAATAACAACCCGACAGAGGATGGACCTGCTGCCCGTGGTTGACTGCGAAACCTCCACCAAGGTCGTCGGGGTTCTGACAAGCGAAGGCATAGCTAACGCGTATGAAAAAGCCCGAAACAGCCGCTAAGAAGCCGTCCCTCAGCCGCCAGCTACAAAATTCACCGTGAAGCTTGAGCCGTCACTGCTGATTGCAGAGACCGAGGTTAACCGGGTATTCTGGGCATTAGTCATATGCACTTGCGAAAACGGAAAGCTTGTGATTGTTCCGGTAACATGGTTGATGTTTACGTAGGTGTCAGTGAAGGTTATGCTTCCAAAATCCGAAAGCCTGCTTATCTGGTTATTCACAGTTGGTCTTTCAACTATCCATTCTGCTGACAACCGAGTGGAGTTGTAAATGACGTTTTTGCTGAAACTTTGACCGTTAGTCACGTCTGTGATTTGGATTTTCCACTCATTAATATCCGAATTAATTAATGCAATTGACGCAATCACTGTGTCGCCTGCTAAGAGGTCTATTTCAGGGATTTTTATGGCAAAATCAGGTAGCAACTCGTACCAAGCAGAATATGCTTCCTCGCCTTTCAGAGCATCATGTTCAGTTCCGACCTGAATCAAACTCTTATCAAATTGCCCCCCAATACCAATCCAAGCAGAAGAATACCCATCCCCCGCTGAAACATTTACTTTAGGCACAACCCATGTAGCCCTAACCTCTATAACGTACGCCTGTGGGTCAGCAAAATTCGAAGCAACCACATAACCTACCCAACTTAGACTTACCACGCTTTGAACTTGGGGGTTCTCACGGAGAGTCGCCAGTAAAACTGACAGCAGCATAAGGGATATTGCAAGTAAGAGTACCCAGACTAAGATAAGGGCGATAGCACGAGTTCTAAACCTATTTTTTTGCGCCTGCAAAATCTTTCACAAACCTCGCTTGCAGAAAACCCTATCGTAGCTGCATGCATTTTCAAGAAAACTATTCTCTTCTATCATAGAGTATGTTGTGCAATAAAGCCGTTTCGCAGAAAATAACCCCATGGCTACTTTTGATTTAACATTTTTCAAAAGGGCTTAATTCCTAGCTTCCCCATGTGTTTCTTATGTTTCAGGTCAGGCCGATGAGCAGAAAAGATTTTTCTTTTGCCGCCCAACTAGCCGACACCATGAACTGGCACATGACAGAAGCAGACTTTCAGTTTGCAACCTGGCTTGAGCCAGAGGGCTGTTTTGTGCTTTTTGAAGACTCACAGAGGATAGGCATAGCTACAAGCGTAAGTTACGGCAGAATAGGCTGGTTCGGAAACCTCATCGTAAAAGAGGAATATCGGAGCAGGGGCGTGGGAAGCCTGCTTTTGAAACACGCTGTCAATTACCTGCACTGCAAAGGAGTGGAGGCAATCGGACTTTATGCTTACCCACACCTGATTGACTTCTATAGTAACTTTGGCTTCAAACAAGACGAGGAGTTTGCGGTTTTGCATGCAGAAAACTTAGCGTTATCAGAGCAGGAGGAATTGCCTGAAATAGGTGCACAAAATCTTCAAGCAATAGCTGGATTGGATGCCCAGTGTTTTAGCGGAAACCGAAGCAAACTGCTGGAGGCAGTCGTTTTTGATGAGGGCAATTTGGGCTATTTTTTGCCTGAAGATGGAAGGGTTGTAGGGTATATTGCGGCTAAGGTTTACGGGGGCATAGCTGAGGTTGGACCGCTAACATGCGAAGTAGAACGCGTTGACGCTGCTTTGAGGCTTGTCAGAACCGTTCTTGGCAAACTATCAGGTTTGAGCATTTACCTCTACTTGCCAAAAAAAGAGCAGGAGCTTTTGGGTTTTCTGCTTGACTTCGGGTTTAAGGAAGAATTCTATGTTGCAAGAATGTTTCTTGGTTCCGTTAACGTTAAAAGCTGTATATACATGGCTGAATCTCTAGAAAGAGGATAATGCCTATGCCCGAAGACAACTGCAAAAGGTTACTCGCTGATTTTCTTAAGAAATCCTGGCCCTGTGTAGAGGCACTAGTGAGAAAGCTCACTGATTTCAAAGAGCAAAAAAGCAGCAGGAAAACCACGCTGTTCTGCTATGTTGACGGTCAAAAAGTAACAGTGCCCTTTGATGGGAACCACTTCTTTCTGAGAGGCTCCGTTGAATATGCCAATCCCCAGTTAACGGTTGAGGAAGTGCAGGGCATAGTTGGCGTGCGCCTGCTTGAAGCCTGCGGAAACTACTTTGACCAAACAGGGCTACATAAACCAGACGCAGAGGACATGGCTGAGTTGTATGAGCGCTTAAAGAAGCCGCCGCAAGGCTACATCGTCCCTTTCCTTCTAAACACCGATGATATTGAGGCAGATAGGTATTCGATGAATCCTCTGAAAGGTTCACTGGTGAGCAGTGGGCAAAGCGCGTTTCCTGCAGCATACGTAAGAACTGACCAGTTAAAGGTAGATACAGATTTCGTGAAAAAGTATGAGGGCAAGCTGATTTCAAAAGGCGAGGCAGAGCTCATAGCAAAAAACCTTGAGAGCTCAAATGGTTCTTACTTGGACTTTGTGGATTCCATAAAGTGCGCTCAACTTGAAGAGTTATCGGAGTTTTTTGGGATAAATTTGAAGGTTTATGCCCTACGCATGCCTCTTGCGACCCTGCAAGCGGAAGGAAAAGATGGATTGCTGCATAAAATAATCAGCGGAAGCCACAAAGACTATCAAGCTATTGAAGAGGCCTATTCTTGCATGGGTAGAAGCATGACTAAGAGAACCACACTTCTGACGGTGCCTCACTCCAAGAAAGGTTATGGTTCTAAACGTGCAGCCCGAGGAAAAATACACTTCGAAAACGGCAAACTCCAAAACGTAACCGTCAAGTACAAAACCACCAAGCTCTACCCAAACGCCATAGACCCAAACGATGTGGCTGTTGCCCAAGCCAGCGACTCTTTCACAGTTTCCGGCGAGACCCTTTCGGATTATAGCTTTGTTGAAATGCCGTCTTCGCCTCAGTTTTTCCTTTATTCGCTGGGTTCACCTGAAGACGCGGCAATCTGGCATGGCATAGGCGCTTTTGCTTCTCCACAGCTATTACAGAGTTACTCGTCGGCGCGGACGGCATGCAGAGAAGGCAAGCTTATCAAGGATTTAAGGGAAAAATATGGGGTATTGTTGGATGTGCCGTTGCAGTTTAATCTTGCGCCTAAAGGCATGTGGAGCCACCCAGTGCACCGCAACATCGATACCAGCATTGGAAGCGTAGAGAACCTTGCTGACCTTGTGGCGAGGGGAATGCAGCTGGAGTACCTGTCAGCCTACAAATAAGGGAGCAGATGCATGATTTGACTGCGTTGGAGCACATTATCTTTCGAATCTTTCGCTTTCTAAGGAGACTTCCAGTTAACTTGCTTGGTTTTGGAGTTAACACACGGGTCTTCGCCGACTACTTCAAGGACTTTCATAAGGTGGAAGCGGTGCAGGGGATTTTCGGGGAAGACACCGAATGTGTTCTTCATAGGCTAAAGGTTGACCTCTCATGGATTGGCGGTTACATGTACGTAGACAGCTCCAATGGACACTTGGTAATAAGCAAAAGCTACCTAAACAACGGCAACAAAATCGACATTTACCTAGACCTAATCCATGAACTATACCATGTTAAGCAGTACTTGGAAGGAAAAGACCTTTTTGACCCAAGATACGACTATGTAGAGCGCCCCACTGAAATTGAGGCTTACCTGTATACAGTTCAAGAAGCACGGCGACTGGGACTAAGTGACAAGCGAATTTGCCAGTACTTGAAAACTGAGTGGCTGAGCGAGAGCGATTTTAAACGTCTAGCTAAAGCAGTAAATGTTTCATGCTAAATGCCATTGCTTCCTGGTAAACATTGAGCATTTTCTGAGCGCAGATATCCCAGGTAAAATTTTCTACGACGAATTTGCGTCCGTTTGCTCCCATCTTTTCCCTTAGCGCCTTATCCGAAAGGAGCTTTAACAGTGCACTTGCCAACTCCTCGCTGCTGCCCCGCTTAACCAATAAGCCTGTCTCCTTGTTTTGGAGTGCTTCGTTGACTCCGCCCACATCAAAAGCCACAACCGGTTTAGCTGACGCCTGAGCTTCAAGAAGAACTATGCCCTGCCCCTCTTGAATGGATGGAAGCGCAAACACGTCAGCGCAGTTATACAGCGCCGCAAGAGTGTCTTCTTTCACGTTGCCTAGGAACCTGAAGTTAGCTGAAAGATTGGCAACGCTAAGTAAATTGAGCAGTTGGTTCTTAAATGGTCCCTCACCAACGATGAGAAACCTTGTCGACTTTTCCTTTTTAACCACTTCCTTGGCTGCTTCTACCAGAAAAGGCAGTCCTTTGCGCGGGATTAAACTGCCCACGAACAGCACGCAAGGCTCCTCGCCCAGTCCAAACTGCTCCTTCACTGCTTTAACGCTCTCTGCGGGCTTAAATTTTTCTACGTCAACGCCGTTTGGAACAATCCGAACCTTAGCTTGGTCAACACCATAGTGCTCCTGCATTTTTTGAAGCGAGTACCTGCTTATGGTAACTATCAGCGTGGCATTTTGGGCTGTTTCCTCTTCCAACCTAGCCAAGCGACGCATAAACTGGTTAGCAATCCTGCCCCTGAAGGAGCCGTACCCGATATTCTTTGCCTGCTCATACTCGTCGGCAAGAACCCCATGAACGGTATGTATGAATGGTTTCTTGACACCATGACTCTTTAGCGCCCTTAAGAAGCCATAGCCGCTTACCGCATGAGCCTCATAAACGTCAGCGTCAATCGCGCTGGCTTTTTTGGATAGGCTTTTGTTGAAAAACCAATTATCCAATGGAAAGAGCATATCGGTGGAATAGTACGGAACTACACTTACGCCGTCAATGATGATTGGTTCTTTGAAGCCTGCCTTGGTGCCGCTGTAGATAGAAATGTCTGTGTGGTTTTGCAGTCGCTTGGTAGTTTCCATTATGCGACGCTCTACCCCTCCAAAGTACAGGTGGGGCGGCTGCGTGTTGAAGACGGCTAGGCGGAACTTTTCCATCTGGTACACTCTTTGCTTAATGTTAGCTTGTTTTTAGATATAAGCTGCATTGCTCTTTGCGGCAAATATTGAGCTTTTCTTAAACAAGCAGGTAAAGAAGGAGAAGCCTTAGTGTACGCAACTTTTAACATTAACAACCGCCCTTATTATATTGGGAGTTTTTACGAAAAGAGATGAAGCAGTAACTACACTTAAAGAGATAAGTGAAGCATGCAAAGACATGTACGAGTCTGCTGTCTCTTTGATTGAATCTAAACCAGAAGATGTATCAACGGGTTATCAATTGCACATTAAAGCAGCACTTGGTTGTACAGACATACTATTGGTTAGAGAAATTGTCGAGAAACACAAGTTAGCCATCAAGGAAGAAAATGATGAAGTTGTGATTTACCAACCTAAAAGCAAAGCATAAACCAGTAAAACGCAAACTGCAATCACATTTTGTATTTCACACGCTAACCCACGCTTTTCGTTTAATTAGAGAGGGAGCTCAACAGAGAGCAAGAAGTTGCTTTTTCCTTCGCCACCCTGAGAGAGCTATCGTTTCGGTTTATTCTTCGCTGTAGCCGTGTTCTAGCCTGCCGTGTGTTTTCTTGAATGTGAATTCGTGGTCTTCTTTTTTGTTCCCAAAGCGGTTTAGGTGTTTTTGCAGGTCTGCTTTGGTTAGAAAGATGCATGTGCAGTATGGACATTTATGGTGTTGGTTATTGTTTGCTTCCTGCGCCATATCGTTTCTCGTCTCACTGGTGCATGTTTATGAATATCTTTTTGCCGTCGAGCTCTGATTCACGCCATTCCACCTCAACTTCACTTCGGCTGCTATGCAGGTACACTTTGCGCGAACGCACCAACCCAGCCATCTCCTCCAAGTAAGGTTCCAAGAGACCTGCGCTTTCGGCGTCTAATTCGGCAATGTGCACAGATTCCAAGATGTCAGTGGGTATGAAACCAAGCTCTTTACGCAAGGCTTGCACACGACGAGCAAGGTCACGCATGATGCCTTCGCCCAGCAAGGTTTCGTCACGTTGACCGCTAATAAACAACGTGATGTCGCCTTCTTGTGCGGATACCCAGTTTTCTCCGCCTACAAACTCAGGAACCTGCAACGCGTAATCAGCAGACTTAACATTAGTCAACTCCAAAAACAACGCTTCAAGACCCTTCACAGCTTTAACAACCTTCTCAGGCGCAACAATAACCAGTTTGCTAAGTGGCCATCGTCGTTTGAGTTTGCCCTGTTGCCTAGCCGCATAAGCGATAGAGACACATTTGAGCAGGGTGTCAAACTGTTCCTCTAAGGCGCTGTCACGCAGCTTTTCGTCCACGGCAGGCCAGCTTGCAAGGTTAACGGTTTCTGGCAGTTCTGGCTCAAGTTGCCGATACACCTTCTGGTATAAGGCTTCGCTTAGGAAAGGCGTAACTGGGTTGAACAGCAACGTAACCGTCTTCAACGCGTGATACAGCAATGCATAGATGGTTTGGCGGCGCTCTAGGGTTTCTGGGTCATCTGTCCAGAGTTCCTTGCGAATCATAGGCACATAAAGCCTGCTCAGCGTTTCAATGACGAAGTCATCCAAAACAGCCACCGCAGCGTTAAATTCACAGCGGTCAAGCCTCTGCGTGTACTCCTCAATCTTATCCTGCAGTTTAGATAGAAGCCATTTGTCGGCTGCCTCAAGCTTACCAGCCTCAAACGTCCAATCCAACGAGTACTTTTCTGGTTTGAAGTCGTCGAAAGTGGCGTTCTGCATGAAGAATCTGCTTAAATGGTAAAGCGTAGAGAGCACTTGGTATGGTCGCCGTGTTAGCTCCTGCATGTCAAAATTCATAAAGTCGATAACTGAGCACTTGCGCATCATGTAGAATCTGACCAGGTCAGCTGAATATTTTTCCATGAGCTTGTTTGTTTCAACTACGTTGCCAAGGCTTTTGCTCATCTTTCTGCCCTTTGCATCCTGCGTTAAGCCCTGAAACAGAAAAGCCTGGTAGGGGGCTTGAGGTTTGCCTGTAAGTATGATGTTTTCCAAGAGTAGCGAGTTTGCCCAGCCGCGTGTTTGGTCGATTCCTTCGGTTAAAAATGCAGTCGGCACATACTTCTCGTATTCCTCATCAGTGAACCTTGCGTAAGGCGATGCTCCGCTGTTGTGCCAAGTGTCCAAGACAAAGTCTTCTCGGCGCATGGTTCCGCCGCATTTTTCACATTTGAGCGTTATACGGTCAACCCATGGCTTATGCAGCTCAAAGTCTTCTGGAATCGGTTCCTGAGCGTTTTCGACTAGTTCTTTTTTGCTTTCAATTAAGCGTTTGCTGTTGCATTGCTCGCAGGTCCACATGGGCAATGGTGAGCCCCAGATGCGTTCGCGGCTGATGCACCATGGCTTGCCTTCTTTAAGGAATGCTATGAAGCGGTTTTTGGGTTCCTCAAAGAAGTATTCAACTTTTTCTGCGGCTTCAAGGACTTTGCTGTTTATCTTGTCGGTGCGTAGGAAGTATTCTTTTCTTGCTAGCCAGACCAGTTTGTGATGCGAGCGCCAACATGTTGGGTACTCATGCTTTGTCTTCCCAACCTTGACGAAAGCGTTTTTATTGCGCAGTTCTTCAACCACCAGCATGTCCGTGTCACGTGCGAAAACTCCAGCGAAAACTCCTGCGTCTTTGGTGAATTTGACTTCATCGTCAAATGGCGCAAAAATTGGCACACCTCTGCGTTGGGCTGCCCAAAAATCGTCTTCTCCGTTTCCAGGTGAAAGGTGCACCACGCCTGTTGCTGTGTTTATGTCCACGAAGTCTTCGCCGATAACCTTGTGTACAAGCGGATGCTTGGTTTCAAGTTCTGCTTGCTTTGGAATTATGTCTTTTAAGGGGTAATCATAACCTGTTCCTTCCAAGCTTTTGCCTATCACTGTTTCGGTGACCTCGTACTTGGTTATTCCAAGTTCAGCCATAACTGGTCCAACGCGTTGCTTAACCATAATCCAGACTTCTTCGCCGACTTTCACTTTGACGTATTCGGCTGTCGGCTGAACAGCAAGCATGGTGTCGGTTATGATGGTGAAAGGCATGGTGGTCCAGACGAGGAAAAACTCGTTTTGTGTTCCTGAAACTTTGAATTTAAAAAAGAGCGAGGGGTCTTCAACCTCTTTGTAGCTGCCCTCGTAGCCGACTTCGGCGCTGCTGAGGCTGGTTTGGCATCCTGGGCAGTAAGCTACGACGTAGTGTCCTTCTTCAAGCAGGTTTTGTTCCCATGCCCGTTTGAGGTATTTCCATTCGCGCTCTATGTATTGGTCTTTGTAGGTCCAGTATGCCTTTTCTTGGTTGATGAATATGCCAAGGCTCAGGTCAGCTTGGAGCCACATTTGGTGGTAACGCATGATGGCTTTTTTGCATTCTTCAATGAAGCGTTCCATGCCGTATTTTTCGACGGATTCCCGCTTGTTTCTCACGCCAAGGAGCTTTTCAACTTCCAGTTCAACGGGTAATCCTTGGCAGTCCCAGCCAGCCCAAAACGGCATGTAGTAGCCTTGCATGGTTCGCCATCGGTAACGAATATCCTTCATGATTCGCCCACGCGCATGCCCAATATGCGGGATACCGTTGAGAGTGGGTGGGCCTTCCACGTAGCCTAATATGCCTTTAGCGCTTTTTTCTTGAAGCTCTAGTTTTTCTCTTATCCGGTTTTTTGTCCAGAACTCGCGCACTTGTTTTTCTAGTTCAAGCGGAGTGTAATTTGTAGGTAAGCTTTGATTTGAGTCATCTTCAGATTGGGCAGTCACAATTAATCCCGTACCGCAAAATACGCTGAAAGACTATATAAAAGTATAAACTGCCCTAAACCGCAAGAACACATGAAAAACCTTTTGCTAGTGAAATCTACAGCCTCTTTGTATAATCCTCAAAAGAGGTGCTGGAA
>QYYE01000061.1 GCA_003589585.1 Candidatus Bathyarchaeota archaeon
TCAAAAAGATAGGTGCTAAACGGGTGTTTCCTGTGCACACGGAAAATGCTGAGTCGTTTTGTAAGTTCTTGGGCAACCTAAAATGCCAGGAGACGCTTGTGGATAAAGCTAAAGAGTATAAGCTGTAGACTTGTGCGATGCGCGCTGTTTATTTACCTTTGACGAGAAATATATTTGTGGTTTTATGAGTCAACAAGTTTTTTTCTACAAGGGATTGCACAAGGTTAAAGTTGTAACTGAAAGCGAAGGATACTGGATTGTGGAAGCGCAGGAAGATTTTGAGGATTATGCTGACGGCGAAAGAGTCAACGTTAAAGCGGGTGAAAGACGCATAGTACCACTCCATACGTTATACCAAGAAAAGACCTTATCATCACCCATTCCTGAGCATGTATACGAGCTGCAGCTAGAGAAGAAAGTGCAAAAAATGGTTGCTGAACACGAAAAAGCAAAAGAAACAAAATAACGCTCAAAAGCCAAACGGGACTTACTTTTTAGCCGACTCCTGAATTCTCTTTGCCAGTAGTACAACGGCAAAAATAGCTAATCCAGTGAGAACTATCATGCCACCTGGCGCAACATCAAAAACAACCGAAAACAGTACCCCTAAAACGACAGTAGCTAAGCCAACAATCGGAGAAAGAATCACCGTTTGCCTAAATGACTTGGTAAACTGGATGCTTGTTAGGGCAGGCAGAACCAGAAGCGCTGAAATTAAGAGCACACCAACTATTGGTATGGATACTATAACAACAATTCCTGCTAGAACGCTGATTAAGTAATCATAGAACCATGTTCTGATTCCTGAGGCTCGGGCTTGTGTTTCATCAAACGTAACATACACCAACTCCTTGAAAAACAGTAAAATTATGCTTATGGTAATAACAGCGATAACTAAAGCTACAAGTATCTGCTCAAAGCTAACGAGCAATATACTGCCAAACAGCAGACTTTCAATTCTTATTCCAACCCTTGTAAGACTCAATAATGTTATTCCTATAGCAAGACCAAGTTGAAGGAAAACAGCTACTGCGGCGTCACCTGAAATTTTTGTTGAACGCATTGCCTTAGTGATTCCTATTGAACCTAACACTACTATTACTCCCGCAATTAACCAAGGTACATATTGCGAGAAAAATGCTACAAAGATACCTTGTATGAAATAACCTAAGGCTAATCCTCCAAAAGCAGTATGAGCCAAACCGTCACCAATTAAAGAAACCCTTTTTAAAACAATGAATATGCTAAGTACGGAACAAAGAATAGCAATAATTATGCTTATGATGAAGGCACGCTGTATAAAGCCTGCTTGGAGTAGCGTCCAAATCGATTCAAGGGTGATCATGTTCAAGTACCTCAACGGGGTGGTCGTAGACTTTTGGAAGTTCAGCGGTTGCTGAGAAATCCTCATTTAAACCGCAGAAGAACTGTGACCTGTTGATGCATAAAACGCGGGTGGCAAGCTTGGTGATGGCGCTTATGTCATGCGAAGACAGTATAACTGCAATATCGCTCTCTTTATTCAAACGCTCCAAAATACCGTAAAAATCATGTTTTGAAGCAGGATCAACACCGCTGGTCGGCTCATCAAGCAAAAGCAGCTTTGGCTCTGAAACCATAGCTTTAGCAAGAAAAACCCGTTGAGTTTGTCCACCTGACAGTTGTCCTATTTTGCGGTCTTTAAGCTCATACAGACCGAACATTTTCAGGACTTCTTCAACCTTTTTTCGGTCATGCGTGCCCATGCGGTGCAGTAACCCTGCGTGCCGTGTTCTTCCCAGCAGCACGGTTTCGAAAACACTGAAGGGTAAGTTTGTGTCTCTTGCCTGCGCACTCTGCGGGACATAACCGACAGACTTGAGGTTTTTAGCCAAATCCGTTGAGCCAAATAATTTTATTATGCCGCTTGTCGGTTTAACTAGCCCTAAAATTACTTTGAGCAAGGTGGATTTTCCAGCGCCGTTTGGACCTAAAAGCGCCAACAGATCTTTTTGGTTCACGTCAAGGGTTATGCGGTCTAGAGCCAAAACTCCGTTAGCATACCTGACGCTGACGTCTTGAAGTTCTACAAGCGGTTTAGGTTGCAATATTGCTCAATGCCAATCCTATATTCATTATATTCTCCTGCATCAGGATAATGTAATTTTTTCCAGCAGCCTGGTCCTGAGCGGTTATCCCCTCAATGGGGTCCATGAGTATTAAGGTAGCGTTTGTTTGGCTACCAATCGACTGGGGAATAGCAGGGTTCTCCAGAGACTCATACCCGACATAGAGCAGCTTGTACTCTTTTATGGCGTTGATGACGCTTTGGATGTCGCTTGGGGTGGGTTCCTCTTGGAAGGGTCCAGCAATAGGAATTTGGGTAAGGTTGTACCGGTTTGCAAAATAAACGAAGGATTCATGAAAAGTGACAAAATAACTTGTTGCTACATCTGTTGTAGCCTCAATGGCTTGATTGTTAAGGTCATCTAGTTTTGCATTGTATGCTTGAGCATTTTGGGTGTAGTATTCGCTGTTTTCTGGGTCGGCTTGAATTAGCCCTTCAAGGATGTTGTTTACTTGCTGTTTCACGAGCACGGGGTCAAGCCAAATGTGGGGGTCAACTGTTTGCCCAGCTCTTTGGAACTGAGCTGATACTGGGATGAGGCTGATTCCCTGGCTGGTATCCACTAAAACAAGGTTAGGGTTACCTGCAGAGTTAACGATGTCTGAAATCCAAGGCTCTAACCCTGCACCATTGTAAATCAAAACGTCTGCGGTAGCGACTGCTTGGATGGCTGACGGTGTAGGGTCAAAATCATGCACATCAATTGTTTCTGGCACAAGTATGGAAGCATCGATTTTTTCCCCGCCTACGTTTATGGCGAAATCATATAATGGGTAAAAGGTTGCAAGCACTCTCAGTTTTGAAGAATCAACATCCGCTGCGGGGCTTGCAAAAAACACTGCTATTGCTGTTCCAGCAACAATTAGGATGACAATAATTACTGCTAAAAGGGTAATGGTTGTTCGCTTCATAGTTTACTCCTTCATTATTTGGTGAAGCCCCGCCGAATTAATAAATTTTATCGTTTTTTTAATAACCAAGCTTGCCCTAAACCAAACAATGTACCGCCAAAACCAAAGCAAGAGCGAACGAGAATTCCTGTTTAACCCTAGAAAAAATTCGCATTGCAACAGGTTGAAGGCACTTAAAGGAACAGTAACCAAACAATTCTTATAAAATAACTCAACAGTTAACTAATCAAGGCGATAAAAATGGGCATAATAAGCTTGTCACTACCAGAAGAACTAATCGATGAGCTAGACGGCGTTTTAGGCGAAGAACACAGTGCAACAAGATCCGAAGTAATCAGGCAGGCCCTAAGAACCTACATCCTTGAATACAATAAGCTAAACAAAATCAAGGGCACAGTCATAGCCACGGTAACCATACTCTACGAGAAAACCGAGAAGAACGAGGAATTATTCAAGCTACAACACGAATTCAGCGACATGATAACCGCCTATCTCCACTCACACTTGACAGGAGCAAACTGCCTCGAAGTCCTAGTGGTAAAAGGCTCAGCTCAACGCCTAAAAAACCTCATAGACGGCTTAAAAGCCAACAAGCCAGTCAGGCAAATAAAATTCTCCGTGATGACAACAAGCGAAGAATAACCCGCCGAGTAGCTGCTCTACCCGGCATATTTGCAGCCTAATAGAAACTCTATGCAGAAACGATAGGGGGGTAGGTCAAGTACTCCTAAGAGAGGTAGATTCGTAAACCTTGCTTTTATAGGAGGAGGGGGTCTATGGCAAAGCAAAAGCCGTTTAAGATAAGCTTAGGCAAAAAAGAGCCAATAGCGAATATGCTATTCCAAGGATGCCTATTTTTCTTGGATTTCACATTTCAGTTTTTTGATAACTTCATCGGCTCTTAAGGGTTCAACCTTTAACGTGTAAAGTTGGCTGGATGTGCGAAGCTTCAACTTCACGGTTTCCTTGAGCCTTTTAACTAAGCAGTATTTTGCTTTCGCGCTCATGGCGACGAATTTTTCAACGTCAGTAATTTCAGACGGCATACGTTTGTCCTTCTTTTAGATTGCTGTCAATGGATGCAAAACCGAGTTTTTATCTGTTTTGGTGCAGCAAAACTGCTTCATCGCCAGATTTGTTGGAACTCTTATATTCATTGAATCCGCATACATATGGTACAGGATGGTTACGCAAACACGCTTAACCCAACGGAGAACACCAAGCGAATGAAAAAGCTACACGTCATCTCCCTAATTCTAATCATTATCCTGCTAATCACAACAGTAACCATACTCGTCTCATACACGCAAAGCAGTAACGAACCCAAAGCCAACGTCTATGTCGGCATCGCTTTCGGCGGCAACACCACAGCCCAAGCCAAACTAATCATCGACAAAACAAAAAGCTACACAAACCTCTTCATTTTAAGCTCAGGAATCAACCCCATAAGCACAAACCAGTCAGCAGTAGAGGAGGTCTGCGATTACGCAGTAAACGCTGGATTAAACATCATCGTTAATTTAGGCACACGAACAAGAGACAACTGGGATTGGCGACTCCAATTTTATAACACCTCAAAGGAGAGATACGGCGATAAGTTCCTTGGAGCATACTACGATGATGAACCAACCGGAATACCATTTGACTGGGACTGGCCAACCTTCTTTACCCGAAACAGTTCACTTTTCTATGGAGAAAGTAGGTTATCGTTAAAAGATATCCATTACCGAATTCAGCTTTCCGACATCAACGGTAAAAGGCCTGATGGTTACACCCAAGAAGCAGAATGGTACCATCAACTAATAAGTGGCAACAGAGGATTCAATGACTTGAAAAGAAACAACATACCTACTTTTACCTCAGACTACCTACTGTTCTGGTACGATTACTTAGCGGGCTATGATACGCTTTTTGCCCAAATAGGCTGGAACCACAGCATAAACCAGGACATATCGCTCATTCGCGGAGCGGCAAAAATGCAAAACAAGGATTGGGGGGCAATCATCACGTGGAAATACACTCATCCTCCTTACATTGACAGCCCAGAAAACATCTATAACCAAATGAAAACCGCATACAACGCTGGAGCAAAATACATAACCCTCTTCAATTACCCCTATAACTTAACTGACAACCGCTATGGCATATTAACTGAAGAGCACTTGAATGCACTTGAAAGATTTTGGAATCACTATATTACAAAAGCAGCGCCAAACTCTGCCCAAGCAGAAGCAGCCCTAGTTTTACCTAAAGATTACGGTTGGGGCATGAGGCGAATAGACGACAAGATTTGGGGTTTCTGGGGTCCAGATGACAAATCACCCATAATCTGGGAAAAACTAAACAAGCTCATATCTCAACACGGCTTACGCTTAGACATTATTTATGATGACCCAGCGTTCCAGATAACGGGCAACTACTCAAAAGTTTACTACTGGCATGAAAAAATCTAACCCAAAAAATCGCTTGCAAAGAAAAATCGAGTATGCCTTAAAAATTAAGGCTTTTTCTGTTTGATGCTAAGCTTGATTGTCACTTCAACATTATACTCGTTTTCTGTTTTGCCAACGGAAAAATTCCAATCTTTAACCTCAACTTCCATGTCCTTAAAATGAGCAATCATCGCATCCTTATATTCTTGAGCCGTTTGTCCGATCTTCTGCAATTTCTCCTGGATGTTAACAGATGTTTCAGGCAATAATTACACCTCCTCAAACATGTAATACTCTACTATGCATCTGGCAAGTTACCGCTTTTAAAAATTTGTGATTGTACAAATACAACATCAAGCTCAAAGAACAAATAATATTTAAGCAAAGGACGAAAAAGCTAACTTATATCTGAGAACTACCAATTATCTCCATGGAAGGTAATTTTGAAAAAATTTCTTGTCGGAATTTCTGGTTCCTACGGAGGACTCAACCTCGGAGACGAAGCCGTCCTACAAAGCATCATAACCCAGCTACGGGCGTCTCTACCTGTGGAAATTACTGTTTTTACCCGAAACAAGGATGACACAATAACTCGGCACAATGTGGAGAGAGTTGTTCAGGTCCGTAGCCTAACACGTGTGGAAGTCACACCAGAAATTGAACGATTGAACCTTTTGATTCTTGGCGGCGGAGGAATCCTTTTTGACAGCGAAGCCGAAATTTTCCTTAGAGAACTAGAGATTGCGCATCAAACGGGCGTGCCTACCATGGTGTATGCAGTCGGTGCTGGCCCGCTGAAAAATGAGAACACAAGAAAACGGGTAAAAACTGCGTTAAGCAAGGTAAAAGTAATAACCGTTCGGGAAAGAGAAGCAAAAAAAATTCTTGAGGACACAGGATTGAAAAGCGAAATCATAGTTACAGCGGATCCAGCCTTGTTGTTGACTCCTGAACCACTTCCCAAGGATGTACTGAAAATAGAGCGACTGGAAGACCAACGAAGAAAAGTAGGAATCTCGGTACGTGAACCTGGCCCCGCGGCACCCGATATTGACCCTGTTTTTTACCACAATCTCTTGGCGAACGCCGCCGACTTTGTTATCAGCCGGTACAAGGCTGACGTGATTTTTGTTCCCATGGAAAAACAAGTTTTGGATGTTCAAAATTCACATGCGGTTATCTCTAAAATGCTCAAACCCCAGAACGCATGGGTCTTAAAAGGCGATTACTCCCCTGGGCAACTTCTCTCTTTGATTAAACATTTTGACTTTGTAATCGGTATGCGTCTGCACTTTCTAATTTTTGCTGCACTTCAAGGTGTACCGTTTGTTGCACTGCCATACGCCTCCAAGGTTAGTGGACTGCTAGAAAACCTGCAAATTCCCATGCCACCCTTAAGTCAGGTGAATTCTGGACTTCTCAACGCTTATATCGATCAAGCGTGGGATGAACGAAACGCGACTAAAACTAAGATTCAAGAGTTGCTTCCTGAGCTCAAAAGGCTTGCCCTAGAAAACAACACTTTGGCTGTGGAAATACTCACTGGCAAACGAGATGGGCAGACCAAGATTTTTGAGCAAAACCAAACTTCAACGGCGGTTAAGTGAAGGAGGTTGTTTGATTGCCCGTATGTAAACGTCCAGTAAGCACCATGATGCTGCCAGAGCGCGATGCAAGGGTTGTCCCTGATGCAGACGTACTTGTGGTCGGGGGTGGACCCGCAGGAATCGGAGCAGCCATGGCCGCTGCAGAAGCTGGAGCGCATGTGGTTCTTGCAGAGCATTATGGCTTTCTCGGAGGCAACGCTACCGCAGGGCTTGTTTTAACCTTGGCATCTTACTATACTTCACCTGCTGTTTCTCAAGAGTCATCTAGAGGTTCACTGCTTTTTCCTCAAGCTTCCGGTGGAGGTAAGCCGGTTATTGCAGGGGTTTTAGCTAAACTTATCAAACGCTTGATTGAGAACGGTGGAGCCTGGGCGCCTTCAGTAGAAACCGGTTATATAGTGCCTTTTGATCCTGAGGCATTCAAGCTTACTGCCTTACAAATGCTCGATGGTACAGGTGTTGAGCTGCTGTTTCATGCCTTTGCAAGCGGCGTCATTAACGATAACAATGGCATGAGTGGAGTTGTGTTCGAAACCAAATCTGGACCAGTAGTTGCGAAAGCGAAAATCATCGTGGACTGTACTGGCGACGGAGATGTAGCTGCTTTTGCGGGCGCACCCTTCGATATAGGGCGTGAAGAGGATGGCTTGGTTCAGCCTATGACGCTGATGTTCTTGATGGATGACTTTTCAAAGCCTCACTTTGACAGTTATGTAAAAGGGCATCCTGACGAGTGGAATGGTGTCCAAGGGCTTAGAGCACTCATGCAGGAGGCTATCGTTAAAGGTGAACTGGATGTTCCCAGAGAGGATATTTTGCTTTTTGGAACCGTCCGTCAAGACAAAGTGAGCATAAACAGTACTCGCATTACCAACGTTTTAGGCATTGATGTGTGGGATTTAACCCGTGCTGAGGTTGAAGGCAGAAGGCAGATTACTCAGTTAACATCTTTTCTGCGTAAATATGTTCCTGGTTTTGAAAAAGCTTACCTATTACAGAGCGGAACAGTGGCGTCGGTTAGGGAAACGAGACGAATTAACGGTGAATACACATTAACGGCTGACGACGTGTTGCAAGCTCGTAAATTCAATGATGTAATAGCCCATGCTGTTTACCCGATTGATATTCATAATCCGAAAGGCAGAGGAACTTTACTTAAACGAATCAGAGCCGGGGCAGCTTACGATATTCCACTTAGATGCTTACTGCCGCTAAAAGTCGAAAACTTGTTGGTTGCTGGACGATGCATTTCTGGAACTCATGAAGCATTAGCTTCCTACCGTGTGATGCCCATAAGCATGGCTACCGGACAAGCTGCCGGCGTCTGCGCAGCCATAGCAAGCAAAACAAATCAAACGCCTAGGAATGTAGTTGCTGAGCAGGTTCAAAGCGAGCTTATTCGGCAAGGCGCCTACTTAGAAACTCAAAGTTGAATATGCAAATCAGAAGCCTGTTATTGCAAGCGAGAGTTTAGTTGAAAAGAAAATAAAAAGGGTTATGCGGTTTTAGGTTACAGTGCCTATTGGCAGAACAGTTTTCCCTCTTGCTTCGTTTAGCACTTCTGCGATGGCTAAATAGATTGCGATGGCTCCGGTGATAACGCCTTCGATACCTGTAATTAATGCGAGCGTTGGGTCGCCGGTTAAGTCTCTTGCTGTTAACAGGAAGAACAGAATTGCCAAGCTCAGGAAGACAAATTGCAGGGCGCGGTTCTTGTTTAATGTTCCAAAGAACATTGCGAACGTAAAGAGCCCCCACATAAAGAAGTAAGCTGCCATGGCAATGTTGGTTGCAACACCTATCGGTGCCAAACCAGTTGCATTAAAGAAAGATAGTCTTGGCAACATAAGAAGACCAACTAGTGACCACCAGAAAAGCCCGTAAGACGTGAATGCTACTGTGCCGAATGTGTTGCCTTTTCTAAACTCCATGATGCCGACGATAACCTGTGCTAATCCACCGTAAAAGATGCCCATAGCCAAAATCATTGTGTCTAAAGGAAACAAGCCAGCGTTATGCAGATTTAGCAGTACAGTGGTGAGTCCAAAGCCAAGCAGTCCGAGAGGTGCAGGATTCGCTAATTTTTCACTCATATTCTCACCGAGTATTTTTGAATTCGCATTCATTCAGTTGTATGCATATTAACTTTTCTTTCAGATTATGCCCATTTCCATAGCTTTTTATTCATTGTAAATTCTGGGAGCACAAACAGACCCCAACTGGCAACTCCAGCCACTATAGCGAAGTCCCTAAGGCTCAGCGGATATAGGTGGAATAGCTCTTGCGTTATAGGTATGTAGACGATAGCTACTGTTGCGATAATTGAAACTACTGTTCCAATCACGAAGAACTTGTTTTTAAACGCATCTTTGCCCATTCTCCAGACACTCCGCTTCTCAGAGCGACAGTTCCATACAACAAACAACTCGAATAGTGCTGCTTGCAGGAACGCGCTTGTTATAGCCTCTCGGTATACTTCCTCTCTTGCGATTTCATTGATGATACCGCCAGGTAGCAGCCATTGCTGTGAAGGCCAAATATAATACTCCAAGCTGAATACGAGTATTGTTCCAATTGATTGCAGTATGAACGATAGTACGATAAACCTGCCCATTCCATGTAAGATGCCTTCATCGGGTTTTCTAGGCGGGCGATCCATAACGTCAACGTCAGGCGGGTCAGTTGCAAGTGCTACGGCTGGTGCGCCGTCAGTCACCAAGTTGATCCACAATATCATCGCTGGCAAAAGCGGCAAGGGAAACAGTGCACCTCCGAAAATTCCTCCTAGAACAGCGAACAAGCCGATGACTAAGAGCTCATCAAAGTTTGCGGAAATCAAGAAGCGAGCGTATTTGCGAATGTTATCATAAATGACTCTTCCTTCCTCAACCGCCTTAACGATAGTGGCAAAGTTGTCGTCTGTCAGAACTAGGTCTGAGGCTTCTTTTGTTACATCTGTGCCTGTAATACCCATTGAAACGCCCACGTCAGCCGCCTTAACCGCTGGAGCGTCGTTAACGCCGTCACCAGTCATAGCAACAATATGGCCTCTCTTCTTCCAAGCATTAACTATTCTCAGCTTATGTTCTGGAGAGACTCTTGCATAAACCGCAACCTTCTCAACCTGCTTATCAAATTCTTCATCGCTAAGCTTATCGAGCTCGACGCCTGTAAGAACCAATTCGCCCTCTTCGTAAATACCGACCTCTTTAGCGATCGCGGCAGCGGTGAGTTTATGGTCACCAGTTATCATAACGGTGATTATACCCGCTTTCTTACATTGTTTGTTTGCTTCGATAGCTTCTTCTCTGGGTGTGTCAATCATACCTTCCAAGCCCACGAACACTAAGCCATCTTCAATTGCCTCATCACCAAGCGCTTCAGCGGCTGAGGGCAAACGCTTGTACGCCATGGCTAAAACTCTCAGAGCATTACTTGCCAGTTGCTCGTTTGCCTGTAAAACCATTGTTTTCTTTTGTGGGGTGAGCTTTTCTTCTTTGCCGTTCTCAAGGATATAGGTGCTTCTTTCAAGTATGGTTTCTGGTGCGCCTTTAATGTAGGCAAATGTCTCGTTTTGGGGCGTTCTGTGCACGGTTGTCATGCGTTTTCGTTCAGATGTGAATGGGATTTCGCGGAGACGCGAATGTGTTTTTTCTAGTTCTTCCTTGTTTAACTTGGCTTTGGCTGCGGCTACAATTAATGCGCCTTCAGTGGGGTCGCCGAAGATTTCCCAGCACTTATCCGTTTCTCTCTGTCTTAGCTGAGCATTATTGCATAAGGCTCCAATTTTTAGCAAAAGCTCAGCGTCAACATCAGGTTTCATGTCAGCATCTATGTTTATTTTGCATTCGCCTTTAGGCTCGTATCCAACGCCTGTGACTTCAGAGTATTTTCCATTTGCGTAAATTTGGCGAACAGTCATCTCGCCTTTGGTTATGGTTCCTGTTTTGTCTGAGCAAATCACTGTTACCGCGCCTAAGCTTTCAGCTGACGAGAGTTTTCTGACTATGGCGTTTCTTCTGGCGAATTCTCTTGCGCCAAGCGCCAAAGCAATGGTGACGATGGCGGGTAAGCCTTCAGGCACCGCTGATATTGCAAGCGCTATTGAGGAGAGGAACGCTTCGATAAAACCTTGAACTTCAAATCCTTGGGTGAGAGTTTCAAAAACTTGGAGAGTAAATATAATGCCTACGACAAATAGGACAACTTTGGCTAGTTTCTTTGCGAATTTGTCGAGTTTCTTTTGCAAAGGCGACGCCTCTTCCTCGGCAGTTTGCACCATCTCAGCAATTTTCCCAAACTCGGTATTCATGCCTGTCGAGGTTACAACCGCTTTGCCTCTGCCATAAACCACATGAGTTGCTGTGAACAGGGTGTTGCGTCTTTCAGAAATTGGGGCGGCATCATCTAAAACAGCCAAATTCTTATTTACCGGCGTAGACTCCCCTGTTAAAATGGCCTCGCTTGTTTTAAGCTCAACTGCTTCCATAACCCTCGCGTCGGCGGCAACGTGGTCTCCTGATTCTAAAACAAGTATGTCGCCTGGCACAATTTCTTTGGCAGGAATAATAACTTCCTTGCCATCCCGAATAACGTGCGCTTTAGGCGCCGTTAACCTCTTTAGGGCTTCCAAGGCTTTCTCCGCACGGTATTCTTGGACAAACCCGGTTATGGCAACCAAAATGACTATGGTACCTATGATGGCGCCATCTGTTATTTCCCCCAAAAGCAGAGAGATGATTGTGGCGGCAACAAGCAAAAGAATGAAAATGTCCTTAAACTCGCCTAGAAACATTTGTAGAGCAGATTTACGTTTTTTTGCAACCAACTCGTTTGTGCCGTATTTTTTCAATCGCTCTTGAGCTTGT
>QYYE01000062.1 GCA_003589585.1 Candidatus Bathyarchaeota archaeon
TTACACACCATCATTATCGGATTAATTGGAGCAATGGCTGAAGACACTTTCTCCTTAGATTTAAACGATGAAGACCCCTCGGGAGACTGGTCACTAACACTCAACGCTAACCCAGCAAACAATGCCTTTCTAGGCGAACGCCTATCTATGAGCATCGGCATCCTAGATAAAGACGGCAATTACATCGCTGTAAACTCCACTTCTGTAGGCATTGCGCCTGGACAGAGAAGTCCCTTCTCGCTTTCATTAACGATTCCAGCCCAGACCGTGCAAAAATACATGCTCGACACCCAGGAACCAGACGTAACGCTTGAGTTGTTGTTCGGCATACGCACGTTGGGCGATTTGGTTGGGTTAGAACAAACTATGAAGATTGCAGCAGGAGGAGACATGCCAATTGAAAGTTAACTTTAAAGCAATAGCAAAAGCAACGGTCGTTCTCATATTCTTCACTATTCTGCCTTTCATTGGCCTGCGTTTGCTTCCTGCAGAGTTCGAGAGAGCAATCACCCTTCAAACCAGCATGGATATAATTGGAATTATCACCCGAGTAGCCATAGTGGGCATAGTTCTGACAACCCTGATACTTCTCAGGGGACACATCCAAAAATCAACTGGTAAGTACCTTGCGGTTTCAACGGTCTGGAAAGGGTTCTGGCTGTTCTTCGTCTTTTTCCTGTTAAGCGCTGGCTACCCAGAAAATCTTGGTCTTGCAATACTGGGCGGGGAATCAGGTCCAGGAGTAAACATTGTGGTTCTCGATTTTAGGCTATTTGCTGCCCTAGCCACCTTGATCGTGGCTGTAATGATAGTGCGTTCGGTACTGCAGTTCCAAGAAGCCAAAGCAACACAAGGCATTGCTAATAAGACAAAAGAACCTTAAAATCTAGCTGACGGAATATCGCCCTTCAACGCCATGCCTGTTGCACCGTCAATAACCAAACGGTAATCCTTGCCTTTATACTCGTATTTTACAAACCAGATTGGCGCATGCAAATAAACCAGCTGCTTCAAGCTAACTTCCATGGATGCCTCAACGATTCGGTCTATGTCTTGCTGAAGCAGAAAACGGTGATGAGCATCAATCTGCTGCCTAGCAACCTCTAAGGCTTCATCCCGATCCATTTCGCTGTTTAGCACTTTTGCGAAGCCCTCGATTCTTCGGAAATCATACGGAATTTTGCCAGCCAAAGGAACATTGTACTCTCTAGTTGGGAACCCAGCGGCTTTTCTTGCCAAAACCAGCCAATTGTACTCTTTTTTGATTTCGCCTTCTTTAACAATCGGAGGTGCGATGCGCTCGAAAATACCTTTGTATTTGGTTGTGGCAACAACGGAAACTACCCAGAAAGGCAGGTAAACTAGGCTTTTCTCCACAATTTTGGATTTTTTTGCTAGGTCGCCTGGTTTCATGAAGCCTGAGCGCATCCAGTTGCGGATTAAATCTTCTGCTTGCGCCTCGGTATATTTATTGAGCAATAGGGAGTGTTCAAAAGTGAAGGCTTTGCCCGTTTCTATTACAGTTGTGAAACCGCAGTATTTGCAGGTGGCAATTAACTCTCCAGGTTCAAACTCAACAGGCGCCCCACAATGCGAACACCTGATTGCATGAGCCACAGCCATCGTTCTATGCCTTCAGCAGCTTTTCTCTCTTGAGAATTTCCCGTGCAACAATAACTCCTGAAGCTGAAGCCTGAACTAAGCCACGAGTGACACCTGCGCCGTCGCCGATGGTGAACATATTTTGGATTCTGGTTTCTAATGCGTTGTTTAGTTGCAGGTGGGAAGAGTAGAATTTGACTTCCACTCCGTAGAGCAGGGTGTCGGGTGAGGCAACGCCAGGCGCAATTTTGTCTAAGGCTTGAAGCATCTCGCGAATATCCGCTAGGTATCTGTAGGGCAAAACGAAGCTTAAGTCTCCCGGCGTGGCGTTTTTGAGGGTGGGTGTGACGACGCTGTGGGATAAGCGTTCAGGTGTGGAGCGTCGACCAAGATTTAGGTCGCCAAGACGCTGAACCATTACGCCGCCGCTGAGCAGATTGGATAATCTGGCGATATACTTGCCGTATGCGATGGGTTCTTTGAAGGGCTCAGTGAATGAGGTGCTGACGAGAATGGCAAAGTTCGTATTGGCAGTTCTTCTCTCGGCATGACTTCCGCCGTTAACCGTTAAAACACCATCATAGCTTTCAGTGGTCACTTCGCCGTAAGGTGAAACACAGAAAGTGCGCACCATATCATCAAACGAACGCGAGTAATAGATGAGTTTGGGTTCATAGAGAGCTTCAGTTAGCTTATCCATGACTGAAGCTAATAGTTCGACGCGAACACCGATATCCACAGGGTTGTTCACTGTTTTTAAGCCTCGGACTTGGGCTTCTGTTTGGAGCCATTCGGCGCCGCCTCTGCCTGGAGCAATGATGACGTATTTGCCCATGATTCTTTCGCCGTTGGCGGTTTCTACGCCGCTGATGGTGTGGTTTTCAGCGATGAGTCCTTTAACATCTGTTCTGGGTTGGAATGTGACTTTACTGGCAAGTTCTTTGCGCATCATCCGCAGGGTGTCGGCGCATTTTTCTGTACCCATGTGGCGAATTGTCTGCCTCATAAGTTTCAAGCCCACTAAGGAAGCTTCTCGTTCTATCTCATCCACTTTGGCGGTGTTTTCACCGTAGACTTGTTCGCTAGCGCCGAACTTGAGATAGGTGCGATCCACATATTTTACAAGGTCCGCTAATTCACTGTCTGAAACGTACTGGTTTAGCCAACCGCCGACCTCGGTGGAAAGCGTAAGTTTTCCGTCACTGTAAGCGCCTGCTCCGCCCCAACCTGAAAGAACGGAGCATGGTTCACAATGGACACATTCGAAGCCTCGGCTTGAGGGACACTTGCGATTATCAATGTCTGGCCCCCTGTCAAGGATGAGGACGTTTAGGTTTGTTTTCTCGGTTAGTTCTAGCGCTGAAAAGATGCCTGCGGGGCCTGCGCCTACGATTATCACGTCATATTTCAAAGGGCAATCTCTCCCTGGAACCCAGAATTAATTGCAACAGGTGCAATATATCTGTTAGTGCCCACTCGAACGGGTAGTGTGGATTGACTTAGCAACAATGCGTTAGACATGTATATTTCTCAGATATATCTTAAAAACATTTATAACGCTAGAAAAACCCTTCAATAAGCAGAAAACAAATGACTAAACCAAAAGAAAACGAAAGCATGGATGAACTCATAAGCGACTTCTCACGCTTCTACATACTCACCATACTCTACGAAGGACCAGCCCACGGCTACAGCATAATCAGCCAATTCAAAAAGCGCGTCAAAAAGGAAGTAAGCCCAAGCCTAGTCTACCCCTTCCTGCAACAACTAGAAGAAAAAGGGCTCGTAACACACACAGAAAAGCCAGTAGGCGAAAAAGAACGCAAAATCTTTGAGTTAACAGACGAGGGCAGAGAACTTTGCACTGGACTTTTCAAGCGGTTTGCTGAGCTAGTATCAATCGCCATTGAACCAAGCCTTGACGTTTGTATTCACTGCGGCTGCAAGGTCTACGAGGGCGGCTACCGCGAAGTTATCGACGGCAAAGAAACAACGTTCTGCTGCATGCACTGCGCACAATCACATAAACAGGAAAAAAGCGAGCAAAAGAGGCTCAAAGCCTGATTTCGAAAAAAGGATGGATTGTTCTTTTGCCAATTGTAGCGTTATGCAGCTGGGTTTTGTGGTTCTTGCTTTAGGGCTTGGGCCTGTTGCGTTTCCTTCTCTTTGTCTTTCTTGCCTACAACGAATAGCGCAATAATGGCTATGAGCACAATGATTGCCAGGATTAGAAGCCAAATGTTGTTTTGGTAAAGTATGTTTGCAAGGGCTAAAAGGAACACGTCTGGTACTTGCAGGTTTGTTTGATGTATATTTTCAACGCCGCTCACCGTGGTGCTGGTTGTTGTAATCGTCTTTAGGCCGCCAGCGATATACTCTTTAAGTCGGTAGTCAACAGTCACGGTTTCCCCTGGACTCAATGTTCCCCCAGTAAGGCTGAGAATATTGCCGTCTAAGTTAACGGTCCATCCTGTTGGCTGTTTCAGAACCATTGAGTCAGCTAAATCCTGCGGCAAACTGTATCTAATCGATACTATGGCTTCATTTCCTCCTAGATAGCTGTATGTGAATGAGCCTTGGCCTGACCACTCGCTAACTAATTCAACGATTGCTCCTGCAAAGAAAAACAGCAATAACAGTATAACGAAAAGTATTATCAGTGAAATAGCTGGTCTTCTCTTTCTTGCCATTCAAGTTACCCCTCGATTGTAGAACTGGTTACCGCTATTTTGGTATTTAAGATTTGCCTAACTTTTTAAATCCATAACCAAAAAACTGTTTAACTTATCAAATGATTTAGCATTTTTTAACGCAATACAAGTTATCCGCCCGTTTTTGAAGAGCTAGTACTTACTGCTAAAATAAAATTTAGTCAAAAAATGATGGTTAGTCTTTTATGGCTTCCATTCAAATTAAAGTGGCAAAATCTCCCGCTAACCTACATTTTTTTCACTTTGTATTAAAAAGGGGTCCGTAGTCTAGTTTGGTCTAGCCAAACGCTGTCGATATCGACAGTAGGAACTTAAGTGTTTTTACTTCCTCTCTTTTCATAGGTGCTTTAGTCTTTGAAAAAACCCGCCAAATCTTGCTTTGGGTTTGCTGAGGCTCTGGAGCACAACAAACCATAGGAGAATAGATACAAATGCTAATCACGATGACTATTACAAACACCGTGAAATTTTTCTTTCTCCAGAGCCTACTCAGCCCCATGATTTGCCCATGCAAGAACTAAAAAAAGGGGAAAGATAGTTTTGGAAATGAGTTTTTATGGTCGCTTTCTTGTGACTAGCAGTGCAAGTACTGCGCCGACAACTGCGATTGCAACAATTATAGCGATGATTCCCGGTAATATGTAGGTGTCAGCCATTGACGTGATTGGTTCTTGAGGTGGTGCAGGGGTTGTTGCTGCTGGATCAACTGCAAATGATGTGACTGCGTGTGATGGCCAGTAGGATTTGCTGCCGCCAAAGCTTGCGTAGACTGTGTATTCGCCTTCAATGTCAGGCGTCCAGTTCAAACTGTAGAATCCGTCAGCATTGCTAGTGACTGTACCGATTTCACGATAGTTACCGTTAGCATCAACAACGCTAAGAGTAACTGGAACACCGGTTGCGCCTGTTGGTCTTGCAAATTGCTTGTATACATACAGCATCCAATCATTCATGCTCTCATCAGAAACAGCAGGAACACCATTTGGAAAACGCATTGCCAAAGCAGAGGCCTTTGTGCCTGGAGAAACGTCCATCACTGTACCTTTTATCACTACAGATTTGCCTAGTTCAGCTGAAACATCTGGTGCACTAACAGTAGTTGCGCTTGGTCCTTTGCCAACAGCGTAGATTTGCTGGTCATAACTATCATATGATGCGATAATGCTGTCACCGATAATAGCGTTTCCACCCCAATCGTTACCACGAAAAGCACCGTCAATACGCCAGATCTCCTCACCAGTAGCCGCATCCAAGCAAATGAAGGGTGCGCCGCGTGGTTTAGGATCAATAGGCGAATGTTCCTCGTGGCACAGGTAGATTTTTCCGTCAGTAAAGAACACAACACGCATCGGCCAGTTATTAGCCCACAAGATTTCAGTGTAACGGTCCTCTGCCGCGTAAGTCCAGACAAGCTCTCCTGTTTGAAGATCATAAGCGTATACTAATCCGCTCATTTGGGCAGAGATTAGTTTGCCTTCATAGTGCCTGTTGCGTATGCTACTCCCGCCTAAATAGTCTAGATAGTATTGTGGCTGTGTTGGTCCCCAGATTCTCTGCCCTGTCTCGATGCTAAAGCCCCAATGCTGCAAAAGCTCAGGAACATAAATTGTAAAGACGCCATCATCAATTCTCACAGGCGTCAAATACCAAGATATGTTACCATTTGCCCATTGAGATGGAGTTTTCCAAGTGTTATTGAACAGCAACTGTCCTTCTTGTCCGGGTTTTATGCTAAATGCCCATGAATTGACTTCTGTCGCGGTTACACTAGTACCAAATACTTTGTCTTCAAGCTTAATTGCCGAAGCGCTTCCAGGTAAACCTTGAGGTATAGTCTTTGTCCATTCGATTCCGCGTGTGGCATTGATTGTTGTGCCCATTTGGTTTCTGATCCAGCTGCCGTCACCAGAACCGCCTGAAGTTTGCGGTTGGACAGCTCGGCTTAAGTTCCATAGAGTCATCGTGCGCTGTGCTGTGTTGACAGCATATCGGTAAATGTTGCCTTTCTCATCGTATATGCTGGTTCCCGAAGGTACGTTTGATAGGCTGAAAACCCATCGTCCGCTGAAGGGGTCAAATGCATGCCAAGTTGTACCGCTAGTTGCCCACAAGTAAGAGAAAACGGCATGGTAGTTGAATGAGGACCAATAGAACACTTGACCAAACGATAGTCTATGTACAGCTCCATCGGGGGTTGTGAGAGGCTTATTCCATAGCTCTTCACCTGTATGCAAGTCTACAGCAACGACGTTTTGTTCAATGTTGCTGCCTCCTGCGGCTTTGAATTGGTTGTAGTATAGTACTCCAGCAAGTATTACTGAGTTTGCAAAGAGACCTTCGTATGCATCTCCACATTCATAGGCTTGAGGACCAAACTCTATTCCTCCAGCAAGACCACCAGTCTGCAATTGTTTTGCCCACAGTATGTGAGCACTCTCAGGTGCATACTCGTTGAAGTGGACCTCTTCTAGTCCTCTGTATGCGCCTAGCACCCAGTTCCCAGCTATAACGTTCCATTCTCTAAGCTGTGCATCTATGGGGCGTGTCCAGTACTCTGTTGGAAGCGGAATTCCCGGCCAATATTTTACTGGTTCTTCCTGTACAACAAGAGTCAATACTTCACTGTTGCTGGCAAGCATAGTTGTGTTCTCGGGGACAGTTACTAGACCTTGGAAGCCTCCAATTCTTGGAGATTTTTGTTCAGGGAAGTGAGTTTGGAATGTATAATTGCCGATTGTTGTAGGAACATATACTGTACCTGTTCCGCCGGTGGAGTCAGTTCTGAATGGACCTAAGGTTTCAGTAGTACCATCGGGCTTTGTAACTGTCACAGTCAGGTCTTCCCACCCATCGGTATAAGCTGGCAAGGGACGTGTTATTCCAACGTGAAGTAACACTTCTTGGCCAACACCTGCTGGGTTAGGTAGTGCACCAATGAAAGCATAGGTTTTCATAGTTGACTGCGCGAAAGCAGCTGGCAAAGCAAACTGCGGAATAGCTATAGTTAGCATTAGAATCAAAGCAATCATTGTAGATATCTTGTTTAATTTTTTCATTTTTTATTCTCCAATTTTGACGTCTATTTTAGAAGATAAATTAATTAAAACTGCCTCTCTGGGAGAACTCCTTGGGGGAACTCTCTGGGAGAGAGTTTGTTTTAAATTACTCAAGATGTATATCATCTACTTTACTCATGGTTCGTGGGAGCGATATTTCCGTGAAAAGTGTTACAAACTCTATGACGGAAGATGTAGCTATTGAGAAAATTGCTGAGCTAATGGAAACTATTGATTCTGTCAAGAAATATGAAATATTGGACAGATATTTCAAAAAATTTACGTTAATAGTGGTTGCTTCTTTAGTGATTATGGTTATAGCGAACACCGTGTTGTTGTCTTACTCGGGTCTTGTTACGGAGTTTTCACGAACTCAACGTTTCTTTTTGACGTATTCTTTATTGATTACTATTCCGATCACGGGTACGGTAATAGGTATACTTTTTGTTAGGGCTAAGATAAACGCTATCAAGACAGGATTATGGAAAGATGAGCTTTCGAAAGGTTTCCCTTCAGCACTGAAATTATTATCCGAGATAAAATGGGAGTCGTCTATTACAGCAGGCTCGTCAGGCGGCATAGGATACGTTATGTATGGCCTGGTAAAAGGAGTCGCTTACTGGTTTATAATATACTTCGCACTAAACTTACTGCTCAATACTTTTACCTACTTGATCTTTCATCAGACCGGTGTACTTGGCGGTTCTGCGTATTGGTTTACTATTCTCATTGTTTTCGTATATTTGAAAAGGGACCTTTCAAGACGTATAAAAGAGATTCGGGCAATAGACAAACTACACGGGGAGTTACGGAGATTCAGTCATGAACTCAGAAACGCCGAGTTCTAAACCCGACCTCTATGTCGTCGCTCGAATTATACAATCATTGAAGAAAAAGAATAGAGTAAACAAAACTGCGCTGGCTAACTCTACTGAATTATCATATGATAGGTTGATTAAGTATTTGGATTGGCTGACAATAAAAGGATTTGTTGTCATTGACGAGAACGGTTTGGTAGTTTTAACTAAGGCAGGGTCTGAGGCATATGAGGAACTTGTGCAATGGATAATAAAGCATGTGGGGAAACTAAAGTTTCCACGGCTTCCAGCGTCAACATAGTTCTATCTGCGCGCGCCTTATTTCTATAAAGCGTAAGTTCAAGCCCAAACACTTCAAATAAGGTAAAAAAACTTTGAGTAATGCCATCTTCAATAGAAAAGCTCTCTAAGTCCAAATATTCTGAAGTTCAAACTAATGGATGCTGGATATCAAACCCCACGTTTGGTTGATTATGAAACTTACCATCCTAACCTTTCTTATTTAGATGCAATGTACCAGAGAATTAAGAATACAAGCGATTACACGTTATGGGAACAATTTGCAGCTTTCTTGCTTCCATCCATAGACGGGTGGGAACCGATTACTAATCTAAAACCAGGGGAAGGCTAATACCAGTTTGATGTGATTATTCGGAACCTTAACTCAAACAGCCAATCCTTAATTGCTCTTGGAGAGTATATAGGCGTGGTAACCGCCAAAATACAAACCAATCGACAAAGCACCCTTCATACCAACAGAAGCCGACATCGACTCACTAATTTCAGGAAGCGGCAGAGTCCTAGCAACATTTCTCCAGTTCCTAAAAGAAACCGGTGCAAGAAGCGGTGAAGCAGCAAGACTAAGATGGAGCGATGTAGACTTGGAGCGAAAAGTTGCACGCATAACGCCTGAAAAAGGAAGCAGAGCACGAATCCTACCAATAAGCAACAAACTAATCGACATGCTAAACCGCCAACCCAAGCATCAAGAAAAAGCCTTTGCAACCGCTTACAGTCTAAAATCAAAATTTTTACAAAACGAGAAAAAGCATCACATTCAAGCTCCAAAACCCACGGTTCAGACAAATAGGCTTGCATACTTTCAGACACTGGAAGCAACAATGGAATACCACAAAACCAAAGACATACTTTACCTTCAGCAACTACTCGGCCATCGAGACCTCAGAAATACGCTAATCTACATCAACTTGGAAAAGGCTTTGTTCCAAAATGCAGACGAGGACTACCACGTTAAAGTCGCCACAACTTTAGATGAAGCCTGTAAACTGATAGAAGTAGGTTTTGAATACGTTACAGACATGAACGGTAACAAGCTGTTCAGGAAAAGAAAGTAGTCTCATATGCTCTGTACTAATCTTTTATGGCTTCGATGAAGCTCATAACGTTCCAAAGTTTAACCCGCGTGTAAGGCGGCATATTCGGATCCTGAAGTATCTCGTCTAAAAGCGAAACAGCGTTTGAAGCCCGCACAGCAGGCGTGAACTCGGGACTTTGCAGGGCATTCATGGCGTCTTTTGCTGAACGCCTAATATTTCGTGGTGTTGTGCTGTCTTCGGAAACTTCGCCAAGCACAATTAACGCTTGCTTTATCTTTGCCTCGTATTCTTCAGCTTTTTTCTTGCGCACCATAAATAGGCACTCCTAATGCATTTTCGCAGTAACCAAGTTATATATGCTTTGATACGTATTTACTTTGGGGTTCTACAAATGCAGGAGAAACCAGAAACCACACCTATCAAGCGAATGGCTGATTTACTACGGCAAGGCGCCACCTTAACCGACCTGTCATGCCCAGTCTGCGCATCCCCCCTATTCCGACTAAAGGATGGCACGTTATGGTGCGCCAAAGACGAGAAAAAAGTCATAGTTCTCAAAGACGGCGAAGAACCGCCAAAACCGTCAGCTGGCACCGCCTACGATAAACTGGAAACCATACTTCTAACCAAAGTGCAGGATATACAAAACAAGATTGAACAAACCCAAGACGTAGATGAGTTGCAAAAACTTACCGTTGCCCTCTCTGAACTGCTAAACAGCCTAGAGAAGATTCAGAAAATGAAGAAAGCCTGAGCAGGAACCTTTATTGACGCTGGGCTATTATGAAAGTTTTCCATCTAACATTCACTTTGTAGAGAGCTTTCACTCCTCTCTTTCAAGCAGAAAGCTTCAGCAAAGGCTCATGCAAGTTATCGGTACAATCAACCGTAAAGAGTTCAGTTTTGAGGAAGTTGCAAACCCAACCGTTTCAGGCGGCAAGGTAATTTTCGAGTTTGGCTTAGCCGATGGGAGCGGCTTCAACTTCATTGATGAGGCAGAAGTAAAGAAAACCCTTGAAGTATTAAGCGGCGAACGTCTGCAGGCGCTGGATTTCTTTTGTGTCGTACGTTACTACAGGGTCAGTGGTGAAAAGAGGAAGGCGTTAAAGTTTGACTATTACTTACTTCGCACCGTCTACAGCAAGGACATTCTTGAGGTTCAAGTGTCTCATGAACGTGGTCCAAGATATCTTTCGCCTGAAGATTTATCGATGTTTATCTTTGGCAAAATCAATGAAGCGGCAAGCAGGAAGGTTCTCAAAAGAACAAACGCTTAGTTTGTTATAAAATCGGTATAATTTATAGTGCTCATAGCCGAAAGTTATATTTCCATGAACATTCCCTAAGAAGAACCAAAAAGTACACCTACCTACAAAGGGGAACGCTAACATGTACCCGATTGAAGTCACATCTCTAAAAAAGTACTACGGCGATATCAAGGCGGTAGACGGCATCTCATTCACCGTTAACCAAGGCGAAGTCTTCGGTCTGTTGGGTCCAAACGGCGCAGGCAAAACCACCACCATCGAAATTCTTGAAGGCCTAAGAGAAAAAGAAGGCGGCGAAGAGAAGGTTCTGGGGCTGGACCCTTGGAAGAAGGGTTATGAACTTCATAAGAAAATCGGGGTTATTCCTCAAGAGTTCACTTTTTTGGAGAAAACAACGCCTAGAGAAGCGATATTGTATTATGCGGATCTTTTCAATGTAAAGGTTGACCCTGACGAGATTTTAAGAGAGGTTTTGCTTGACGATTCAGCTAAAGTGTATTTTGATAACCTTTCAGGCGGCCAGAAAAGAAAAACTGGGCTTGCCCTCTCGCTGGTAAACTCGCCTGAACTGCTCTTTCTTGATGAACCCACAACGGGCTTGGATCCCAACGCGAGGAGAGCAATCTGGGAAGTCATCCGCGGGTTAAAGGCTAAGGGTAAAACAATCATCCTTACAACTCATTACTTAGATGAGGCGCAGCAGCTGTCTGACCGTGTAGCCATAATGAATCATGGGAAAATTGTTGCGATGGGGACAGCAGAGGAAATCATAAAAGAGCATGGTTCAGGAGAGCGTCTTGAAATTCATGGAAGCGAAAAACTCGCAGATTATATTAAAGC
>QYYE01000063.1 GCA_003589585.1 Candidatus Bathyarchaeota archaeon
TTGATAAGCCAGAATAAAGGTCTTCTGCGGATTTTCCCTACGCAAACGATGAAGGATGCCTTGTTCAGTGCCAACGATGAAGGTTTTAGCACTGGACTCTTTGGCGTAACGGCACATTTTTGAGGTGCTACCGATGAAATCTGCAACTTTACGCATTTCAGAGCTACATTCAGGATGAACCATAACGGTAGCGTCTGGATACTGCATCTTTAGGACTTTTACGTCTTCAGGCTGAAACAAGAGGTGAGTTGGGCAAAAACCGTTTTCAGGGATTGGAATCAGTGTTTTCCCAGTTTGTTCAGAAACATACTCAGCAAGGTTTTTGTCCGGACCAAACAGTATAGTATCTGCCTCAAGCGATTTTATGACTTCGACAGCATTGGCGCTGGTACAGCAAACGTCACAGTACGCCTTTGAAGAAGCCAAAGTGTTAACGTATAATACAACTGGCGCATCAGGGTAGAAGGCTTTAGCACGTTTAATCTCATCTACCGTGAGCATTTGCGCCATGGGACAACGTGCACCTAAACAGGGCAAAAGCACCTTCTTAGTCGGGTTAAGGATTGCTGCGGATTCAGCCATGAAATCAACAGCGGAAAATACAATCATCTCAGCATCCCTCTCCTCCACCGCTTTGCGGCTAAGCTCTATGCTGTCGCCGATGTAGTCAGCTATGTCTTGGATTTCTGGCCGCTGGTAATTATGCGCCAAAATGACGGCTTTTTTCTCTTTCTTGAGTTTTAAGATTTTATCCGCTAAATCCATGCTTTCGCCTAGTTAATCCGTGAAGTAGAAAATAACGGATAAGTTAAAGGATATATGTTTTTACCTTAAACAAAAATACTTTCAACCTAAAAATGCGATAAAAACCAACAAGAAAGTAAAGTATGGAAATAAGCAGTTTTCTTAAAAGAGAGCGTCAACTTGTGATAACCGAATTAAAGAAGCCAAAACGTAACCGGCGTCTTAGATGCAAATGTTTCGCAAGTACTTATTCCACAAGTAGGACGCGGCGTAACCAGCCACTGCACCCGTTACTGGACCCATAAGCAATACTAGCGCGTCAAGCATTGGGCTTCTTTGAATAAACAGGCCAACACTTGAAAAGCCTTCCATCATAGGAACTAGTTGTGGAAAACTGGCAAAAGCAGAGTAACTTGAAACGGCAATTAGCATCGTGCTAAAGGCCATCGCCATTATCAGTCTGTTGCGGTTAACTCCTTTTGGAGAGCCAGAGATTCTAAAAATAAACAGGGAGGCATCAACAAAAACCCCGAATAGAAAAGCAAACAAGAAGGTAAACAATCCCAAAGCAGGACTTCCAAGTGCAGTCAAAAGACCGCCAACTGCACCCACGTAGGTGGCGCCTACTTTGCGTAGGAACAGTGCGCTTAGAGCAAGAAGAACTGCTTGAACCACCATCATAAGGTAGTTTATCGGGGGCGGCAGGAAAACGTTGACGACGAAGATTATCGATCCGAAGAGAGCAATTATGAATAGTCTTGTTAGCTTCTGCGTCGTTTACACCCTTTTGATATAGGAGTCATGTTTCCATTTTAAAAAGCTTAATGTTCAAAAGCTCAGTGCCTTTTTCCTGATAAGAGGCGAAAGTAATAAACGGTAACAAGTCAAGTATTAATAGGGTATTGTTATGCGTTGTGAACGTTGCGGTTTGATTTTAGAAGAAAACCAAGTGAATAACTATCAGGGCAAAGTTTTGTGTGAGGATTGCTGTTTTGACATCATGAACCCTCCTAAAGCCTGTGACCCTTTGGCGATATCATCCACTTTGTCTATCCGAAAGCAACTGGGGCAAACTGGTACTGAGGGATTGAGCGATTTACAAAAACAAATCTATAACATAGTCATGGAGAGAGGGAGAGTTAGCCAGGAAGAACTAACAGCTATTTTTAAACTGACGCCTCAAGAGTTGGAACGCCAATTTGTCATTCTGCGGCATTGTGAACTGCTTCGTTTAGCCAAAGAAGGAGTCACAATATACCTAACAAAATATTAGAGCACAAGCGGCTGCTTGATTTTCTCTTACATGTTCTTCCCAATTTTTTTAACGGAAAGTTATAAATTGTCAGGCTGTAATAATTGGTTATTGTTATAGTATTTGACGTATAAGTGTAAAAACAGAGGGAGTTAAGGGAAATGAGCACTCATGCAGAGGATTTAAAACTTCGCTTAATGACAATCGAGCTTCTACGGACAGCAAAATACAAGCGAAATATCACTTACCGTGAACTGGCTACAAAAACAGGCTTACCCGTTACAGTTTTAAGCAGATACGCAAAAGGGCACGTTCTTCCAAACACCACCCGAGCCAAACAATTATGGCGAGTGCTAACCAAGATGGTTGGTTTGGAGGCGGAACTGCGCAGCAGAATTAAATTTGACGATATTGGTTATTTTGACAACACAGAAATCGTAGGCGACTACAACATTCTGCAGCAAGCAGCAAACCATGCATTGGCTAACTTCGCAGGAAAACGTGTAACCAAAATTCTCACGGCAGCCGTCGATGGGGTTCCCTTAGCCACCATGGTTGCCAACGCCTTAGGAGTCAATCTTATTGTGGCAAAGCGCAACAAGGAAGTTGGGGTAAAAACCTTCATTGACGAAACCTACATTTTGGGAAAAGACTCAGGCGTAACCGTAACGCTGTACATACCTAAAGAAGCCATCAAAAAACGCGACAGCGTGCTAGTCGTCGATGACATGATTAAAAGCGGAGATACACAGGAAGCTCTTGTGAATTTGGTAAAGAAGTCGAAGGCGGAAGTTTCAGGCATCTTCTCGCTTATTGCTGTTGGAGAGGAATGGAAGAAACGGCTGAAGTCAAATGAAGACTCTCCAGTGGAAGTTGTCACTTACCTAAAATCGCCATTTGACACTTCCCCATAAAACCCACGCCAGAAAAACAATAGTTAAGCTTCATTGAGGAATAAGGAAAAATGCGGATGATACAGTGGCGAAACGGAGCAGTTATCACCCCTGATCAAACCAAACTGCCCCTCCAAGAAGTCACCCTAGAAATCAAAACAGTCGAGCAAATGGCCGAAGCCATAAAGACTCTTCGCGTCAGAGGTGCTCCACTTCTGGGTGCGGCGGCAGGATTCGGCGTTGCATTGGCAGCTTACCACTCCAAAGCAAAAACGAAAGAAAAACTTATGGCTGAACTGGAGACCGCTGGCACAATCATAAAACGGCAAAGACCCACGGCTGTAAACCTTTTCTGGGGCGTAGACCGCGTATTAAAAAAGGCACGAAACTCTTCAGAAAGCGTAGAAGAACTAAAGGCAGCTGTCATTGAGGAAGCGCAGAAAATTGCCGATGAAGATGCCCAGCAAAACCGTGCAATCGGAAAAAACGGCTCAGTACTCATCAAAGACGGCGACACAATTCTAACCCACTGCAATGCAGGCGAACTGGCAACCGTGGAGTACGGCACCGCTCTGGGAATCATCCGAGCCGCCTGGGAAGAAGGCAAAAAAATCAAGGTTATCGCCGACGAAACCCGACCGCTTCTCCAGGGTGCAAGACTTACCGCTTACGAACTTAAGCGCGACGGCATACCTGTCACTTTGATTACGGATAACATGGCGGGATATGTGATGAGCAAAGGCCTGGTTAACAAGGTTATCGTGGGCGCCGACCGCGTCGTGCAGGACGCAGTGTTTAACAAAATTGGTACATATAGTGTCGCGGTGCTAGCCCATGAACATAACATACCCTTCTATGTTGCAGCGCCCAAATCAACTTTTGACTTAACCCGCAAAGCGGCAGAAGTAGAAATTGAGGAACGAAACCCTCAAGAGGTAACTCATGTCGGCTGTCAACAAACGGCTCCTGAAGGCGTAAAAGTTATGAATCCAGCCTTTGATGCAACGCCTTTAAAGTATGTGTCAGCAATCATATGCGAAAGCCGCATATACTATAGCAGGGATTTTGGAGCTTTCAGAAAAGGAAAAGTATAACGTAAACAAGTAAAATAGCGGTTAAAAATGATCGAAACAAAAAAAGCTCCAGTAGAATTCAGAACAACTGGCACCCTAGCAGACAAAGGCGTCAAGATAGCTGACCAAAGCAGCAAAGACGCGCTTTCCTCCCGAGGTTATGGCACTTTAGAAAACGAGGCTTTCACCCTGAGCTTCTACGAGGCACTCTACCTTTTAGACAAGGGAATGCTGGAAGTAAAAGACAGCGAAGAAAAAACGGTGGATTTTCAGGCTCTTCTTCACTGCTATGAAGCCCAAAACGAAAATGCCTGGGTTAACTATCTGGTTTACCGGGACCTGCGAAGCCGCGGCTATGTGGTCAGGGAAGGTTTTGGAGCGGCAATTGACTTTCGCATGTATGAGCGGGGAACGTACGGTAAGGACACTGCGTCTTATTTGGTTTTAAGTACTCAGGAAGGTAAACCTCTGCCAGTAGATGACTTAGCGATGGCGTTGCAGCAGGTTCAGAGTCAAAAGAAAGAGTTGGTTGTGGCTGTGATGAATCGGCGTGGCGAGATAGTGTATTATTCTGTTGGCGAGTTGCACTTCCCGAGCAAATAATTGTTCTTTTAGATTAGAGCATTCTTTTGCTTCTAATTAGCTCCTCCACAGTTAACATTTGAATATCAAGCCCATAGTTCATTTTAGCTCTTACTCTCCCCCTAACAGCATCACTGCCAAAGCCGAAGGCAACAATAACCCCGTTCCTTGCTTTGCTTCTAGCCAACGCCGAGGCAAAACTATCAAACGCAGTCATGCCAACATCATCAGACTGCTTAATGAGCACAGGTTGACCACCAAGTGTAAAACCGTCTATCCCCATGGAGATTTCTCTTGAAGAAGCGGTTCTTCCGCCCACTCTTGACAAAACCCAGTTTTGAAAGTCAGTCGACGAAAGCCTCCTCAAACTATCCTCGTTCACTCTTCTTTTCTTAACCGCCAAAAAAGCAGCTAGGGCGACTCCGGCAACCACTGCCGTGCTAACTACAGCTTCAAGTACACCTGTAGGGATACTTAGGTTCGAGCTTCCGCTTTGTCCTTCTATGCTTGAAGCATCAGCAACATATCCAATTCCATCACAAGTAGGACATTCCACAGTGCCTTCTCCATCACATTCAGGGCAAGTTGAAGTGGATAGAGCAACTCCTGTTCCGTCGCAGTAGGGGCAACTGATGTCCTCGATGCCTGTTACACTCAGTTTTACATTTTGCAATAACTGTAGCGTGCTGTAGCTTCCCACATAATCGATCACAACGGTTAAGGTCACGTCTTGTTTGGGTGGAAAAGAAACACTTGTGCTATTACTGTAGCCTCCAAGCGATGCAGTGACTGTTCCATTAACTTCAAAATTCTCTTGGTTTTGGAATGTACCGGTTACATAAGTAGCACCGTCATGCTGGCTGGCTTCCATATTCCTCATCAAAATTTTTGGGGTCATCTCGCCTGTTCCCTCGCATTTCTGGCAAGTCGTTTCTTCTTCTTCGATTTCGCCTGTGCCATCACAGTATGGGCATTCTATCTCGCCTTCTCCGTCGCATGTTGGACACAAATCCCTAGAAAGCGCCAAATTTAAGGTTGAAACAAAAATAATTCCCAACATTGTGATTGTTAATATTTTATATTTCATTTGTCTTACCTTCTAAGAATTTGTTGGATACTTTTCAATCGCTTTTACGCTACTAGAAAGTATGCGACGTTTAGCTTAAAAAACTTTAGAAAAAGCGCTCTGAAGCTTGCTTTTGCGTTACTGTGCCATGGATAACTTCTCAACCGATTCATCAAATAACTATAGGGCTAAAAAACTCTGACAGGTTAAAGTATCTCCAAATAGCAAAGAAAATGAGCTCTACTCTTTTTTCGCTGCATACTCTAAAGCATTATTTTTCTCTCTTCAGTTAGCCGGTTGCACATCCATTTCTTGGCGACAATTATTGTTCCCTGACCCAGTTTGGTCTCGATGGTAAACTGGTCCATTAAACGTTTAACTGCACCTAACCCAAAGCCAAGCCCCTTTTTCGAGCCGCCAATGCCTTCAAGCGCATTTTCTACGTCAGGAATGCCTGGCCCTTTGTCTTCCGCAACCAAAAGTATGCCCAGTCTTGGCTCTGTTAGTCCTGTTATAGTTATTTTTCCTCTGCCCATTGCATGGACTATTATGTTTCTAGCAAGCTCCAGAGTTGCAATGGCAATTTTGCTTTGATCCACCTCTGAGAAGCCTATCTCTTTTCCTATGGATTTAGCTTGTTCTGAAGCGATTAACGCGTCAACATCTTCTTGAATGTCCAGCTCAATAAGTAGAGTTAATGATATTGTGTTTCCTCCATTGCTAAAATTACGGTGGCGTCATCCCATTTGTTCCACCATTTACTCAATATTTCTTCGGCAATTTCTTGCGGGTGCCTACATGAAGCCTGATTACTCGGCAATTCAAACTTGCTGGAAATTCCATCGGAGTAAAGCACGAGAGCGTTTAGTTTGATATAACGGTATTCAAATTTTTTCAGCCGAATTTTATTCATTCCAACTATGCCCTCAAGCGATGTGGGATGCATCGGGGGATCACTTAACACTTTCACTTCTATGTTGCCGACGCCGCAAAAAGAAAGCGATTGTTTAGTTTTATCTATTCGTGCTAATCCGACCACTGCCCCTCTTGTTCTGCTAAGGTGCCCGTGAAGACCCATCATGATTTCTGCTACATCACTGCTGAACCTTTCAGCTACATACTTTTTTGCCAATGCAGATGCTTCCGCAGCATCTTTTCCATGACCAAGCCCATCAATTAAGGCAAGCAAAACACAATCGCTCCATTCTTTTATGAAATAAGCGTCACCGTTAACGCTATTGCGGCTTGCAGACACAGTTGCAACACCAAAAACAAGATGGGACTGGTTTACTTTGTCACCCATTTTTTGGCAGTCACCACCGTGCCTTTCCCAGTTTCTGTATTTATTAAAAAAACATCCATAAGCCTCTTTGAACCTGAAAGCCCCAAACCCAGCCCGCCCTTCGTACTATATCCCCCTTTCAGTGCAGCTTCCAAGTTTTTAATTCCCGGTCCATGGTCTGCAACCGTAATTTGCAACCCCCGTTTACCAAGAGCAGTAACTGGAGACATCATCATTTGTCCTCCGCCTGCATGTTCAAGTGCATTTCTCGCGAGTTCGGATACAGCTGTGGCAATTCTTGTTTGATCCATATAATCGAAGCCAACAGCTTCGGCTAAAGCCTTAGCTTTGACTCTGGCATTGATTATGTCTGCCTCCATTTTTATGTCAAGGACTTCATCACTTACTTCTTTGGGCAACTATTTTCCCAGCTTCTGTTGAATAAAGCTAAGCCCTTCTCAAGGTCTCTTGCCACTTGCACGCCAAGTAGGGAAATTCCCATCTCTACCAGGGTTAAGGCTACAGCTGGTCTTAGACCGACCACAACAACTTCGGCTCCCATGATTCTTGCAGATGAGGCTATTTCAGCTATTTGCCTAACGAGAAAGCTGTCCACTACGTCAATGGCGCTTAAATCTAAAACAAGCCCCTTTACTTTTGTTTGAACGATTTTCTCAAGCAAGTTTCCTTTGAATTGGATAGCAAGCTTATCGTGTAGAGCAACCTGAGGGGATGCGATGAGGCATTTGCCTGATTTAAGGATGGGTATTGAGTTTTCCAATATCCTCACTCTTGGATAGATCTTGTCAGTTTGAATCCCAGTTTGGCGTATGCGTGCTGGAGACCTTCTTGGAGACTGCCGCGGGTTACTATTCCTGTGAGGTCAACGCCGAGAGTTACAAGTGTTGCAGCAACGTCTGGCCTAATTCCCGTGATAATGAATTCTGAACCCATGAGTTTTACCGCTTGAACTGTACGAAGAATGTAATTTGCGGTTTTTGTATCAATGGCTGCAATGCCGCTGATGTCCATAACTACCATTTCAGTATTCGAGTGGGCTATGTGCTCAAGAACTGATTCGGTAAGCTGTCTGGCTCGGGTTGAATCTAAAACGCCGATGACTGGAACCATCACTATGCCTTCTCCAATGCTAACCAGCGGGGTTGAGAGTTTGCTGATTATTTCATCTCTTTTCTGCAGTGCTTCTTCTGCTCTTCTGCGCTCAGTAACATCGCGTGCTGCCGCAAAAATGCCTTGAACCGTGTTCTTTTCGTTCCTGTAGACGGTTGCATTATAATGTACATCGGTTGTTTTTCCTGTTGCATGGCGGATGGTTAGCGAGTAATCTCTGATGGAGCCTTCTGCGAGGACTTTTTGGTAGCCGGCTCTTGCTTTTTCCGGTTCAGTGAAGTATTCTGAGAAGTCAGTGCCGATCAGTCTTTCACGCGGGCAGCCTGTGGCTTGTTCTGTTGCTTTGTTTACATCAGTGATTTTGCCTTCAGCATTAATCATCACAAGGGCGTCTAGATTAGCCTCAAGTAGCCCTCTAGTGTATAGCGAAACAGCGCGTAGTTGTTCTTCGGCTTTTTTGCGCTCGGTAATGTCAATACCCATTTCCAATATCAGCACGGAGGCGTGGGCTTCAGGAAACGGAAAGTCATAGATGTCATAATTGCGGCCGTCGGGCCCTGTCCATTCCCAGCGATGCGGCGCATTAGTTTCCAGAACTTTGAACGTTTCGCAGTTTTCACAAGGGGAGTTACGTTTGAATAGGAATTCGTAGCAGCGCCTTCCCATTGACTCGCCAAAACGCTCCCGAAAAACCTTGTTCGCAAAGGGCACGCGGTGTTCTTTATCCAAAAGTACAACGTAGGCGGGAATGGTTTCAAGGACATTGTATAAACGTATTCGTTCACTTGAATACTCTTGTGTCCGCTTGTACACTCGCTCTTCTAGTTCAGTATTTATTCTTTTTAGTTCTTCTTCAGCTTTTTTTCGTTCAGTAATGTCATCAAACAATGCAGCGACGTAACCGTGTTTGGGGCAAAACAAGGCTATGGAAAGCCATTTTTGCATGAGCTTTGAATAGCTTTCAAAACTTACCGGCTCTTTAGTTGCAGCTACTTTTCCGAAGAGGGCAATCCAATCTGCGTTTTCTTTATCAATTTCCGGAGTGCCTTCGCTTGCTTTTTTTCCTATGATTTGCTCTTTTTTTAGTCCAGTGAGTTTTTCATACGCTGGGTTTACGTCTAGAAAAATATAGTCAATTGGTTTTTCTTCCGCGTTTAGGACGATTTTGTAGCAAGCAAAAGCATGCACCATTGTTGCGGTAATGTTACTGGTTACATCGTTGTTTTCACTGCATACAAGCTCTTTTTTATCTGTATAAACCATATTTTCACCTTTTTCCGGTTATTTGATTACTATATCGCAAAGCTGCGCAACAGTGGAAAAAACTCTGGAGCTCAAAGAGCCCTCGACTGTAAAGATTACTCCTGTGTACTCAAGGACTCTTAGTCTACCGATTAAGAAATGAAGAAAATGAAGCAGCGCTCCCGCCCCATTGAAAATAAGCAGTGTAGGAACTGAATCTATAACCAGCCAAGTCTTCCTTGGCTTGGGATTCATCCTGTTAATGACCTCTTCAATTGCCATTTGAGTTGCTGATAGCTCAGAAGGGGAAGATACATAAAATGCACCGGTAATCTCCTGATCGCCAACGCTTTTTGAGACAAGGTCTATTACAAAAATTTGTCCATTCTGTAGCATTGCGTGAAGGTCTAAGTTGTGCCTTCGAAGTTTTTCCGCAAGATCTCTTGCTGACCTGTTGGAAGAAACATAGATTCCTTTACAATATCTGTTAAGTAAAAGAAACTTTGAAAGTATCTTGAAGTAGTCTTGATCAAGCCGTGTCTGCAAGAAAATAACACGGTTGGTTTGTGTAATTACAGATAACTCATCAGTTACCTGCATGTTCCACGCTCCCATGGTAATTAAACTGTGAAGCTAGAATCATTGTTGCTGCCGCTAACTGGAATTCTTCACTGTCTTGTCCTTCTTTTTCATACAGCTTGTCAAGAACCAGTGCCTCAACTGCTTTGCTACCGCTTCCCAACTCTCTCCTCAGCGCTAAAAGAAACACATCAAATTTTTCGGCAATATCTTCTTTCTTAACAGCGTAAGCCCTAGCAAGATGAAGATACAGCGCCTCCCGTCCAGATTCCCCAAACTCCCTCAATGCCTCATCAACGGCTTCAAGAAGGGCTGACTTAGAATTACGTTCGGGTGGTTTTTCTTGATTGTTTTTTCTTTGTTCCATAACTTGTAGGTCCTTTGTTATTTTTCAGCGGTTGTGAGAGTGGAGATGCTGATTCCTTCAGGAGTAATGTAAAAATCATGGCAGTCTAAGGAGTGGTTAGTCCCCCGCATCTTCGGTATGTAGAGTCTTCGTTTAATTCTGAATCGGTCAAGGCTTGACTCCAAGATGATTAGGCTGTCGGCTACAAATTCTTCGAATCCTGAGCCGATGTCGGTCTTATTCCAAGGAATTTCCACAAGCAAAAGAGTTGTGCACTTAGCCTCTTCTAGAATCTTTGTCATTATTGAAATGAAGCTACGGGCCTCTTCCTTGGTTTTTATGTAAGTTGTCATAGATGTAAGGCTGTCAATGACAAGCCGCTTAGCTCCAAGAATCTTTACAGAAGACATTATCATATCAAGGTTGGTAGCTACGCTTTTCTCACTTGCCGCTTGGATAAGATCCAAAACGGCTATTTTGCGTTCACCCTCAAGTTTGGTTAGGTCCCAATTGAACTGGAGCATGTCACGTTTCAGTTTGCTTGCACTTTCAACAAGGGTTGCATAGACGCCCGTTTCACCATGCTCCACTGCACCGCTAAAAAGAAATTGTGTTGCGAGAGTTGTTTTTCCTGATCCAGGTTGACCAGCAACTAAGATGACATCGCCTTGTGTGAACCCTCCCTCGATGATTTTATCTAAAGAAGGTATCCCTGACGAGAGCTTAAACGGGCTTCTACTCATGGTTTCACCGTATAATCTTTCTAAGGCTTGATTTCCTTCAGAAACCGTTCAATACTTCATTATTTTGAATTAGATAATAAACACCTGTTGGTGTCAAGTGAACCAACAGCTAAAAACAATAAGTAGAAAAGCAACTTAACGCTTAATGCCTAGTTGCGGAGGCTGAAGGCTTTTTCAGACGAATATGTCAAGACCTTGATTAGCCTCGGATTGAACGGTTCACAAGCACGTGTCTATTTAGCTCTTCTTGCTACAGGCGTCGCTTCAGTTAGAGAAGCTTCAAAAACTTCAAGAGTATCCCGTCCTGACA
>QYYE01000064.1 GCA_003589585.1 Candidatus Bathyarchaeota archaeon
CTTTTTTGCATAAAGGCGCCTGAATTAATAGAACCTTCATTTTAGTTCACCAAGTAGTATTTCGTAAAAATCGTAGGTGATGGCGCTTGCTCCAAAACCTTCTTTGCGGCTCAATAAGCCAGTGTTTAATTCTCTGCCAAGTTTTAAAGTGGAGATTCCAAAATCAAAATACCTCTTGTTCTGGTAGTAGTTGTTGAGCAGGTAATCCTCAATTATATCCTGTGCACCGATACTTCTTCCCAACTGCGAGTTAGCCGCGTATTGTCCGTGGGCGACATTTGCGCTTTCATAGATGATTATGCCAGCCATCATTTCCTCTTGACGGTAAGAAACAAATAATTTTATATTTTCCGGAAATTTGCTCATTAAAGGCGCTAATTCTTCCACCGTATGAACAGGTCTAACCCCGTGCTTTTGCATCAAAACAAACTCAGCTAAATCCATAAACGACTTCAAGTCGTAACTTCTCTTGACAGCTAGATTATGCTTCTTGGCTTTTCTTATGCTTTCTTTTCTGCTCCCGTCAAACGGTATTCTTTCAAGCATATTTACGCAGGATGAAACGTTTCGGGCAATTAGCTTAGCGCCGTTTCGAAACAAAGCGTACAAGTCTTCATCGGCTGGAACCGAATGGTAAATGTAAGGTATGGTCTTGTAGACAATTTGCGTTATACCCTCCTGCTTACAATGTTCAATGAGTTTTTCAAAAATCTCCAGCATAAGGACTTGCGTCATATCGTAACCAGATATAATGCCGCCAAAAGTTAAACCAGTATGACTATGCAAACTGTGACAATCCAAATTTGCAGGCATCAAGCCAACTAACTTGTCCTCTTTAAAGAAGAGCAGTGAATGGTCTTTAAAACGCTCGGAATGGTAATCCATATAATCTCTATAAAATAGAAAAACACCGTTTTTTGCATGAAGAACGAAATCATCCCAAAGCCTCTTGTTTTCCGAGGAGTAAACTTCAAGATGAACCTCTTTGCCTTTCTTCAAACCATTAGAGGTCAAAGAAATCGTCGGTGTGGACATGTTTGCCAAGTCTAAAATATTCCTTCCTTCGCCATTCTAGATTTCAGATAACCGCTAAACTTCTTTCAAGAGGAAGAGTCTATTCGGTAAATGGTAATTCATAAAAATCGTAAACTATGGAGCTTGCTCCAAAGCTTTCTTTATGCCCTATCAACCCTTCATTTAAGAATTGTCCTTGATTCAAAGTTGATGTTCCCAAATCAAAGTATTTCTTGTTTACGTAATAATTGTTTAGCAGGTAATCAATAATAATGTCTTGGGCACCAAGGGTTCGACCTAATTCAGAATTTGCTGCATATTGACCGTGAGCAACATTTTGACTTTCATACATTAAACATCCTGCAAGCATTACTTCATCCTTGAATGAAGCGAACAGTTTAATGTTCTCTGGAAATCTTTCAGCAAGCATAATCATTTCTTCGCCTGAATGGACAGGTCTAGCTCCATATCTTTCAGATACCACTGTCTGAACCAAATCCATGAAGCCCATGAAATCATAACTTCGCTTCACAGTAAGGTTAATTCTCTTGGCTTTGTTAATTATTGTTCTGCGCTTTTGACTAAACTTTCTTCTTTTTTGAAGAAAAACTGAGGACGAAACATTTCTCCCTACAATTTCGGCACCTAAAGTAAAAAGCGCAAATAAATCTTCGTCTGCAGGAACGGAATGATAAATCGCTGGAATTGCTTTATAAATTAGCTTTGAGAATCCTTGGTCTTTACAGTGCTCTTTTAATGTCTCAAATATGTTAAGCATAAGTTTTACAGTCATATTATAATCTGAAATTATCCCGCCAAAGGTTAAACCTGCGTGACTATACAAAACACCGTCTTTTTGGTTTGCAGGCAACACGGCGATTAGTTCTCCTTTATTGTAAAACATTAAAGAGTGGTCGATAAAGCGATCTGAATGATACTCCATGTAATCTCGGTAAAAAAGAAATGTGCCGTTTTTTGAGTTGGAAACAAAGTTATCCCACAAGCTTTTGTTCTCATGATTATAAATTGAAACAGTTATGGCTTCTTGCTCAGCCTGTTTTGTCAGGGGTTTCTCAAGAACAGTCATATTCTTTTCTCACCCAAAACAAACGAGTTTATATTCCTGTTGGGCAGTGGCTTAGCTGGGTTGCCAACATAAACCTGGCCTTCCCTTGTGTCTTGAATAACAACCGCTCCAGCACCTATAATGCAGTCTTTCCCGATTTTGATGCCGCCTGCCGTGCAGCTGTTTACACCAAAAAAACAGTTCTCGCCTATCTCGCAAAACCCTGAAATAGCTACGTGTGAAGCTACAAAACAGTTATCTTTCACTATGGAACGGTGACCAATAGAGCTTCCAGTCCATAAAGTCACGTTGTTTCCTATTTTTGCTCCCCGTTGAATTGATGTGTTCTCAAAGATGAAGCAGTTTTCTCCAATTTCGATGTTGCTTCCCAAGAAGGCTTTGGGGCTTACGTACGAGCAAAAAGAATAACCTTTCTCTTTGACTAGATGATAGAGCTTTGATCGAAGACGGTTCAATTGAGTAAACGAAACAGCTACGAATGCTTTGTGGTTTTTTGGGTTAAAATAATTCTCAAGCTCTTCTAATGAAACAACGGGTAGGTCAAAGATTGCGGGGCTTTTTACGAATTGTTTTTCAACGCTGAAAGCTACCACTTCATAGCACGAGTCACTTGTAAAGTAATCGTAAGCAAGCTCGGCTGTTTCGCCACTGCCGACAATAACAAGTTTCTCTTTATTTCCAGCCACCTTCAAGCACCATCCTTTTGAACAGTTCATAGTCTCTGATGTAGTCGTTTTCATCGTAGAGTTCGGAAACAAGCGAGAGAGCTACCGAGTTAGAGGAAAAATTCCCAAGTTCACCCCATACTCCAGGCGGAATGTATAAGCCGTAGTGTGGCCGGTTGAGGAAAAAGGTTCGGCGGTCGTACCCATCGTCTAAAATCACATCAAAGCTACCGCTTAATGCAATAACGACCTGTTGTAACGCCTTGTGAGCATGCCCACCTCTGGTTGCTCCGCTTGGTACATCGTACAAAAAAAACACGCGTTTTATTTCAAATGGGACCTGGCGGTTGCCCTCCATAACTGATAGGTTTCCGCGAACATCATTGATTTTGGGAAAGTAGATTAGCTTGCATTCTTCAAGTTTAGGATGTTTTTCTATTAGCAAGTTATTTCCCTTCCAAAATTTAACCGGAGGCTTAGAACTACTGTCCACTTGCTCCTCCTATTACTGACATGAGAATTTTCTGCTCCAATAGAGAAGTGTCTTTTAGTTCTTCGCTTACACGAAAAGACTGAAAACTGGTCCTGTTAGGCAACGGCTTAGCTGGATTACCAACATAAACAAGCCCTTCAAAGGTGTCTTGAATTACAACTGCGCCTGCACCGATTACGCAGTCTTTTGCGATTTTTACTCTGTCAGCCACACAAGCGTTTACGCCTATGAAGCAGTTTTCCCCTATATCGCAAAAGCCTGAGAGGGTAACATGAGAGGATATGAAACAGTTGTCTCTTATGGTGGTTCGATGACCAATGTGGTTGCCAGACCAGAGGGTGACATTATCGCCTATTTCTACATGGTACTGTATGACGTTGTTTTCGAATATGAAGCAGTTCTCGCCGATTTCGACGTTTCTCCAAACAAAGGCTTTGGGGCTAATGTAGGAAGCGAGCTCATAACCTTTGTTCTTTGCTTGTTTGTATAGTTTTGTTCTGACTCGGTTTAACTGGTTATAGGAGATGGCTACAAACATGCTATAGGTTCGAGGGTCATAGAGGTTTTCTACGTCTTCAAAGGGAACAATGGGCAGTCCGAAAAGCTGGGTTTTCTTGATGTACGTTTTTTCAACGGTGAATGCTACGACCTCATAATTTGAATCATGGGAGAAGTACTCGTAGGCAATTTCTGCGGTTTCGCCATCGCCTACAATTATTAGTTTCGATTTAGTTAAAGGTGCCATTATAAAACAATCTCTCGGAGCCAGCAGACAAATAGCTTACAAACGCTGTAGCTCCATTATATAATAAGCTATTTCTAGGTATTGAAGTTATCGCTTATCCATAGTTACAGGCGATTCTTTTGCAAAAGCCATGACTTTTAGCAATCAAGTTAGCGATTGAAAGAGTTCACCAGTTGACCAAACAGGTTATCAGTCAATATGATTTCTTGTGTGCCCCAATTGCCGTGTTGCGGCTCGTTAGCGACAAATTTTCGGATGAAAACCCAGTCTATCGCCGTTACTGAGTACAACAGTGTGCCTGCGTTGTCGGCGGAGAACATTGCGCTCATGGTTACTGTTGGGACATTGGTGCCTATGCTGGCTTGGTACGCTTCGTTGCAGTTGAAGAGGACGTTTGTGGTTCCATTGCGTTGTATTTCATGAATGTAGAAGGTTGATGCGGCGGGTGCCTTGCTTGACATGTCAAGTCTTGTTGTGTTGAAGTGCGCTCTGTTTCGGTAGGTCCAAGCGTAATACTGTGCTTCTTGACTGATGGTTATGTAGTTTGGGTATTCATCGGTTCTTCCGCCTTGTTTATCAGAAGTGTTGTAGATTGTTGCAAAGCCATGGTGAGTCCAGCGCTCATAGCCCCGCTCTATCATAAATGAGCGGAATCTAATGGAGAAGTTTGTTTCAACAAAGGTTTTTCCGTGAATGTATATCCAACCGTAATTTCCCGGAACCGATTCTAAAATGCAGTTTCCTTCTTTGATTGTAACTTTGCCTGAGCCGAAGGTTCGCCATTTCGAGTTGTCCAGATTGGAGCTGGAAAAGTCATCTGAAAATGGGAAGGTTTTTTCCATGTTGCTTGCGCTGGAGACTGTGCTGTTGCCGTAGTAGATGAAGACCTTTTGGTTACTATCAAGGTTATCGTTGACTTTTACCCAGAAAACTGCATAGTCCTTGTTATTTCTGGTTTCAAGCCAGTGATCAAGCAGGGTTACGCCGTCATTGTCCGCAAACCGTATGTCGCTGAAGTCATCTTGGCAGTTTGCCCCGAGAAACACGTTTTCGCCAGAGTCTATACCTGTTTGGTAGTGGGTTATGATTTTTATTTGGTAGTCGGTTCCTGCGCCTGGTGACCCGTTGATGTTGTGGCTTTTTCGGTAGTTCCAGCCTGTGAGCCAGTTTTTGGGTCCTGTGCTTGTTGAGTAGGCGGGTGTGTTGAACAAGATTATGAAGGTTGTGAGGGCTATGATGGTTATGATGCACAGGGCCAATAACTTTTTTCTTTGCTTTATGAAAATTCACCTTTTAAGAATGATAATCAAGCGCTTATTAGCCGATGGAAAGCGCTCGTCATTTATTACTTATTGCGTTTATGGTTTATTTACTTTGCTTTTCTAGAACTTTCCTTCGTAAGGTTCACATTAGCCCTATTTTTCCGTATATTAGATTTTGTTTCTGAGTTATTGGGGCTGATTTGTTTATTATTTAGTAGTTGGCGGGAGCCCCTTCCACAACAGCCTGCGCTTGATGCAGAGGATTGATTTTTTTCCATCCGCGTCGGCTGTGGGTTGCAGGTTGGTTGTACAATCAGTGATAAACAACAAAGAAAAATTGAATTGGCAGTTAGAGTGCAAGAGACAGCAACTTGGCTATTTGCCATTCTTGAACTCTAAATGCGGAATCCTGACTAAAAAAAGGGAAAATAATATGAATAAAAATGATTCAGTGTGTTAAGTCAAAAATTATGGTGATGATACAGTCAGAGCGGCGGACCAACTGGAGGTGCCAGCTTCAGCATCGCTAGGCACAGTGAGCACGATATTCCTTGCAGATGAACCGAAAGCGGGAATTGGGCTAGTATCGTTAAGAGCAAGAGTCCAACCGGTCGGTAAGCCTGTTGCTGCTATGCTTGGAGTAACTGGTTGATTTCTAGTGCTAGTGATGGTTATTGTTTTGTTGTGCTGTTGTCCAGGGGTGACTGAGCCCCAATCAATAGCCAGTGATTCACCGTCTGCATAGGCAGTGCCATCGATTGTAACTGTTATTGAACCTGATTCTGCCACTGTTGCATTCATGTTAAAATTAAGAGTGTATATAACGGCGGCAGAAAGCACCATTATAGCGGAAAGTGCTATAACGGTTCCTAAAAGAAAAAGACTTTTTCCTTTCAACTTTTTCACCTCCTAGGCAGTTTACTGTTTAGTTATTAGTGCTACCTTGTTAATGGGTAACCTTGACCTAAATCGATCCAGTTTAGAGCTTTTGGGTTTAAAGAAACACGTGAGGAATCTGTTTGAAACAACTAAAATTCCAAAGCCAAAGAAGCCCCAGTCGTTTATTCCGTCAAACCCGTAGGGAACATTGAAGGCAGAATCATTGTTTACTGAGTTGTAATCTGTGCAACCTTGAATCAACATATCAGAAGAGTAACCATAACTATTTCCATTGTCCGCTGAGTAACTTGTGTATATTCTGACGCCATTTCCCCAGCCAGTACCTGTCACAACACTATAATACATTGTTCCTCCGACGAAATTGCTTGCGTATGGCGAGCCCTGATAGTGGTTAGTTATGTTAAAGGTCTTATAGACGCTCCAACTTTCGCCGTTATTACTGCTCTTATAGATTCCAGAGACTTGGTTGGGGTAGTCTCCACTTAGGAAACTAGCGTAAATTTCGCCGTTAACATCGTTTACCGCAAACCAGAAACCGTAGGAGTGACCCCCCGTATCAAAAACCCGGCTAAAGGTTAAATCATCGGTAGTTCGGTAAATTTCTCCGTTAGTAGAAGCATCGGTGCCAAAAAGTCTCGCACCAGGAACTATGCCGATCGCTACTATCTGAGGCATCCCAGTAAGTATTTGGGTCCAATTGTCGCCGCCGTCAGTTGAACGAATGATGTATTGGATATACCATGGGTCCCATTGGTCTCCTACTGAGGCATAGATGTAGTTATTGCTTTTATCAATCGCTACATCATGGATGTGCCTAGCTGATGCGTCATAGTACACTGATTGCCATGTTGTGCCATTGTTACTTCGGTAAATTCTAGCGTTTGCATTTGAACTGCCCTCGCCAACCGTGTAAACGCCAGCAAATATCGTTCCGTTAGAATCCTCGTCGATCCCCCAAATGCAGCAATAATCTGGTAGAGAAAGAACTCGTGACCAAGTCTCTCCTGTGTCGTTACTCATCCAAAGTCCGGTATCGCTTGCTGGCACAACCGGATAGGGTGAAGCATAAATGTAACCTCGGCTGTCAACAAATACAGATGATAAAGAATTGCTAAAATTTTTTAGTGGTTCCCAGGTTACTCCTTGGTCAGGACTTCTATAGAGTGTCTCATTTGAGCCTGCGTATAAAGTGCCGTCGGTTGCAATCCAGCTGGCTTGTATGGGCGTTGAGAGTACGGTTTCAGGACCCACGGTTGCCGTCATAGTCATGGTTAACGTGTACAGTGTTGCAGGGGTAGGAGTGGGGGTAGGAGTGGTTGTTGGTGTGGGAGTTGGAGTAGGTGTCGGTTCTGGTTCCAAATAATCAGTAACTGTCACTTCGTCAATGTGTGCAATTAATCCGGCTTCAGTGTTCATGTATGCAGCTTCAATACCTACGTTGAAAATGTAGCTTGATTTTGTCCAAGTGCTCGATGTGTAAATTTTTTGGGTGCCGTTAATGTATAGTTTGCTTTGGGAGTTTTGCTTGTCTAGTACAAGGGTAATTCGGTAGACTGTATCAACTGAGGGATTGCTTGGTTGCGATTCAAAATGATAACTTGAGTCTAGTAACCCCCAACATATAGTATTATCAAGATTTCGTCTTAAAATAACAAGTATTCTTTCCTGGTTTTGATTGTCGTGGAAACCACCAAAGACTATTTCTTCAGGGTAAGTAGCAGGCAATCGATTAAATGTTAGTGTATACTCTAAGACTAAAACGCCAGTAACTGACATGCCATCCTTGTAAGCATAGGAAACGCCATCTTGTGTATAAACAGCAAATTTAGCCGAGAAGTTTCCCTCAGTCGAATACTCAGAACTTACTGTTTCGTTGTGAGTACCAAAACCCCATGTTCCGGTCCACGCGCTGAAATCTCCTGTCTCGAAGCCGTCACTGAAAAGAGTTTGGTCTGGAGAGCCTACAAACTCGTTGTTTTGTGATTGGGAAGCGCTAATTGGGAGATTAAAGATAAGAACAGAGCATAAAAGGAAAGCCATGAAGGGAACGGTGACTGTTTTTTTGCTGTTGAAGGGAAAAAATAACGAAAAACTGTGTTTGTTTTTCATGAGAAACCACTCTGGAACGAGCGCTTTCTTTCCATAAAGCCGAGCGCTATTCCTTAAGAGTAGTTTCTTGTGACTGGTATATTTGTTTTGCTGTTCTAGAACATTAACGATTTTTTTCTAGACAAAAAAGACCACTGGAGTCAGTTGCAAGAATAGGGCATACTTGTAATAATTTTTTTTCATATTTGATAACTTCAGAGACAAAAGAATCGTTTGCTAGTTTTGATGGCATAACATAGAAGGGAAGCGGAAGACTAATGCGCACAAATTTTTCCTTCAATTTCTCAGCTGAGATTTTGCTTTTGCTCCAGCGGTTAAGCCTGTTCTGCCAAAGATACCTGAAATTCTTAAGCCCCCAGACGAAGCCCTGGGTATTCGCATAGATAATCTCAATATTTTTTCTTTTCAAAGAAAAGAGGGCGTTAACCGTTGTAGAGAGAACGTTAACTGATATTGCCCTGGCCAGTTCATCAAGATGGTAATAGGTGTCAAACATCAGGCATATTTTGGCTTTCAACAGGTTAAGAGTTATAAGTTCAATGTTCCATGCGCTTGAAGCTCCACCCACATGACGGATTTTTGAGTTGGAAACAGTCACGACCCGTTTGCCTGCAAGCCATGCTTTAAGGGAAAGCAAAGTGTCATCGTAGTAGAAGGGTATGGTTGAATCAAATAACCCGATTTCATCAACCAGCTCTCGTTTAATTATCATAGAGGCGCCGCAGACGAATGATATTTCGAAGACTGGCTGGAGTTTTAGGGTGCAGGGTTTGTTTTCGCAGAGTTGATGTTTAGTTATAAGGTAGTTGCTGAAAAGCCAGCCGACGGTCTGAATTTTTTTCCCATCAATCGTTAAAATTTTGCTTTGGGCTAACCCAATCGTGTCATCGTTTTGCATTGCCTCAACCAATCGAGAAAGCCAATCTGGTTCAACGATGGTGTCGTTGTTTAGGAATGCAATATAGTCTCCGCTGGAGTGGTTGAATCCAAGGTTGTTGCCGCCGCTAAAACCCACGTTCACTTGGCTCTGGACCAGTTTAAGCCGTGAATCGCCTTTGAACGCTTGGGCAATTTCCATGCTGGAGTCGCTTGAACCGTTGTCTACTAGTATGACTTCTAAGTTTGAGTACGCTGTGTTTAAGACTGAAGTTAAGCAGTTGGCTAGATATCGCTCTCCATTGAAGTTGACGATGATGACAGAAACGGATGGTTGATTGTGAAGCTGCAAAAAGTTCTCCTTCTTTCAAAGCAACACGTGGCGCTGTCCATTGTTCGCCAGCAACTATTTCGCCCTCAATTTCTTTAGGTCAACAACAGGGGAATACGAGGCGCCAATAGCCTTGTAGATTAACCATTTAGCGCCGATTACGTTGGCAAGCATTATTCCCTCAATCTTGCGCAGGTAATACTTTGGGTTCAAGCGCATGTACTTGAGGCTATGCACTATGCGTGCTAAATCAGAAGCCGCTTTGCTGATAACAGATAACTGAGGCTCCTCGCCGTATAGTATGTAGAAAAGCAGTTCAGCCTCAACCGCCCACAACAGGTCAGTGCGAGGACTAAGAAAATCCCTGCTGGAGGTTCTGCCGTGAACAATATGGAATACTTGCAGTTTGGGGCTGTAGAGCATAAGATGCCCACGCTTCCACAAGTGCCAACCTAAAACCATCTCCCAGGCACAGCCTAAAATCCAGTCAGCCGAAAAACTGGTTTCCCGCAGGATTTTGCCCAAAAAAGCCATGGTGGGACCTCTTGGCAACGCTTTGGCTGCGCCTCGTTTTCTCCAGTAAGCGTTATTGCCTCTTTCGTAGACTTGACCTGAATTAGCTATGCAGTTCTTGTATTCTTCAAGCCCTTTCAGGGGGCGGCCAAACAGTGCAAACTCGTAATGGGATAACACAGAGGGAATTTCGGTTTCCTTTATGATGCACATGTTACTGCCATTTAGCAGCACAGGAAATGAATCCCCTGTTATTGCAGTTGCACCAGTATTTTTGAGTAGTTTTACTGTTTCTTCAAGCCAGTTAGCGGCGGGAAGAGCGTCATCATCTAGGAAGGCTACGATGTCGCCGTTTGAGTTTTTGGCTCCCAGCAAGTAGGCGTCTACTATGTAACCGTTGGTTTGAATTACCGCTTTTACTTTTAGGTGGGATGATGCTTGCTTGATAATCTGTTCAGTGCCGTCGCCCGACGGCTTAACAACAACGACGACGTTAAAGTCGCGGTAGGATTGGCGCTGTAGCGCGGTGAACATGTGGGGAAGAATGTCTGCTCGTTTGTAGGTCGGAATTACTACTGAAACAGTGGTCATTGTTTGAGCACTCAGGGTTAAATTTTATTCCACGGATTGGTCAGGGCGTGGGTGCACAGTAGACTTCGCTGCCGCCGTTTGAATAAACCAGATTAGTTTGATTTAGCATTGTTGAGAGGGTGTCGTTCCAGGCTCTTTCTCCATAGTTAACGCTGATGTAGCTGAGATAGACGAATACGCCTGGTTCAAGAACGGTGCCGCTGGTGATTCCTGTAACGTACCCTCTGTAGACTAGACCATAAGCTGTGAGCGCAGTGTACAGGCCATTATCCCCAACAATATTGTACTGGTACGGAACGTTTCTGGAAACCCACTGTGCGCTGTAGACGCTGTAGGCTTCCATGTAGCCGAATTCACCGTATAGGCGCAGAGGGTCAATTCTGGTTTTGCTTAGGGGAACTGACCAGCTGTCAGCTTTTGCCACTTCATAGACAAAGTTTGTCTGAAACAGAAAGTAAGGAACAAGTACAACGATGGCAAGCATGGTTACCGCTATTGCTTTCTCCTTCTTTAAGGCGAGTTTGGAGAAGTACCACATGCCGATTATGCAAAAAGGCGCCAGCACCATCAATAGTATGTGGTAGAACCGAGTCATGTTCAGGGTGTTAGCCAGACCAGGCACGATGGTA
>QYYE01000065.1 GCA_003589585.1 Candidatus Bathyarchaeota archaeon
CGTTTTGTTTGCGTTTTTCTTTTTAAGCCAACACTAAGCGCTATTGTTATGGATATCAAGCTGAAAATCGCCATTATGGGTGGCAGTTCGGGGATTGGGGGTGTTGCTGTGGGTTGAGACGAGGCTGATTGAGTTGGAGAAGCAATTGGGGTTGGCGTGGATGTTGGGTTTTGGGTAGGTGTTGGTGTGGGTTGCTGGGTGGGTGTAGGTGTTGGGCTTGGTGTTGGAGACGGGCTTTGCAGGGTGATTTGGCTGCTGAAGGTTGCTGTGGAGCCTGCGTTGTCTTTGATTTGGCAATAAACCGTTTTTACCCCATCACCACTCGCTAATTGCCAGCTTTTGGTGCCCACGTATGATTCCCATTGTGCCTGGTTAAAGTTTTGGTCGTTGCTGAACCTTATCTGGCTGATACCTGACAATGAATCGGCAGCGGTTACGGTTAGGGTAACGGCGGTTGAGGCTGTGGTTGCTACACCACCGTTTATCTGGAAGCTTCCCTCAGGCGGAGTTTTATCAAGTTTTATGCCCGTTAAGGTAAAATTCGCCAACTCAACAGTCGCGGCTCCGTCAGTCCAGGTGCCCCAGTATTCAAGCGTGTTATTGCTGCTTTCTTGTGTAATGAGCGGTTGACCATTAACGCTGACGCTTTGGGTTGGTTCCTGATTGATACGGTAATAAATTTCAGAAATCCCGTCGCCATCAGCGTTTATGGATACGGTGAAGTCAGAGGAGCGCCAGGCGCCATCATAAACAGCAGTCAAAACAGGCAGTCGCCTCACCGTGGTGACAAACCGAGTGCTTGCATCAACAACTGTTATAGTATGCATTCCAGCGACGCCAGATAACGGAACCGTTATAGCGGCAGTAAAGGCGCCAGCTCCATCAATCGCCACTGTACCCAAGTCCACGGTGCCATCCCAAAGCAAGGATGCGGTGCCTGAGCTGAACCATTTGCCGCTAACAACTATTGATTGACCAGCTTGGACGCGGATTGTTGAAGATAAGTCCGTGTTGTTACCATATAGCCCAACTGCTACTGCGCTGCCCACTTGGGTTAAGCCTCTGCGCCATTGCGTGTACGGAACCGCTGTGTCGTATGTTTGGCCGTTGCTGTTGTCTTGGGCTCGGAAAACGATGTTGTCAAAGAGCGGCATCTGGTCGCCTGAGGGGTTGGTTTGCATTAGGTCAGGAGCGTTTGTGGTGTAAGTGAAAGTTTGGGAGACAGTTGGCAAGTTGTCCACTATGGGCACCCAAGTGGATGTTATGGGGTTTAGGTAAGCCAAGTTTACGGTGCTGTCTGTTGTGAAGCCCACTCCATCAAGCGTAATCGAGCCAGTGGGTGGTCCTGAGGTAGGTGAAACTGTTAGAGACGTTTGGTATGTGGAGTAATATAGTGTTGAATACACTGTGCCGCCCTGGATTGTTGTACGGGGAGTTTCAGAAGAGGTTGTGTTATTTATTGCAAAGTATGTTATGTTGCCGACACGGTATGTTCCACCATCGTACACTTTTAGGCAAAACGGTTGATTATAAAAAACTGAAATGTAAGCCTTGAACTCTGTTATATCGAAAACAATGCTGTTGGAAGGAAATGGTAGAGTGCCTCCGAAAACATAGGAGTCAAAGCGCTTACTGGTTATTGTTGATATTTGAGTGCCTAAGCCGACAGTGATTTGGCATTCGCTTCTCATGGGATGAGTAATTTGGAAAGTCGCTAGTAATTCAGGTTCATAACCGACTCGGTCATAAAAAAACATAACTTGACTATACTTACTAACACGTTGCCTCATCGCTTCGTAAGAGATCCAAAAGAAGCCATCGGCAACTTTCTCGCCCGTAAATCCTACACCCCAGGAATTGGCAACTTTAAATGCACCATACCTAGTCTGCCCCGCCTCAGTATAAGAAAAATTATCATCATACCCGACTATTGTAACTGCATGATTAGCCTCAGAGGGATTATAATTATCCAGCGTCCATGCATCAACACTGTTGAGGCTGGAAAACTTGTTTGCATCCACTGCCAAAGTTGCCAAATTTCCCGCAGCCAACCAGGTTTTGAGGTTACTAATACCTGCGGTAGAACTGATGGTCATGGTTTGGTATCCGCTACTGTTTCCTCGATAATAGGGTGCTTCAGCCCACGCTGCCTCAGAAGGCCAAGAGGTATAATTTAAACGGTTATAGGGCTTTTTTTGCCATGAACTTGCGCCAACAAAACAGACCAGTTGTATGGCATCTCTAAATGAAGAGCCTTCATCAACGCCTTTGTTAATTAAATTGTAAATAAATGCGGGAGAGATAATTTTGTCCTGATAACTTACGGTAGGGTAACCTGAGTATCCCCCCTGCCATGTTGCACCAGAGAGGTCCCACGAGCGCTCTTTCGCTTCCTGATACGTTTTAACGTAGTATCCAACGGACCATGCTACGCAAGACCCCTGATTGGCTTGATTGCCGATTGGCGGAAACCAAGGTGTTGCCGATAAGTCTACACTGGGAGGCGCAGCACCATACGTTATTTCATCAACAACATAGGAGTTTTGGGCGATTTCTGCCCATTCCTCTTCTGAAGGAGGAGCTAAACCTGTACCATACCCATCGACCAGTTGATTGTAGTCTCGCCCTTCCTCGTAAACGCCTATTGCGCTTTTTAGATTTTCGAGTTCTGATGCAGTAATCTTGTGGTCCACCACTTTGAGTTGTTCCGAGTTTGCACGTAACGAGTAATTGCGGTTGAGGGAAACTGCGGGATGCTCTTGGTTGCTTGCTGCGCTGCTGACTTGTATAATAACCATCGAAAAGAGCAGTACTGCTAATAGCACCGCGGCTTTGCAATTTATCATTTTCAATTCTTTTTTCGCGTTTGCTCCTAAATCGAGATTTTGAGGCTTACACATAAAACGTTTGGACATCGAAAGGCGAAGACCTCGTGTCTATGAGGGTAAGCTCTATTTCACATTTAAGCCTTATGAATAATTAGTAAAAAGTAATCAACCAAACATGTTAATCCCTGTATCTTCTTTATCAAGGCTGACTTGTAGTCTTACCTAACGATTGCTTGCAGGGCTAGGTGAAGAACCTTCGCACGTAAACCTGAGTCTTCATTATATAAGGCGTAAAGGCGATGGTCAATATGGTACCTATGGTTGCAAGCACAATGATGTCGCCGAAAACCCAGCCAAAGAAAACCGTTGGAAACACCGACCAAGGAATGTTCCCAAATGCGGCTAAAGCACCCACGCCGAAGACGCCTGAGACAACGCTTGCAAGAAAAACTCCGACTAGAAGCCAGGTAACCCAGGTTTTGCGGTCTTCAAGGACGGCTTGAATAACCAAAAAGGCGATGGATGCTACGAAGGTTGCGATGAAAACCGTGGTCATGGACAGGACAAGTGCAACAGCCGACACCACCACATTAACCGCTAAAAGACTGTTCAACCCATATGTCAATCTGGGGCGCTTTAGGCTCAAGATGGGCTTCATCTTCAAAGACCTGTAGATTAGTAGCGGAACAAACCCCTCGAAGAAATCTGCCAGGGACCAAACAAGCACAAAATCAAGCGAGTAACCAAAGTATAAACCCATAAACAAGCAACTCAAGTAGCCCGCAAGACAACCCCAAACGCCAAACCAAAGCGCTAAAGGCACGTACACTGCCGCTGCAATGTAAAGCCCGGAAACTCCGGGAACAGGAGAACTCTCAACTGGAACTGCGACAACAGCCCAAATAGCCAAAACTGTGGAAACAGCGGTGGCGGCTAGGAAAACGAGAGGTTGCCTCCAAGTAATGCCTCTGCTGAAAGCGACCGATCGGTTGTCTGACATGAGGAATTTTATCGTTCATTCAAAATATAAAAATTTGTTAAATTAAGAGTTGGAACGCTGTTCATTCATGCTAAAAAACTGTAAAAAGTTTACCTTAGCCTTCTGAATTGATAGGAAAAAGTTACTCGGTTATTGAATGGTACCAGCTGATGATGTACTCAGGCAAGTTCAAACCCCTCTGCGCCAGCCTCTCCGCCAACTTAACCGACAGCGGACTCAAAACATACGCTGCCCTAGTATAGAACCGCCTAGGCGCACCAGGCTTAACATCTTCAGGAATGATTATTTTGAGATCAGACTTCTTGGCTAGCGTTGAGTTTGCAGAGCCTGTGATTGAAAGAACCGACCCGTTGAACTTCTTTAAAGCGTCACACCAGGAGAGAACAGGTCTTGATTCACCCGAATAAGAGATTAAGATTTCAACGTCTCCTGCCCTTGGCCGAGGCGTGTTTACTCCCCTTACCATGAAGACGCTGTCGCCAAGGAAGCTTTTTATGTGAAACAGTCTGATGCCTGTCATTTTAGCGATTTCTTTAGCGGTTCCTTTTCCACCCAAAAAAACGTTCGTGCCTTTCTCCAGCATGTCTACAAGCTGAACATAGGTGTCTGAATCAACATTGGCGTCAATAAGGTTCCCTATTATTTCAAACTCTTCTTCGCACAGCTTGAAAACGTCTTCAACTTCAAGGTTCCGGTAAATAGCCTCAATCATCATGTTGAGCAATTCAAGGGTGCCAAGCTCAAAGATGTCACCCATCATTCCTGTTTCGCTGTACACGCTTGACGGCTTAGATTTCCCGCGCCCCTTAATCTGTACGGCGCTACCATGTTTGCTTGCAATCTGAGCCAGGGGCGACTCCAAATTGGAAGTCAACAAGCCCATGCTAAACCGATTAGTCTTGTTGTCCTCAATATACCGTGCTAAATCCTGAGCCATAACCAGAGGGTCATTTGAGTAGCCGCTGCCAGAATTCATAAGCAGAAGCGTTTTCTTGTACCGCCGCTCAAAATACGACGCTGCATCATACATGTTTTTCCCGGGAAACCCTGGGTCGTCAGCGGTAACAACAACCTTGTTTCTCCACCCCACTTGGCTTAGGGCAATTAGGCTCATCGCTGCGTTGAGAGAGTAGAGCGAGCGACCTGCCCCGCTACAGATGACGCAGTCTGCGCCCTTCAGGTCTTCGTATAGTGGTTCAAGGCTGCTTTTCCTTATGGATAGGATGTTGTCTCGGATTTTGTTTGCGAATCCTATGTTGCTGATTTTGCTCTTCAAATCCATCCCTTATGCTCAATGCTGCCCTTGTCAAGCAACGGAGCGTTAATACCTTATAAGTTTTGTCAAGCAATATTGACATGGGCTTAGCGTAAACATTAAAGCATACAATAGACTAGATGAACCAATATGGCAGGGTCATATTCACGTTTACTTGGCGTAGTTGGAAAACCCAACACGGGAAAATCCACCTTCTTTAGCGCAGCAACCTTAGCCACAGCTGAAATCGCCAACTACCCCTTCACCACCATCAAGCCCAACCGAGGCGTCGGCTACGTCCGAACAAGCTGCGTTCACCCAGAGTTCAAGGTGCAGGACAACCCGAAAAACAGTCTCTGCCTCGACGGCGTAAGACTTGTCCCAGTAGAACTAATCGACATAGCAGGCATTGTGCCGGGCGCTTGGGAGGGACGCGGATTGGGCAACCAGTTTCTCGACGAAATCCGCCGAGCAGACGCGCTGATCCACATTGTTGATGCTTCTGGCGGAACTGACTGCGAGGGCAGAACCTGCAAGATAGGCGAACACGACCCCTTGGAAGATGTCAAGTTTCTTGAACGCGAAATCACCATGTGGATGCTAACCCTGCTCAAAAAGGACTGGCAGAAAATCGCCAGAACCGCGGAGGCTGACAAAAAAGGCGTTGCTGCCCCTCTTGAAGAGCGCTTGACAGGTTTAGGCATAAAACGCCATCAAGTCAGCGAAGCCATCAGACGCACAAAGCTGAACGTTGATAAGCCTACCACGTGGAGCGATGAGGACTTCTACCGTTTCGTAGATACGCTGAGGCAAATATCCAAGCCCATGCTGATTGTAGCCAACAAGATTGATTTGCCGACTGCCCAAGACAACGTCAAACGCCTAAAAGAACTCAACTACATCGTGATTCCGTGTTCTGCAGAGGCTGAGTTGGCGTTGAGGCGTGCGGCTGAGAAACAGCTGATTGATTACAGACCAGGCGACGGCAGTTTTAAGATAACCCAGCCTGAAAAACTATCTGCGGGGCAGGTTAAGGCGCTTGAAGCCATCAAAGAAAAAATCCTTGCCTCAAACGGTTCAACAGGGGTTCAAGAAGCCATAAACACCGCGTACTTTAAGCTCCTAGACATGATAACCGTCTACCCCGTGGAAGATGTAGAGCACCTCTCCGACCACAACGGGCGCATTCTCCCCGACGCATACCTTGTCCCCAACGGCACAACAGCACACCAATTCGCCTACCTAATCCACACTGAACTTGGCGAGGGCTTTCTCTACGCTGTAAACGCCCATGACAAACGCAGAATCGGCGAAGACACCATTCTAAAAGACCGAGACGTAATCAGCATAGTTAGCACGCAGAAAAGAGCCTGAGAATCGGCGTTTAATATGGGGTTGTTTGTCAGGCTGCAAAAAGGTTTTTTAGTGTTATTTGACACTTTTCTACTATGACACTTACTATAAAGATTGATGAGGGCAAAAAGCAGAAGCTTGACCGATTCCTAGCAAAACTGTTACTTCGCGGGGGCAAAAAAGTAACCATACAAGAAGCCGTTGGCGCAATGATTGATCACGCGCTAGAAGACGAAGAAGAATTCATGGCGCACTTCCAAGAACTCCCGCCCCTGGAAGAAGATCCGTTGTGGAAACTGATGCAAAACCCCCGACATCTGGGCATCAAGGACTTGTCCACAACCGTTGATCAGCACCTTTATGGAAGCCAAGCTTGATGGCAGTCTTTATCGACACTTGTCTTTTTCTTGCCCTGTATGATGCTGAAGATACTCACCACGAGAAAAGCAGAGAACTGTTCAAAAATGCTTTAACTGGAGGGCTTGGCAGGCTCTACACGTCAGATTTCATAATTGATGAGACTCTAACAATAATCTTGGTAAGAACAAAACAGCACAACATAGCCGTTGAATTTGGAAAATACCTGATGGAATCACCAAGAATAACAAGACTAACCGTTGACAACGACGCCTTTCTGGATGCTTGGGCAAGATTCCAGAGCTTAAAAGACAAATTTCTCAGCTTCACCGATTGCACATCATTAGCACTCATAGAGAAATACCGCATAAAACAATTAATGAGCTTTGACCGCGGTTTTGACGGCTTAACCGAAAGAATTCACTAAGTTGTTTGCTACCTAGTCTATTTCAATACATTATCCACATAGAACTCGCACAGCTTCCTCTATGCAGTAAATGCCCGCGACAAACGCAGAATTGTTTACCAGTGGTCTCTTTGGCTGTCTATATTTTGGCGTTGGTTTCTTTCAAGCTTCTCATAGAGTTCTTTTTCTTGTGGCAATATAATTCTAAAAGCACCATCTATTTTCCTTACAATCGGAACCTTAACATACCTATCTTCCTTCCGTGTCGGCGAATAATCAACGATAACATACCTTGATGCACTAGTCAGTATTTCTCCTGTGTTCCATTGCTCAAACATTTCAACCTTAATTTTATGTTGACCAGGGCATATTCCCTTCATGTCTAAGCTTATCGGGAACTCTAATTCGTTGCTTAGAAGTTGACTTGGAGGTATACTGATCAAGTAGGAGTTTAGTTTATTGTCGTTAAAGTATAATTCTAATGTTAAGTTTGAGAAGTGATTTTTTGAGGGCAGTAAGCGAAAGGCTATAGAGAGTTCCAATATATTCTCTTTTATTGTATATCCAAGCTGAGCCACTGCTATAGATTTTTCCATTTGAGGGGTAGTTTGAGGTTTCTGCTGAGGCAGAGTATCAAATGTACATTGTTTAGTTTTTTTAATGTCAACTAATATCTTGTCTCTAATTTGCTCCTTCTTCATCACTTTGATTTAAGCGGTCGTTTAAGATAAAAGCTATTAGTCAAAAATCGCTTTTCACTTAGGGACATGCAGGAACCGATAGGGGGAGGGTTAGCCTGCGGGCAACCGTGCGTTTTACGCAATTCAGCGCTGATGAAAAATCCTTAAGGAGGGGTAGGTGCTATTGGTGGAAAACCAGCCGATTAGCATGTTGAAAAATCATTAGAAATCCCGCTTTTTATAGGTGGAGGGGGTCTATGGCAGAGCAGCACAAAACGTTTAGTGGGTTGTTTTTGTCTTTTTTTATTCTGCTTTTTGATTGCCAAAATTGTTTAATGGGGTGGGTTGGGTGGTGGTTTTGCCTCTGTGAGGTGAAAAATGGCTCAAATTGCCGTATGGACCATGCTAGTGCCCGATTGCATTGCGCTGTCGCTACTTTCCGCTGCTGTTCTTGTGAAGAAAAAAGCAATCGATACATGCTTTCACATGCACACCGTGACGGCTTCAACATGGAGCCATGTACCGCGTGTGGAGAAAAACGCGTATCCCACAACCCAACAGGCGCAGGAAAACGTTGCAACCAAAAAAAGCAGCCGCCCACAACTTCAGTCTTGTGGAAAATCTAAAACAAAACCACTCACATAAAGAGGGAAAAGCGCCGCTTAACCGCCATAGCGCCGTTTACGTTTTTGGAAGGTGCGGATGGCTCGAAGCAGGTCGATTAAGCGGAAGTCAGGCCAGAAAACATCCAAAAACGCCAACTCGCTGTAGGCGGATTGCCAGAGTAGAAAACCGCTAAGCCTCTCTTCTCCTGAAGTGCGGATGATAAGGTCGGGCTCCTGCTTGGTCATGTGTGAAGTGTAGAGGAACTTTTCAAACATGTCCTCATCAATGGCATCCAGCTTTAACTCGCCGTCTTTAACCTTTGACGCGATGGTTTTGGCGGCATCCACAATCTCAGCCCTGCCACCGTAAGCAAAAGCAAAATTCAAAAACTGACTATCATAATTCGCCGTTGCCTTCTCAACTTCGCCGATAAGCTTCTGGAGACCTTCAGGAAGAAGATTAACTCTGCCGATAACCTTAACATGCACCTTGTTCCGATGAATCCGCTCGTCGGTCAACAGTTTTCGGAATTTCTCTTCAGCGATCCTCATTATCTGCTCTATCTCATCGGGGCTGCGCCGAAAATTCTCAGTAGAAAACGTGTAAAGCGTAACGTACTTCACATCAAGCCTCTCACACCAATCCAAAAGCTGCTCAACCGTCTCCGCACCCTTCTTATGCCCCAGCCAAGGGTTAAGCTCATTCTCAGACGCCCAACGCCTATTCCCATCCAGAATGATGGCGATATGCTCAAGTTTTATGCCGTTCTTAACCTGCTGCCAAAGCCACCGCTCATACATCTTGTAGGCACCGATGATAGAAAGAAACTTTTTAAGCATCAAGCGAAACCTCGCATCTCAACATTTCCAAAGGCGTTTGTTGCGTGCACACTAAGGTTAAACCAAGATTGTTTCAATTAAAGCTTGCTCTAAAAAACCACAAAAAGCTTTCAAATTCAAAAAGACTACAGCTCTTCAGGTTTCTCAGCGTTTTTGTTGAAGAAATCCTTAGCTGAACGGTTCACGATGTAAATTAAAAGAACAGAAGCTATACCAATTAAAATGCCCACAATAATGGTATAAATGAAAGTTGCGAAAAACGGATTATTCAAACCCGCTCCAGGATTATAAATCAGATTTGCAGTTCCCTCAAGTATCCAACGAGACCAAACAACCGACACTATCAAAGCAGCATTCCGCAGCAACTTTGAATCCCTCTCAAAATATAAACGCAAACTTCTACCAAAAAGAACAATACTTATACCCACAACCAAGAGATCTTTGATTCCAGAAATAAAGTAATACGCTATCGAAGGAAGAAGACCAAACCAACCGCCCAAATCAATAGGAGGCGCCACACTAGCAGTAACACTCGCAATTCCAAGATAAACACTAACAGCAACACACAAAATACCAGCAATGATGGTGTAGTTTGAAATCTGCACCGGCAACGGCGGCGGAGTATATTCCTTGGCCCACTTATAGAAATCCTTAGTCGCTTTGTCAACTCCGAAACCCTTGAGAAGCAAGAAACCGCCTAAAACAATCACAATCGCAATACCATAATAGTAAATAGCCTCCGGATAAATAATTGACAAACCCCAAAAAACCCCGAAAATAAGAACCAGCAACCCAGGCAAACCCAAGGCAAGCCGAGCATACCGGGGTTCATCAACCAATAACCGAATATACTTTGTAAAAACCGCCGCCGTCTCCTCAATAGACTCACTATGCTTAATAACTATACGTCTCACAGAAGAAACAGGCACCCTTGACTCCACAAGAGGCAAAACCGCCTCGTCAGAATAACCATCCGAAACCAGAATGACCTCGTTAGCGTTGAAAGTTTCCTGCAGACTGTTCAGTTCAGCAACAAGTTTCCTGTCAGCGCTAACTCCACCCAATTCGGAACCAGATATCGTGGCAACTTCAAAAACTTCTTCAGGCTGCTTTTCGTTATGCAAGCGGTCATAAAGCCTCACAGCCTCAAACATGGCGTTGGCGTCTGGTTCCTCAGGGTCTTTTAGGGCTAAGGAAACGGCGCCGTCAACGTTAGCGGTTCTTCCCAGAAGCGGCGTTTTTATGCCTGCCTTAACTTCTAGATCGCCATCTCTATCAACACATAAAATTAGGATACGCTTTTGCGTTGGTTGCGTTTCCACTTTAGCCATCAATATCTCTTTTCCATTAATGTGTTAATAAGTTAACTTTAATCTTGCGTTTCTGAATCTGTTTCATCGTCTCCCGCAAGCAATTGGAACTCATTCCAACTGAGTTTTTCTCCACGCTCCAGTTTCTCTCTAGCCTGAGCTTCAAGCGCCCGTTTAAGTGTTTGCTCATCCATCATTTTTCTGGTTCGTTCTTCCGCCATTTCTTCACGTTTTTTAGCTCTTGAAGCTTCCTCTTTTTCTCGCAAGGCTTTTTTCTGCTCCCGAACCGAACCCTCTAACCCTTTCAGCTGCCCAGTCAACACAGCTATCTCTACAAGCCACTTTTGAATCTGCTCTTTTGTTTCAATGTATGCTTTGTGCTGAGCGTTAGCTTCTTCTCTGGCTTTTTTTGCCTCATCAACCTTGGCTATCATTGCCGTGTGTATGTCTTGACTTTTCTGCGCCAGTTCTGTTAGCTCCTTGTGCAGGATATCTGCTTGCTCTTGAATGGTTTTACGTTCGTTTTGCAGTTCTTGAATTTTCTTGTTTTGCTTCTCG
>QYYE01000066.1 GCA_003589585.1 Candidatus Bathyarchaeota archaeon
TCGGCATAAAGCAACAGGGCAAACTGGTTTCATTTGGTTACGCCACCCTGACTTCTAAAGTAAGCCATGTTACCTGGATAGCAACGCACCCGCAATGGCAAAACAAGGGCTATGCCAAATCAATTGTGTCAGCATTAGTGGAAAAATGCCTAAGCAAAGCACCAACAGCCATCATCTACGTCATGGACAACAACTTGGTTGCCAAAAGCATCTATCTTAAAGTGGGATTTAAACCCTACAAACAATACTTCGTCCTCAAACCATAACCTACAATGGCAGATGTTTTGCGTTATGCTATTAAGGTGGCTGGTGAATTCCTAAGCTGAAAAGACATGACTTCGCCATCCCCTGAAGAAATCTGGAACTACACTGAACAGGAACTCTTAAGCCTGCTAGAATCAGGCATCCTAACACCGAGACACAAAGAAATCCGCTTTTACGCCCCAAGCTTCACATACTACAAAACCCAGCACTACTGCTCATCGCCAACCAGTTTCCCAACCATATCCGTAACAGGTACCTCTTGCGCGTTGAACTGCAAACACTGCGGCGGAAAAGTCCTGGAAACCATGCATGCAGCGGTCTCGCCTCAAGAACTGTTTGATTTGGGCTTGAAGCTCAAAGAAGCAGGCGCATTGGGCTGTCTTGTGAGCGGGGGGTGTTTGCCTGATGGGTCTGTGCCTCTTGAGGGGTTTGTTTCTGTGCTTGGGAGACTTAAGCGGGAGCTGGGTTTGACGGTTTTTGTTCACACAGGTATCATAAACCTTGAAACTGCCGTGGCGCTTAAGGATGTGGGGGTTGATGCGGCGTTGATTGATGTTATCGGTTCAACGCAAACAGTAAAGAAGGTTTACAACCTAAAAGTTGGCATTCAAGATTACACGGATTCTCTTTTGGCTTTAGATAAGGCTGGGTTAAATTTTGTGCCCCATGTCATCGTCGGGCTAAACGAGGGCAAATTAGACGGCGAACTGCAAGCGCTGAAAATGATAAAGCAAGTTAAGCCTTCTGCCATAGTAATCATAGCGTTTATGCCCATCTACGGCACAGCAATGGAGAAAATTGAACCCCCACAACCAAAAGACATAGCCAAAGTCACCGCAGCTGCACGGCTATTGTTCCCGCAGATCCCACTTGTTTTAGGCTGCATGCGACCAAAAGGGGCAATCCGAGGCTTGACCGATGTTTTAGCGCTGAAAGCGGGGGTGGATGCGGTTGCTTTTCCAAGCCAAGAAGCCATCAAGTACGCGCAAAACCAAGGTTACGGGGCATCGTTTTCCTCGTTTTGTTGTGCTCAAATCTACGTTGATACTGCAAGAGGCTTTCAAAAGCAGTTTTAAGTCGCTTGTTTTTTAATCATCTTGTAACCTAGCGCTACCGTCCATATTGAGCCAGCGACCCCCGATATGGCTTCAGGTATGGCTACTCCCGGCACATACTCTATGGCGAAGTAGAGTATCCAGGGCAGTGCAGCCGCCAACGACATCGCTAAAGTGAACAGCGCTAATTCCTTCTTGCGTTTGAGCCAGAAAGCGCCTGTAGTAATCATCAAGGAGATGGGCAAGAGAACAAAAAATGCCACGGACACCATGTAATGTGTGGGTTTGATGTTTTCAGGGAATATGCCGATTAATATTAGCGATATGCAGGCTAAGGCGAAAACAACTGCACCTGCTTTGCCTAAGGTGTTGTTTTGGTAGATAAATAAGCCCAAGGCAAACACAAGCGCCAATGCTCCGCTGAGAATTAATCCATTGTTAAACAGCGTTAAGGTTACGCCTGGCACTATGCCCAAATCGCTTAAAGCGTTAATTGCCCAGCTGAACTGTGGATAAGACGCAACAGCTGACAAGATAAGTGTGAAAGCAATTAATGGCGTAAGTATTCCGCAGGCACCTGCAATTTTAAGCGACTTGCTACTTCTCACTGGTTGTTCACCTTAAGGGCATTATTTTGCTCGCTTGGTTTTAAGACTTTGCATCCTTTGGCACAAACCGCCTCAACCTTTGCAGTGAATGCAGCTTTTCCTTGTCTCCGATTTTTGCCGCTTCCACCGACTGCCTCAAAATCTGGATTGACTCATCCATGGCTTTACGGTCCACAGGAAAGGGCACGCCATCTTTGCCGCCGTATGCAAAGCTAAATTTCACCGGGTCCTCCCAGCTTGGCTCCTCGCCATAGACCAGCTCAGCCACCAGAGCTAAGCCGCGAACCGTTGCAGGCCCCACGCCTTTGATGCTCAGTAGTTCTTCGTAGTTGCTGGGTTGGAACTCGTACATTCGGCTCAGGGTATCCCAGTTTATGTTTCTTGGCATGTTAAGGGTGGTCAGGGTTTGCTGCCACGGGTCATCTGTTTTCGGAAGCCAGTCCTGCAAGGACTTCTGATTGAGCGGTTTTGCCGTGGACTGGATGAGATTCATGAGTTTGCGTGGGGGTTCTTTTGCTAAATCCACCGATGCTGCTCTTGCGTTTTGACTGTCTTTTGCTACCATGTTTAGGGCTTTTTCCCGCTTGACATTGCAGATGATGCCGTTGTGTGGCTCGACTACGAAGTTTTTGGTGTTGTCGGATAACCAGTGGTAGCGTCTTGCCGTGCGGTCTTGCTCGCTCATGCCCTGCTGGATCACCGCCCACTTCTCGTCTTTGGTTACTATGAAGGCGTGGTGGTAGAGTTGGTATCCCGCTTGGACTGCTGTGTTGTCAACTTTCGCCGTAATCTTGCTGGTATATGTTAGCGATTCGATGGTTTGCTCGCAGAAACCGAACTTTTCTCCTACATCAGCAATGTCGTTTGGGGTTTTCTTTGACGTTTTACCCTTGCCACCGCACACAGCCATGCCGTGCTTCTCAGGGGTTAAGGCGTTTTTGAGGACGCCGGTGACGACGGTGGTTACGCCGCTGCTGTGCCAGTCGTAGGCTAAGACGCAGCCGAATGCTTGAAACCAGTAAGGGTCAGACAAACGCTGTATGAACTTGTCGGTGCCATGTTCGTCGATTATGATACTGGCTACTTCTTTAGCTAGCTTTCGCATTCTGCCGGTTAGCCATGAGGGTGCTTTTCCTCCATGAAGAGGAAGGTTTGCCACGCCAGTTCTTTGCATTGTAGAATCCGCTTTTGGTGAAGGGTAACTTTACGTTAAATATGTTATTGCATTGTTTCTTACAATTTTCGCGTTTCGCGATTTCATGTTCCTTACTCGAGAGGATGTTAGATTTCAAAGAAACCTCTAACTTTTTCCTTTATTGTTCTGGCTGGTTTTCTTTTGGGTTCTTTGCCGCTGATGCATCTTTCTTTTGCCTGCAGCTTCCAAGTCCATAAAAGCGCAACAGCAAGTATGATTCTTGCATAGATGGACAGCGCCATCATCCATGAATAAACCTGTATGGTTGCAAAACCCAAGTTTAAACTGAATAAGGCGTCGCCATGGGGAATTAGCCAGAGGCTGTAGTAGCGGACTAAATCAACCGGCATACCAATCAAGAACCTGATTACACCATAAAATAAGTCGTTCATAAGCGAAGCAATAAACCCTAATCCCAAGGTGAGCCTCCAGTTTTTCCTCAAATTAAAAATGGACAGCGCAATGAAAGGGACAAAGTACATGGCGATTAGCCATAAATGGTACCCATGTCCTGAGTAGACGATGTCGATGTAGTTGATGAAGACTACGCCGTATATGACCGCGAAAATGATGTAAGCGACAAATTTCCTTTCAAGAGCCTCAAGCATTCTTCTAACTTCATACTGCTTTGGGTCTTCTATTTCACGTTTGCATTCGGCAGACGCCATAAATTAGCCCTCTTTCGTAAGGAAACTCAAAAAAACAGAACTTATTGCTCCTTGAAACACTCGCAAAAAAATCAATTCTTACGTAACGCTGTGAACAAAAACCTGTCTAAAAAAGATTGCTTGATTGAGAGCGGCTTGGATAGCCCTTGAAAGTCTTACCAGTAATAAATCAATACCGAAGAGGCAAAGAATGCCCAGTTGAAAGACAAGAATTCTGATTCCATTTCCACTTACTGATTTAACAGCTAACTTTTGAGAAAAAGAAGCGCCAAGTAGAGACGAGGGCATTTTGCAATGTATTAGAGGTTCTATGCATAAAATCTAAGAGGGGTAAGTCACTATTGGCGTTTTTTCAGGCCATTAGCATGTTAAAAACTGGCGCTTTTATAGGGGATGGGGGTCATGCGAGAGCAACAAAGCTTTTACTCACATATAGGTAGGGAGGACTAGCTCATCCTTGAGAGGTTGCATGTTTAAGGGGCTTTAGAAAAGAAGAGCGATAGAATCGGCTCTGTCAATCAGCATACTTTTATTTGCGACACACAAACTATGCACTAGCAAACAGCAAATATTTAGTTAACGAAGGCGACAAGTGCATGATTGAGCTTCGAGCACAAGAACGAAAAATCCTCTCCGCCACACAACAACTAGGCGGAAAAGCATCCGTAGAACAACTAATCGAAGAATGCAATCTGCCTGACGCAGCAATCATGCGCAACGCACTTACCCTGCAAGAAAAAAACCTCGTAACCATACATGCCCAGCACCAGAGACTCATAAAACTAACCGCTGAAGGCGAGCAGTATGCCCAAAACGGCTTGCCCGAACGCAGACTAATTCAAGCAGTCGCCAAAAGCGGTGGAGCAGCCGAACTGCCGAAAGCCGCAGCACAAGCAGGTTTGCCATCCCAGTTTGTTCAGATTGCTCTTGGTTGGGTGATAAGAAAGAAATGGGCAACCTACAATTCCCAAACCAACACCATCACCCTCGCCAATAAGCAAATTCCAGAGGGAAGCGATGAGAAACTTCTCAAGAGCTTGGGAAAAAAACAAGCTGCCCAAGAAGAACTTCCCCCAGACCTGCAATTAGCCGTTGACATGCTAAAAAAACGCAAACTCTTAACCGTGGAACCTAAAACCAAACGAATCCTCCAAATCACGCCTGAAGGCAAAAAAGCCCTAAAAAAAGCCGTCACAGTACAAGAAGCACCAGTTGCCACGGTAACTCAGCTCACTCCTGAACTCATCATCACTGGGAAATGGAGAGAGGCAAAGCTTCAAAAATACAACATAGAGGCGCCAGTAGCTAAAACTTGGCCTGGAAAAAAACACCCCTACCTCAGCTTCCTCGACGAGGTTCGAGCGAAACTGGTCCAGCTGGGCTTTAAAGAAATGACCGGCACAAGCGTTGAACTCAGCTTTTTCAACTTCGACGCCCTGTACACGCCGCAGGACCATCCTGCAAGAGAAGCAAGCGACATCTACTACATCAAAGACCCCCAATACGGCGACATCAGCCGTCACCAGACCGCAGTTGAAAACGTCAAGCAGACCCATGAGAACGGCTGGGTTACAGGCTCCACTGGTTGGGGATACAAGTACTCCTTTGAAGTAGCCAAACGCTTAATTCTCCGTGGACACGGCACATGCCTTAGCGCAAGAACACTGGAGAGCGGAAACCTGGAGATTCCAAGCCGCCACTTCTCCATCGCACGAGTTTACCGCCCAGAAATCACCGACAAAACCCACCTCTCAGAATTCAACCAAGTTGAAGGCATAATAGTGGACCAAAACCTAACACTCAAAGACCTTCTCGGTGTTCTCGGCAAGTTCGCCATGGAAATTGCTGGAGCAGACAAAGTCCGCTTCAAACCCGACTACTTCCCCTTCACCGAACCCAGCGTTGAGTTGAGCGCCTACAAAGAGGGTTATGGCTGGGTGGAATTTGGCGGTTCAGGAATTTTCCGCCCTGAAGTTACCTTGCCGCTTGGAGTTAAGGCTCCTGTAATTGCTTGGGGGCTTGGCGTGGACCGCCTCTTTATGATGCGTGCTGGGATTGATGATATTCGGATGATTTTTAGCCAGGACCTTGATTGGCTGAGAAAAAAGCAGGTGACCTAAAAGATGCCTACAATCGATGTAGATTACGCTGAACTTGAACGTTTACTTCATGTCCAATTGAACGGTGACATGGCAAAACTAGATGACATCCTTGCCTTTGTGAAAGCGGAAGTTAAAGCCTTCAATGAGAAAGAAGGCGCCCTGAGCCTTGAAATGAAAGACACTAACCGTCCTGACCTTTGGAGCGTTGAAGGCTTAAGCAGGGCACTGCGAGGTTACCTAAACCAAGAGAGAGGCATAAAGCAGTATAGCATTGGCGAGTCAATAGTCGACGTGCACGTTAACGCTGACCTGTATGGTGTTAGACCGTTCATTTGCTGCACCATAATCAAAGACGTACATTTATCTGACGCCATCATCCGTGGACTTATGCACCTGCAAGACAAACTCGACAAAACCTACGGAAGAAACCGCCAGAAAACATCCATCGGCATCTACAATTTCGACCTAATCAAGCCGCCAATAGAGTATACCGCGGTCCAGCCAAAAAAAGCAAGCTTTATCCCTTTAGGCTTCACTGAAACAATGGATTTAGACGAGATTTTGAAGCGCCACCCAAAAGGCGTCGAATACGGTCACATAGTTAAGAGGCATCCGCGTTATCCCATGCTGTATGATTCTGAAGGCAAAGTGCTATCTTTCCCACCTATCATAAACTCAAATGACCTGGGCAAAGTCACCGAAGAATCCAGAAACCTGCTGGTCGAGGTCACGGGCACTATGCACCAAACTGTCCTAAACACGCTTAACCTTGTTACCTTGGCGCTTATTGACCGTGGAGGCAAAGCATATGCCGCTACGGTGCACTATACAGAGAATGCAGGCTACACCCAGCAAACCGTTGTGACCCCAAACTTTAACAACAGACTCTTTAAGTTGAGCGTTGAGTATACTAACCGCCTTTTAGGCTTAAACTTAACAGCCCAACAAATATCCGATTTGCTGCTCACCGCTGGGTTGGGAGTTGAGAGGGTTTCTGGCGACAGCGTGTCAGTGCTGGTTCCTTGCTACCGAGTTGACGTCATGCATCAAGTTGACCTAATAGAAGACGTTGCTATCGCCTACGGCTACAACAACATTGAGCCGCTATGGCGTGAGTTGCCAACCTCTGGACGCGCAAAACCTGACCAGCGCCAAATTGATGTTGCCCGTGAACTCATGGTTGGTCTGGGCTACCAAGAAACCCTCACCTATACACTGACTAATCCGCAGAATCTTTACGATAAGATGGGTGGTGAGAGAGCGAAAATTGTTGAAGTGACCAATCCACAGATTGTCACCATGACTTCCCTGCGCAGCTGGCTACTGCCCAGCCTCATGGAGTTTCTCAGCAATAACCAATCAGTGGAGTTCCCGCAAAGAGTCTTCGAACTTGGCAAAGTAACCATGTTTGATGAAACTAAAGAAACTAAAACAAGGGATGAAGAGTGGCTTTCTGCAGCAACAACACATGCCACCGCTGGCTTTAGCGAGGCAAAATCGGCTTTAGACGCGTTCTTGAGCAACTTTGGGGTTGAATGGCAAATAAAAGAAACCGCCCATCCCAGCTTTATTGAGGGCAGAGTCGGCAGCGTGATTGTTGACGGCGTTGAAGTTGGCGTTGTAGGCGAGGTTAATCCTCTGGTGCTTGAAGCGTGGAAACTTGAAAACCCCGTGGCTGCATTCGAAATTAAATTTCAAATGCTACTCAATCGCAAATGAAGAATCCATAACAGCAGTACACGGTTAAATCACGCTAGCCACTAGGTTTACTTCAACTCTTCTGATTACTTCCTCATCCAACCCGATTTCTTTAAGCATCTTATTCAACAGCCGAGCGTCCACATGCCTGCAGCTGGGATTTTTGCAAATGTATACTTCTGTAGAATACTTGTAAGTGTCTGCACGACAGTTAGGACATTTAGAATACATACTTCTCTCCTAATACTACTGGCGAATCTTTGGATTAATTCTTTTTGGCAAAACAATGCGTTAGGGCTTTTCGGCTACCTCTTTAGAACCATGAGAGTGTTCCGTTTTTTCTAGCAGTTTTGAGGCACCAATAGTAAACCGCATACCCTAATGGCACGATAATAGCACACATCAGCGCAAGCGTCAAAAGCTCTGGCAAAATCATCTGTATTGACCAGCCTGTTAACATAAGCCTGATGGTTGTGAAGAAGTAGTACTGCGGAACAAGGTATGAAATCGCTTGAAGTAGCGGCGGCATAACTTGCGGTGGAAACAGAACGTTCCCAAACAAACCAGTAGCTATGGTTATGAGCGCTGTGACCGGGTCGCCTTGTTTGGTTAGGATTAGGATTCCAGCGCCAATCATGCTGAACCCAATGAATGTGCCGATGCCCAATGCCAGAACGATTAATGTTCCCAAAACATTAACGCTCAGGGAGATTCCGAAAATGAAGACGCCGATGGCAAGGTAAATCACCACGACCATTGTGCTCCAGATGAATCCCCAAAGCGAACTGCCGACAATGAAGGTTGTGAGTCTTGTGGGTGAAACAAGGACTTCCTCGAGTGCCCACGGATTTATGGTTCGCTGAATGAGAGTGAGGCTTTGGTTTAGGTAGGTGCTGAAAGCCAACCCTATGATTAAATAGGTTGCCAGATCCATATTGTATAGTTGGAGGACGCTTTGCATTTCGGCGTTTGAACCAAGATAAGCAAAGGACAACGCCCCGAAAAGCGCAGTTAACACTAGGATTGCAATGTTTGTTTTGTAGGTTGAGAAGCTGATGATGTCTCGCTTCATGAAGTAATAGATTTTTTCAATTTCTTCATTCATCGCTAAGCTCTCTTGGTTAATTCAATAAATGCATCTTCCAGGGTTGGTTCTTCCCGACTAAAGTTAACCAGCTTGATTTTTTCTCTGAATAGGAAATCGAAGATTGAGGGAACCTGGTCTATGCTTTTTAGTTCCAGGCAAAAGCCCTTTTGGTTTCCTATGGCATCTTGGTTGTTTTCGGTTACATTGACTATGCTTTCGAGACTGCGAATTTTTTCTAATTGCGCTTGTGTTATCTCTTCGACTACTATGTAGATGAGTTCTCTTTCTTTAATCATGCTTCGGATGGCATCTGGCGTGTCTCGAGCGATTAATTGTCCATTGCGCAGGATGCCTATTGTGTCGCAGATTTGGGCTGCTTCCTCTATGTAGTGCGTTGTGTAGAGGACTGTTTTGCCTGACTCTCTCACAGTTTCTCGCACGAATTCCCGAATGTTCCGCGATGATAATACGTCTAACCCTGCAGTCGGCTCATCCAGAAGCAAAATCGGCGGGTCGGGAAGCAGGGTTCTTGCAAGGGAGAGTTTCCTTTTCATTCCCCCAGAGTATTTCTGGAACAAATCAAAAGCACTTCCTTCTAGACCTACCAGCTTTAAGACTTCCATGATTCGTTGGTAACGCCTTTGCCTAGGAACGTTGTAGATGGCTGCGAAGAATTCTAGGTTGCGGTAACCGCTGAGTCTCCAGAAAAACCCTCTTTCTCCAACACTAAAGAGTGTACCGATGGAGCGTTTAACGTTCATTTGCTCTTTAATTATGTCAAAGCCGTTTATGGTTGCGGTGCCTTCGTCTGGCGGAAGCAGAGTACAGAGCATCTTAACAAGGGTCGTTTTTCCCGCACCATTGGGGCCTAGAAGTCCAAAGAGCTCGCCTTTTTTGATGGTTAAGTTGAGGTTGTCGATGGCTTTGATGGGTACGGTTTTTCTGAAAAGTGGGAAGCGTCGTTCTGAATTGGTTTTTGCTTTGAATATTTTTGTTAAGTTGTGTATTTCTATGGCGTTTTCTTTTTGCAACCGTTAAACCTCAAATTTAAGATGATTTTTAGCAATGGCAGTGAAGCAGCCTGTACGGCGTACAGTTTGATAATTGAGCGTAAGCTTGCTTAAATAAGCTTGAAACACTCAACTGCATAATCAGGTTAGCTTACCCAAAATTCATCTTGTATAAATTGTTAGCGTTGATGGCACAATTAAGGATTTCGACCGTATCCACTTGTAATGGGTTCATTTTTGGAAACTCGACAGCTAACAATTGAGCATATAAAAAGGGTATAGTTTTTTGCAAGCGCCAGTAGCTGCAGTTACTCGTTTGCTGTTTTCGCCTTTACCCGCCCAAACTTCAGCTTAGCGGTCAAAATCTTCTCCGTCGCAAACAACCGCGAAGCCACATACATTATCGCAACCGTGAATACTGCTACGTAAACAATACCAAACAGCACTGTTCCATAATCGCCAAGCACCACCGCTTTTGAGGCAATTATTGGGTGACTGTACGGAATCGCATACAAGACCACCTGCAAAGCTAAAGGCAACGAATTCACGTCCAAATAGATCAGAGCCAGTGACGGCAGGAAAATCAGCGGATAAACATACCCAACAAGTGCTTGGGCTCCACGCACGTTCTCACTGAAAGCTGACATGATAACCGCCAAAGCCAGTGCCGACAGCAAGGTAAAAAACAGGCTTACACCCAACAGAACATATCCCAGCGCAGTGGGCACTAAACCTAAACCAACCAAATCCACCCCGGCGCCAGCCTCGCCAAAACCAAACGCCAAAGAACCCAGCATGTAAGTGTAACCAATCAAAACCGTAACGGCTGCAACGCCTGCAACAAGAATAGTGCTTGCAACTTTACCCATCAAAATCGCGAAGCGGTCCACGGGCACAGTCAGCAGGGTCTCAAGGGTTTTCTCCTCTTTCTCCATAGCTACGCTTGTGGCGGCAATCTGCATGGCATAGGTCAGCATAATCATAACTGTAATGGGCAAAGCAATTGACTGGATTACCATTAAACCGCCAATAACCGCTGGGTCAACTCCCTGCTGAATCTGACCCTTAATCACCGTGGACTGCGTCAAGAGCACAACATCTGGGGCAACAGCACGGTTAAACATTTGAACAACAAAAGCCACCCCTGAACCGCCGATGTCACCGAAAATTCCGCC
>QYYE01000067.1 GCA_003589585.1 Candidatus Bathyarchaeota archaeon
TTCATAATGAGCTATTCAGGCGACACCGAGGAATCCCTCGGGGCTTTTCTTGACGCTCTAAAACGTAAATGCATGATTTACTGCATCAGTTCAGGCGGCGCACTGCTGCAATGCGCTGAAAAACTCGGTGTGCCTTACCTGCGTGTTCCCGGCGGCATGCCTCCTCGGGTAGCGCTTCCATACTTGTTTGTGCCTCTGGTGATTTGCATGGAAAAGCTGGGGCTGGTTTCTGGCGTCTCAGAGGAACTCAAAGAAGCCTTAACCTTTATTGAAAAAGTAAGCCGAGAAAACGCGTCAGGAGTGCCTGCTGGAGATAACTTTTCTAAAACTTTAGCGCTGGGCATTGGCATGTTAGTGCCTGTGGTTTACGGGTTTGGTTTTTACCGCAGTGTTGCTATGCGGTTTAAGCAGCAGTTTAACGAGAACAGCAAGATAGCGGCGAAATGGGAGGTCTTCTCCGAGCTTAACCACAACGAAATCGTTGGCTGGGAAAACATGGGCGAGCAGAACAAGGGCTTTTTTGCAATTTTCATCCGCGACAAGGAAGAGCCATTAGAAATCAAGGGCCGAATAGAAACCACCAAGCAAATCATGAATCAAGCTGGTTTGCAAGTTTTTGAGGTGCAGGTTCAGGGTAAAAGCCCGCTGGCAAAAATGCTGTCAACGGTAATTTTAGGCGACTTTGCAAGCGTGTACTTGGCAGTCCTGCACGGGGTGGATCCGACACCTGTAAAAACAATTAATCAATTGAAGGATATGTTAAAGGAAAATGGTGTAAAAGATAAAATAATAGCTGAGCTGGTAGCTCTAGGCTAAAAACTTGGCGAACTCTGCCTCAGCTGCTTGAAGCGACATAATCTGAGGCGGACGCTTAAAGGCATAAGCGCAAATCGGAATCACTGAACCAGCCTGCTTTTTGTTCAAAGCCACTTTCAGTGCTCTAACCACGTCGAATAACACGGAGCCAGCGTTGGGTGCATCAACAGTTTGGAATTTAAGGTCAATTTTCATGGGTGTGTCGCAGAAGTACACGCCGCTTATCCAGAAGTAGCTATCACGCTTGTTCTGCAGAAAATCCACATAATCAGTTGAGCCAGCCACAACTTCGGCTTTGTAAGGCAGCGATGAGGCTACTGACTGGGTCTTGATAGCGCGTTTTGCATCTCGCGTGCGGTCTAGCGTATCGACGGATTCAGCTCCTCCGCCAACGTCAAGCTGGTAAGTCTCGTTTATGCGCACGCCATTGTCTGAGAGCAGTTTTAGTAGGGTTTTGTGCAGGGCTGTTGAGCCGACTTGGTCTACAAGGTCATCGCCGACAAGCGGAAGATTAGCATCCATAAACCGCTTTGCCCATGCAGCGTCGCTTGCAATAAAATTAGGCGTGGCATTTACGAAAGCGCATCCAGCAGATAACGCTCGTTCTGCATACCATTGTGAGGCTTTGGCTGCTCCGCTTGGAAGTAAATTAACCATGATTTGTGCGCCTGTTTCCTTGAGGATTTTGGCTACGTCTGAGTCTGGGGTAGCGCTGACTTTTATGATGCTTTCTGTGGATTTGCCTACACCGTCTAACAGTGGTCCCTTATTAACGATCACTCCTGTGGAGGGTACATCGCAGACTTTCGGCGCGTTGTTTGGTTTGGCAAAGATGGCTTCTGCGAGGTCAAGTCCGACTTTGCGTTCGTCTACGTCAAAAGCTGCAACCACTTGGATGTCTTTGGGGGTCTGTCCCGCCAGAACTGGATTGCGCAGTCCAATGCAGTCTTCTGGCTTTTGGAATTTTGAGTAGTATTGTATGCCTTGGAGGAAGGATGAGGCGCAGTTTCCCACGCCGATTAACGCAACTTTAACTTGTGGCATATTTGGCACCTTGCTTGGCATGTTTATTTGCTGTTGCATTATAAAAAGCTACGCAGACAAAATACGCTGAATTGGTATGTCTAGGTTTCTGTTTGTTTTTTCTAGTAGTTGTTGGTAGACCCCTTCGCAACAACTTCTCGGGGGTCGTGTTTTGGCCGTGTTGCGGTTTGCAGTTGCAGGCGTTTTTGCCCTGGCTGTGCAAGATGCCACAAGCAGAGTAAACAAGAAAACTTTATTCTACAAAAGTGGATTGTGCCATGTTAAGAAGGACAACTTAACCCAAACACTCCCCATGAAACGTACATAATGCTTTTTTTGGTGTCTTCCCATGACTTCCTAAGAAACGCTTATTAAATGAGGAAGGTTAGAGTTTAGAAGCCGCGTTATTTGGGCGGGTAGATCAGCCTGGTACGATCGCCACGTTGGCATCGTGGAGGCCGCGGGTTCAAATCCCGCCCCGTCCACCAAGAATAATAGCAATTGTCCTATCATAAAAAAATTCCTATTCAAAAAATAGAATAGGATTTTTCGCGCCCATTTTGAAACAAACCGCTATCTTTATGTGTAATCATGGGCTTTTATTATACAAGGCAAAAATTTTGGCGTGTTTTCGAGAGGTGAATTTTTCGTGCAAACCCAAGACCAACCTAGAAAGGTAGAGAGGGTAGGCGGCGGAAAAATCAGGTCGCCATTGCAAGAGACTAAGGATTGCCCTGTTGAAGACTTTAGGCGGCTGTAGGTTAATCGTTATTTGGTTTGTTTTCTTCCAACCAGTTCCGCGATTTAACCACCGTCTTCCCTGCAAACGTTAGCTTCAACGCGTCATCGTAGGGGCAGATTTCCACGCACCGAGCGCAAAGCATGCATTTGGATTCGGTTACGTCTCCACCTTTCTTTTCGTACATTTCTGTGGCTTGGGTTGGGCAAACACGCTTGCAAATCCCGCACCTAGTGCATTTATGCTCGTTCTTCTCCAGACGTGTCATGGCTATTTGCTTGAAGGGTGTGAAGGTGCTAAAGAGGGCGGTTAAGCCGCCAAGGGGGCAGATTCTGCACCAGAACCGCCTGTAAGCCAACGCTAAAATTGTTACCGCCACAAAGATGGACAGGTTTATGGAGGTTATGTAGCCGCCTGTTATCCACAATGGACCATAGGTTATCTGGGAAACGTATGTGTACTTCATTGAGCCGATGGCACATTCCGCCAGCACACAAAACGGCCTCATAGGACAAACAAGGCAGAAGGGCTCGTTGAGGTTACCTACGATGCCTGCTTCGGTTCCTTCAGGTCCACCAGGAATGGTGCTCGGGATGAGTTGGGTGCCGAAAATGGCGTAGGAGCCAAAGATAACGCTAAGTATTATGAAGATTGCGATGATTATGTATCGTGACTGACCAAGCTTGACATTGGTTTTATCCGAAAAATTTAAGTGCCGTCGGCGCAGAGCCTTGCGTATTCTTGTCAGCACATCCTGATACAAGCCAAAGGGACACAGCCAACCGCAGAAAAACCTTCCCAAAACAATAGAAGCTGCAACCAGAGAGCCAAAAACGATGGCTAATTTCTCCAAACCAGTTGTGGTGTAAAATACTTGGTAGCCACGCGGGTAATCCCAAAAGGGAAAAATGTAGGCTTGCATTTGCCAAAGCGCACACGTAACAGTTCGCCCGTTAGGATAGTAACATGCCAAGAAAGGCACTGGAATGCCGTCTGGCAACTGTGTGCTTAAAAAGTCAGCTCCAAGCAAGCGGTCACGAGGGGAAGGCCCCAGCGGTTCCCACAACGGTTGATTGAAGGGTCCAATTATGAGTCCCATGAATATGGCGATGACTGCGGCTATTTGGATGAAAAGCCGTAGTGTGCTTATTTTTCTGGTTTTGTCCTTGGTTAGTTTGAGGATAAGAATTATCCCAACTACGATTGCCAGAGCATACAACGACAGCACTATCACAGGCGAGTTTTCCCACGGCATCTCTTTCATCCCCTCGCCCGAACTTTAATCACCACTGCCACGGAGATAACAGCCGCCAGTATTGCGGCGGTTACTATGGCTACTGAATGCCTAAGATAAAACGGCAGGTTTTCGTCGAAAGGAATGCGGAAGCTGTAGCGCACTACCGACACGTTACCGGTTAAGCCCGTTATGACCACAGTGTCATCAGGTAGCAAGCGCCAATTTTCGCCTTCAGGGAGAAAAACGCTGTTTGGAACAACCACGCTCCACTCGCTTTTATCGGAGGGACGAGACAAGTTAAGCCCAAGGTTAACCGTTTGTTTTCCCCCGCCTTCAACGGTGAATCTTAGTAGGGCACTGCGAAACGAAGCGTTGAAGGCTCTAAAAGACGAAATTATCACGTTAGAGTTTTCAGCGCCCACTGTAAGGTTCCCCAAAGGTTGGGAACTGCTTAGGGTTAAATCCATAAAGGTCCAAACCCCATTCTTCAACGTTGCCGCTGAACAGGAACCGTTAACGGCAAAACTTATGGAGCCGTTGTTTTCTGGGATAAGGAACTTGTCCTGTGGCGTAAAGGTAACGCCGCTTTGAGCTTGTCAGCTGAGGCATAAGTATGGGAGTGCAAGGACTATGATGAGAAACGCTATAGCTATTGTTGGATTGGTTTTGCTGTTGGCTGAAATCAAAGTCTCACATTTTATTTGAGTATGTTATCTGGGATTGGCTATAAGGCTTTTCAACCTTCCCCCAACAGCCCTAAAAACAAGCACAAGCTTCAGTAAAGCTTGCTCCATTCAAAAAAGAAAAAGTTTAGTACACTGCTCAGCAGTGCCTCTAGATCAGCATAGACGAGTTATTGGTTCTCTGGTTGCGGTTCGCTTGGGGTTAATGGCTCAGCCGCTGGAATAACAGGGGCTGGCTTGCGCTTTTTCCGCATAACCATCAACACTAAGAACAGGGCAACCCCGACCACAACTGCTATAATCACGATGTATAATAGCAGGTTTGCTGATTCCTCACCCTGTCCTTGCTGACCTCCAGAGCCTTGAGGTGGTGTAGGCGTAGTTTGGGTGGCAAAACTAACTTGTATTGTTTGGCTTGGGGAGTCCCAAGAGAAGCCCTCAGATGAGTAGCCTTCTACTCCGTCAATACCAACGAAATAGCTGTGTGAACCAGGGCTTACGGTTGGCGGGATTTGAATAACCATGGGGTCAAAGACATGTGTTCCGCCACTTGAAATTGTTATAGGGTTGGAAGTAAAGTCGTTAGTGTAGAATTGATTTTCAGCCATCCAGTCGAAATGAAATCCCATGCGGTATATTCTTAACTGTTCATCACTGCTGCTGGTAAGGGTTACCCTAACAGTTGTCGTAGTGCCTGGTGCCAAATTTTGGTTTAATCCAACAGTCGATATCTGGATTTCGTTTTGGTCAAGAGCGGAAACCAATCCGCTGAACATGAAAATGGCGATAAGAGATGTTATGATAAGTGTTATGCGAAGTGATTTTAGAGTTTTCACCCAATCTCCTCCCATATCTTGCATTTTACAACTCTATACTATATATGCTTTTTACCACATTCATCCCCATTCAGAGATGATGGACGTTGAGCAGTTTCACATGGAGATAAGGATTAACTTTCTATATTACAAGAATGCGCTGAAGCATAATGCATGTATCCTGTTAGTGCTAAAAAAGAGGAGAGGGATAAGGGTTTGGTTTACATGTTTGCGGCGACTGTAGACAGGTCTGCTATATCGATTTTATAGTTGTTGTTAAAGTCCATTCTTGTATCGTAGCTGCCCCAGCCTGGCATTGCCTTGAAGCATTTTACAACTTCCCCAACATCTGACCTGGTAACTACACTATTTGTGGAGTCATCGGTCATTTTGAAGGGGTTGAACCATGCTCTTGTTACTGAACGGAAAACTGAACCTGTCAAAGAGGGTATTCCGTCAATTGTAAGAGTGAACTTGGTCCAGTTGTCGGTTACTACTAGTTCTCCGTTAGCTCTTTCCACATCAATATCTTGGTCACGTAAGACTTTGATTATCTCGTTGTTCTCGTCTGTGAGTATTGTAACATTGCTTTTCACTGTGGCTAAGTTCCATATACCGCTAATGACGTAATCGCTGGCTGAAGAGCTTGCACTCAGGGATGCTACTGACCCATTTAGCAATCTTGCTGCATAGAAGGTGTAGGTAAAGTTTTCTTTTGCTTTAACCGATTGGATTGATCTCGAGAGGTTAGTTGTCCATATTGCGCTGGCTCCAACTGTTTTTCTAGTGTCTTCAGATTGGAGGAGAGCTAATTTGGAGTGCGTTTGGATGTGGCCTCTCACTTCAGTTTCACCCCACTTGTCTACGATGCCGTTGATTCGTATCCAACTTCTCTGAACTGGCCTGTTTGCAACACCTTGCATGTTAGGTGCGGCCATGGCGAATTGAACTGCTAACGCTAAACTGCTTACTAAAAGAGTTGCGATGACTGCAAAGACTAATGCTTTATTTTTTCTCATTTCCTATCACTTTTTTCTCGAAAAAGCTCTGTTTCTAAGTAAATAAAAGCATTTCTGAGCCCTTTTTACCCAAATAATCCATTTAATAGTTCATTATCGTTCACAATCGTTCTTCTGCGTCTATTTTATCTTAGAAACCATCAAGGAAGCTTTTAATGATAAAAAGAACATGGAATTGACTATTTCGACTCGGCGCTAATCTCCTAGTAATAATTAAAAGGCTTTGAGTGCGGGCAATCGGAAAGCATTAAAACATAAACTGAAATATGAAGTATTCATTAAGAGAGAACACGCATGAAGGGGTACCGTCGAGCAGTTTGCTTTTCCATAGGCATACTGGTACTTTTGCTTCTTCCGATCTATCAAGCAAACTGTCAGGAGTATTTCCAGTACACCGTTCAGGTAAAAAGCGATGGGTCTGCAATGTGGACTGTGACCCAATTCTCCGGTATCAACTCACCGGCTGACACCTGGGCAGGTTTCCAAGAACGTGTTTTCAACCTTGTTAACGCTGCCTCAAGCGTAACCCACCGAGCAATGGAGATAGATGAAAACTCTCTCCAAATAAACACAATCATCTCTGCAGAGTCTAAAACATCCGAGTACACCTTCACATGGCAGAACTTCGCCATCGTTGAAGGTGGTGAAATGTTGATTGGCGACGTGTTCGAAGTAAACAATTTCTTTGGTCAACTCTATGGCGATGCTGCATTAGAGTTAAGCTACCCGTCAGAGTTTAGCATTAAGTCGGTTTATCCGCCTCCATATGAACGGCAAGACACCTCTAAAACGTTAAGATGGTCTAGAACTCAAGACATAGTTAACAGTAAACCTAGTATAATCTTAACAAGGAATGGCCAGAGCGGAAACGGCAACAGTCTGGATTTGCAACAGTATGCGGTTACAGGTTTGGCCTCGGCGGTTGGAATCGGCTTGTTATTGTTAGCCTTCTTTAAATTTAAGCAGCATAAGACCAACAAACAATCAGCCTCACTTGTTCTTGCAGAGAAAACTGCCATTGAAAGCGAAGAGGATAAGGTATTAAATCTCCTCAAATCGGCTGGCGGCAGCATGCGTCAGTCAGCAATCACCGAGCAGTGCAGGTTTTCCAAGGCAAAAACAAGTCAACTGTTGTCTAGCTTAGAGAAGAGGGGTAATATAACAAGATATAAGAAGGGGAGAGACAAGATAGTGACTCTTAAGGAACGGGCGAAATGTGAATAATTTATGAAGAACCCGCTAAAACCAAAAATAAGCTTGTTCATCCTAATTTGCACTTTACTTGCATCTGCCATCTTTGTCGGCATCGCTTCAGCTCAAAGCTCAAGCAATACGATTGTCAGAGCCGAAGCGTCAACAAACCAGCCTAAAATCGGCGAAACCCTAACTGTTACCATAAAAATCTCAAACGTTCAAAACTTAGCCGGCATAGACGCTAATCTTCAATGGAACCCCTCTGTCCTCAGCCTTACAAATGTTGCTCTGAGCTTAGGAGTTGAGTCTTATCCGAATGGCGTTTTGCATGGAAACAAACTAAACTATGACTATAACACCCTTGAGTCTGGCGACATTTACCTTGCAGAGGAAAAGTTGTCAGGAAGCTACAACCTCTTAGCTCAATCGATTGGGCAAGCAACAGCGGCTTTCAGCGGAAGCGGAACCATCGCCACCTTAACATTTAACGTTACTAACACAGGAGCCTCTAACTTTGTGCTTGAAACTGAACTTGCCGACCATCCAGCTCCCGGAGAAAACGCAAACTTCATAGCTCACACTGACACCGCTGACGCAGTTGACGCTGTAATCCCAGAATTCCAAGACTTAACCATACTTATCGTATTCATGGTTATCGCTGCGGCAGCATTGGTTGTCTACAAGAAAACCAAAAAAGCCTAAGCTAACCAAGCATTTCACCACCCTGCAACCAGCCTTCTACAAATCTTATTTTAATAAGAAATACTATAGTGAGATAAACCACAGTTTTCAAAGACATGCTTTTGAGGGCTTGAAGTTAAAGAGCGCTTGGACAGATGATGTTGCTCTATGTTACTACAAAGATTTATAATGGCAAGGTTGCTTCATAACCTAACGGTGAATTTTTAAAGTGATTCTTCTTCTAGCGGCATTGCTTACTTTAGAAGAAGTTTTCAACAATTTTCTAAACGAGTTTGCATTGGCAATACCTGGAGTAATCGGCGCGATTATCATTATAATAATCGGTGTCATCATCGGCTGGTTTGTCGGAAAAATCGTAAACAGAGTCATAGATAGAACAGTGGAAAAAAGCTTTGACAAGAGCAATATCGGCAAAACCTTTAGAGCCTCAGGCTTTGACCTATCGAAATTCATCGCCGGAATAGTGCAAGCATTCATCATAGTAGTAGCAATAATTGTAGCGGTAGGATTGCTAGACATCCCTGGCGCTATTGGCCAATTCTTAGTTGACATAGCCTCATACTTGCCCAGACTTTTAGGAGGCATACTAGTCATTGTTTTAGGCATTGTGCTCGTTGACTTTCTCGCGTCTCTTGTTGGCTCAATCATAAGACCCATGTTCGGAGAAGCCAAAACCGAAATAGCGGATATGCTAAGAAACTTGCTGTTCATCGGTTTAGTCGCTATCATCCTAAACATCGCCTTTGACCTACTACTGTTTACGGCTGGCGGCTTGGTTTACTCGCTAATCATAGGTTTTGTGATAATCGGCGCAGGTGTAATACTAACTGATGCCATCATAAAATCCATCACCGATGACCACAAAGAATTTGTCACAATAGCTGGTTTCGCCAAGTTCATCCTGTACGCCATCTTCTTGCTTGTTGGCGTCGGAGCAATCTTCTCAACGTTCGACGGCGTAACTGCAATAGTTGGCACAATTGCTTGGGGCTTCGCAATAGCGTTGGCAATCATACTCATACCCATAGTTTACAGCTTAGCCAAAAGAATACAGCAAGTCACCTAACAAAAGCTAAACCTTCCCTTTCCCCCTGAAGCTCAATCTACCGTTCAATAGAAAACTTGCTTACCCCTGCTTCCTTCTCCAAAATAACCGCGTGGTCAGCTTTGCTTGCAAACGCTTCACTGTGCGTAACCGCTATAATCTGCTCTATGGCTTTGAACCTGCTTATTGCCTCAGCCAAATGCTCAATGCTGCCATCCTCGCTACCGAGATTTTCGGTAGGTTCATCAAGCATAAGAATGCTCAAACCATGACCAGTCCTTGACTGCATAATCAACTGCCCCAAACCCAGCCGGTAAGCAAAAGCCAGCAAGGTGCGTTCGCCGCCAGAAAGGTTGGAAACCTCGCGGTCTATGCCTGTTTCGCTTTTCACGTAGGGCGTGTAAGTTTCATCAACAATCAGGTTTAGCATAGGGGTTTCTCCGCCGACTAAGCCGTCAAGAACCTGCTGAACAAAATTGCGCAAAACCTTCACAAACTCGCTTCTTAGTTTCGGCTGGATACTGCGGTAAGCATCACGAATAGCGCCAAGAACCTCGACGGTTTTGCGGATTTTCTCCATCCGCTCAAGCTTTTCCTGCGCTATGTTGATTCGTTCTTTGGATTCGTCCATGCGTCTGAAAAGGTCTTTTTTGCGGTTCTCTTTGGTGCGTAAATCAGATTCTAAAACGTAATATTGCCTGAAAGCCTGCTCTTTTTTGTCCTTTGCCGCTTGAACCTCAGATAAATCAAACCTGCCGATCTCAAATTGGACGGCTTCAAGCTGCAAACGCTGCTCAGCTTCAAGATGCTGCTTTTCCTCTAACTCAAATGATAAGCTTTTGAGGTTGGTTTCCTCTTCGGTTATTCGGTTTTTTAGGTCTTCAGCCCTTGTAAGGCAGGTCTGCAAAGTGGAAAAAGCTTCTGAAGCTAAGGTTTTGCTCTTCTGCAGGTCAGCAATTTCAAGCCTCAACCGATTGATTACTCTCTCACGCTCAACGTTTTCCTTGGCAATCCGTTCAAGCAAACTAGTCTTGTATTGGCCATCTAAGGGTTGTATGCAAAGCGGGCACTTGCTCTCCTGTGACAGTGAAACTGTGCGTTTTTGGTCAGTTTGCAAGTTCTGGGATGTGGCTTCTTGCTCAGCCTTCAAGGTGCTGATTTTATCATCAAACGACAGCAAGTACGAACGCAAGGATTCAACTGGCTGATTGGTAGGCAGCCCTGCGTGCTCAAGCTTGCTCATGCACAGTTGCGTTTGAGCGTCGATTGAGTTTTGGCGTTGCCGCAAGTTATCTATGATGGTTTTTTTGCCCTCAATGCGCTGGGTTAACCCAGACAATGCATTCTCCATGTTAGATATGTTAGCGTGCAATCGAGCTTCCTTGCGCTTAAGCTCCTCCACAGCCAACTTTTTCTCTTCCAGCCGCCTGAGCCTCAAATCCGCTTC
>QYYE01000068.1 GCA_003589585.1 Candidatus Bathyarchaeota archaeon
TTTTATTTGTATTCGGTCGCCAACTGTTAAAGGTAAGGCTAAATCAACTACTGCGACGTTTATTTTTGAGAAGAAATGGGTTACGTAACCAATTTCAATGATGTCTTCTTCAATCAAGTATTTTTGCCTTCTCTAGTTTGTATGCAGAGAGCGTAAATAAAAGATTTTCTATATTTTTCTTAATCGATGTTTTTTATCCTTTGATACATCATCAAAAGACGGATTATGGATTTTTCAATATTTGGTTAAAGCAGCGGTTGTAGATGTTGTGGCGCGGGATGTGGGATTTGAACCCACGCGGCCTTTCGACCACAGACTTAGCAGGCCTGCCCCATACCAGGCTTGGGGAATCCCGCACGCAAAGATTTTTGGTTTTAGAGCCTGATTCCGCCATAGTTAGGTGATCAACTTGAACACCTGAGAGGGCAGTCTCAGCCATTTGAGTGTGAAGTTATTTAATTAAAGTTTTCTGAGCATTTAAACTACTGCCCTTGCTGAGTTGTTGCTGTACATGTTCTTTTGTTTGTTGGCGATAGCAGAATTTGCCCTTGCCATTTTCTCCTTTACATAAGTAGTGCCTAACTCTATAGTAGTTGCATAGCTGAAGATAGCCTTCTTGGCTAGATACTTTACAGGCGTTAACTTCTCAAAAAAGCTTACACTATGTAGATTGAATTGTTGACTGTTACTTTGAAGTTGTGGTGGCATCTTCCGCAATCATACGTTTGGACAGTTAAAGTGTAATTCTTGTTTTCTCTTGAGGGTTTACTTACTTCTTTACCGCAACTAGGACAGTGAACCATACAGCATCCAAGATAAAGTTTGAATATTCAATGGATAAGAAGATTATGAACTTAGAATAAGTAAAAAGCAATTATGCACTAAATTTTCATTTAAACTAAGAAGGGTTAAAACAAGCAATTTATCTTCTGGACCCTCTGCTTCCGAGAAAAAGAATAAAAGTTGACCTTTGCTTAAAAAGAGCCTTACAAAAAATGTAACTCGCCTCAACATCACCTTGTTACCTTGTATGCAGAGAATAGCTCCTGATTCTGGGCTAAGAGTGACAGATCAGATAGTTTGGTTGGTCATGCACTTTTTTGTTTTCTCTCCACAACAATTATAGGTTGAACTGGAAATAAGGGGTTAATGGCAAGCCTTAGAAAATCCCCCGCATGCCTACTCTTGGCGCTATCACTGCTAATCGCTTTGGCAAGCTTTGCAGCGCAAAATACCAGCAACTCTGCTGCGGAGAGTCTCAGTGAAAAAAGCGGTCTGGGCATCGCTAACGAAATTATCTTGGAGACTTATAATCCCCAGATTTTTAACTTTTATAACACTAATGGAACCCCACCATTCAGGAATAATAGCGCTATATTCTTTTATGGAAGCAACCGAACTAACGTTTACTCCGACGCAGTCTCATACACCACCCTGAATGCTGAAAAAACACTAACTTTACAGGCTCAGGTTACCGTTAACATGGAAAACTTTTCAAACGGCGCAGAGGACCAGTTCGCAATCTTTGCAACCGACGATATTATCAAGTACAAGTCAGATGAATTTGGGTTTGTTCTGCCAGAAACCGAAAACCTGTGGTACGCTTACATTCAATCGCCCAGTGTCCCAGGCTTTTTCATTTGGGAGCCAGTTTTGACAGTTGAGCCTTCAAAGTTGAAAGCGCACAGTTTGGAAGCGGTGTACATAAAGCATGATTATGGTCAGTTTGTAGAGTTTTTTGTTGATGGTAAGTTGGCTTGGAGAACATTATTCCCCGATGTGTCGGGGCGGGAATTTCATTTGGTTTTAACGTCGCATAAAGTGAGCCCTGAACATGTCGATTTAAGCGGAAATTACATGGCCGTTGAAAACGCGAGATTCAGGGGCAATGCAGAAGAAATCACTCAACAGAACTCATACCAAAATCTGGTAGCACTTATAAGCCTTCCAATTTTATCTCTTGCCGCAATTTTGCTCTTTGTGGATTGGAAGCCTTTGCGATTTTTCAAAAACCCACGAACCGAATAATTACTTTGTTTTGATTACGTTCTGGGGTTTTCCTTCGCTGAAGGCTTTAATGTTTTCAATGGTACCATAAACAAGCCTCTCCAAAGATTCTTTACTGTTAAACGCGCAATGCGGCGTGATAACGACGTTCTTGAGTCTCAGCAGAATGTGCGCTCGAAGCATCGTGGCCAAGCGTTCCCGAGGGACATTATCCAAAAGTAACTGTGCCTCCTCGCGAATAAGAGATTCCTCCTCAAGAACATCTAGGCCTGCCCCACTTAGGTGCCCACTCATTAGAGCATCTGTGAGCGCTTGGGTGTCGATGAGTCCGCCTCTTGCAGTATTAATTACCACTGAGCCTTGTTTCATGGTGTTTATCGTGTGTTTGTTTAAGAAATGGTAAGTTTCATCATTGAGGGGCAAATGAAGTGTGACAATATCTGATTTCTGCAACAAGTCCATAGCGCTTGTGTACTTAAATCCTAACGCGTCAGCTAAATTATTATCGGGGTACCTGTCATAAGCTAAAACGTTCATTCTGAAGCCTTTAGCTATTTCAATCACTTTCACACCAATACGGCCGGTACCAAGCACGCCCAAGATTTTTCCGTTTAGATCGAACCCCTGAACCCCCACACATGTGAAGTCGCCTCTCCGAGTTCGCTCGTAAGCGTCATGTATGATTCGTGAAAGTGACAAAATCAATGCAAACGTGTGTTCTGCAACGGTTGTCTCACCATAAATTGGAACATTGCTGACTGTTATGCCTCTTTTTTTGCATTCTTGGAGGTCAATGTGGTCAAACCCTGTTGATCGAGTGGCTATAAGCCGGGCATTGGTTAGTTGACTGATTAGCTCTTTATTTAGACTAGAGTAAATAAAAACTGATATGACCTGGGCGTCTTTTGCTTTATTGACGCTCTCCCCATCTAGCACCCCATTAAATAGGTTCACTTCATGCCCCTTTAAGCCTTCCTCAAGAAACGGCTGCTCCCAATCCTGAACCTCAAAAAAAGCAATCCTCAAAAACGCCACCAACTAATGATAGTTTATGGTTTCCTTTTAGTTAAGCAGTATGGTAAAGCTACGGTGGATGGGGCCGGGGCAGGGATTTGAACCCTGGCAAAAGGCTCCACAGGCCTCTAGGCTACCAAGCTACCTCACCCCGGCCGCCAGTTGAGGAATTGGTTTGTGAGTGGGCTTATTTTTATGTTTGCGTATTCATGTTCTCTTTCTCAGCAATAAAGTTGTCTTTTAAGGCAAACGTTATCTGGTGGAGTTAGCGTGAGGCTCCCGTGCTTTATGAAGGGGAAGGGGGTCTGTGGCAGAGCAACAGCCTTTTCAAGGTATGCTCTTCTGCGTATGTAAAGAAGGGGTATTAGGAAAAAAGTGCATTAGTGTTCACTATGATTAGGATGTGGCGTTTGTCGCTTCTGATATGGACTTTTGGAGACATGCATATGGTACAATCGGGCACCTAAACATAACATTACTGCAACTATAGCAAGCCAGAAAGGCAACTGGAAGTTTCCTGAAACGGTGGCAGTAATGCTAACCCCCATGGTGAATTCTGAGGGCAAAGTCATAGTTGCGGATCCAATAAGAGGAATACCTATGCCCACTATACCGGCAATTGAGGTTGTGATTAAAAGACCGGTCAAGAAGAAAACTACGGCGAACAGCGGTTTCTTGTAAGCAAACCCAAGCAAATGATGGGCATAAGACTTGGCTGGAGTAACCGAGTATAGCAGTAGCAAAACTCCGCTTGAAGTCAACGTTAGCACGCTTATAATGTTTAACGCCCAAATCAACGGTATAGTGAATTGAGAACCAAACAATCCAAAATTAGTATTCACAGGCGAAACATTAATTCTCATCAAATCCTCACCCACCGTCAGCTGCCACCAAGGAACAAACAGCGAAACCGCCACCACAAACAACGTCAACGCTCCACCAGCAAGAGCAAACCAGTTAACCCTTTCTAACTCCATGCTGACCCCCACGGCAACGGAACCCAATCCCCATCAACAAACCTATCCATATGCAGCTTTATTCCCGCGACCTCAACATTCAAGTCCTCAAAAACAACATGAATATCATCATCCTCTGGACCCGAATGCTTCTCATAAAAGTGTTTCAATGCTTCCTGTGTCCAGCTTCCAGAAGCACTAATAATAACACTTTCGCCAACACCTATCCTTATCGGCTTACCGATCGAAATATCACCCAATAAAACGTCATGGTCAGCACATCTTAATCGTGCGGATATGTCATCAATCGAAATCTCATTCTCCAAGGGATTAGTGAACCTAAAGCAAAAGGTAAACTGCCCAGTTTCCAAGTTATACTGCGGTTTTCCCTCAAGCATTGGCGGTTGAAAGGGTGACTGAGTGAAATCTCCTCTTGTTAAACCTCTAACTTCAGGAGGAACCACTAAACCCAGCAGGTTATCCCGGTAAGCATAAACTATACCTGAGAGCGGAGCAACAACAATTATTATCGACAGAAGCGTCAAGGCAACTTCAACTCTATCCATTTGCTTCCCATTCTCTAATGTTAAGGCTGAAATGCTTTTAATGCTTTAGCAAAAACACCCAGATCAAACGTTCGCCGCTTACTCCTTATACGGTGTGCTTAGAACCTCTTTCACTCGATTGGTAATCACAGGACCAAGCCCAGGCACAGCTTTCGCCCAGTCATCCACGTTGATTAGCGCATTCATCGGTGTCTGATAAGAATTCAATATTGCCGTAGCTTTTTCCCTGCCGATGTTTGGCAAACTAGCGATAAAATAGACTTGTGCATCAGGCAGTGTTTCGCATTTTTTGAAGGCATGCAGTGTTGGTGCTCTTTTCTCAACGATTTGCTCCTGCCTAGCAGCGGTGTAGAGGAAGTCTACGGTTTCCTTGTATGATGCAGTGTTAACAATAGCTACGCCGTTTTTTGCTAGGTTGAACATGGCGCCCCAAATTGCTGAGGGCTGGATGTGGCTGAACTTGTAAATTATCGGCAAGTAACCCTCAAGAACTATGAGAGCTTTTGGATAGACGTCTTTTAGCCTGAAGAGTTGTTCGAAAAGGTAGCGCCTTGTCAAGGTGTAAACGAAATCTTGCACTGTTTTACGCTCAACTGCACACTGGTCAGACAGTATATAATCGCCTTTTTCGAGACATTCAGTTTTCACGTTTACTCCACGTTCAATTAACCCCTTAACAATCTTGGAGGCGCTGTTCGCTTCGCGGCTGTCTACAATGATGGTTGGTTCTTCGCCGTTCTTCTTTTTCTCTGTAACGTAGGGAAGTAAGGTTTCTGTTCCTGACATGGACTCAACTCCGGTTGCGGTTATGTAGAAGCGGTTAATGTTATTTTCGTTTTCTAAAGAGCGCTATTGCTGAAAAACGATTGGTTGTGTTTGTTAGCTGGTTTGTTTTTTCTTATTTGTTGTTGAGTAGACTTCCTCCCTCTCCACAGGCAACCAGCGGTTTGCTATCCAATTGCTTTTTGCCTTCTGGTATGAATTTAGGTTGCTGACCGGCTGTACAAGCACCCACAAGTATATTGAGTTACGGTATAATCTCGCAGCCATTATACCTCATGTATTCAAAGTCTTCAAGGCGGATTTTTCTGTTTTTGAGCAGTTGCCGAATCCTTGGAATCTCACTCTTCACGGCCGACACAAGCTGCTCAACTGTATAGCAAACCTTAGCGTATGAATCATCGCTCCATCGCTTGGTCACATTTGCGTACAGACATCGCCCGCCACAGATGCTAAGAATCGAGCACTCTGAACATGGCTTCTGATCCACAAGGACCTTCTTTAACTTAAGCGGGTCAGCATCGTGCACGTTGCCGAGATAGTGGTTTTTCATGCCCCACATGGTTGGGCAAGGAATAATGTACCCGTCCGTTTGTATGGCGTAGTTTATCCATCCGCCACCGCAACGGAGCAGACATTTTTTCTCATTATTCAAAAGCGACTCTGCTATGCCCAGCAGCGGGTAAAGCTTTAAGACCACGCCTTTCTGCTCCATCTGGTCAACCCAAAACTGAGCAAGCTTCTCCACGCCTGAGATATAGCTGGTCTTTGCCCAGCTCTCAAAGTTGCGCCTTTGAAAGTCGTTACCCCAGAAACCAGCGTTCAGTTGCCAGTGAACTGAGGAAAAAGAAAACTCACCGTTATTTAGCAGCCATTTGACTTGTTTTTGGATGTCGGTTTGCTCCATAACCGTCATTCTGGCAATCAATTCGCCGCTAAAACCGTTTCGCTTGAGTAATTTTAGGTTGTCTACGACTTTTCGGAAGGTGTCTTTTCCACGGTAATAGTCGGTTAAGGTTTCCTCGCCGTCTATGGAAACAAGTATGGTGTGGAAACGGTTAGTGTATTTTGGCTCCAACCTGTCAAGGAGCAAACCGTTTGTTTGAATCATAAAATGCTCGGGCTCAACTGTATCCATTATTTGCTTTATTTTTTCTGATGCAAGCAATGGTTCGCCACCATAAAAAGTCAAAGTGCAGTCGGGGTCTTTCTCACAAAACCTTCGCAGTTCCTCTAGGTCGTAGCTGATTTGGCTGGGCAGAAAATAATCCACTTCCAAGTTATCTGCAAAGTCCTCGTCAAAATCATCCAAGGTTTCGCCAAAACAGTATCTGCACTGCAAGTTGCAATCCGTCGTCACTATCACGTGGAAGAACATATTTCACTTAAAAATGAAGGACTCGCTTAATAGTATTTTTCCGCAAGCTTCACAGCATCTTCATAATCTTCGTGTTTGGGCTCACGCGTTTTTTCGTTAGCCCCAATATTACCCTTTTCTTCTTTTTTATGCTTCTCTGCGGAATTTTTCTGAGCTTTCTTTTTGGCTTTTTCTATGTAGCTCTTTAGATCTCTATCTTTCATGATTTTCTCAGGCAAAGTTTCGGGAGCATAAACCAGAGGCAAGATAGCGAGAAATAGAAATATGCTAGCAAAAGAGAAAATCATTGTTGGGAGTATTCCACTCAAATAAGGAGTAAATAATAATTGCATAAAGTAAGATGATACATAGGGCAAAGCGCCTAAAAAGTAGAATTTATCGCTAATTTTGTTTTGTGCCAGATCACCCCACAAAGTAAAAATAAATAACACATAAAAAATCCCCCAAGCCACGCCATCTGCAATGACATAGATTATGCTGCCCCAAACCATATTTACAGGAGTTAACGAGAAAAGCCCTATAACGGCATAACCCATGCCTAACATGGTGAAGCCGATTATTGTTAAACGTTTTCGCCCCCATTTATCAGCTATAAACCCACTGGCAATTGCAAAAAAGGCAATTACAATATTTTCAGCCACCATGAGGAAGTTATAATTGATTTCCGTTATCATTTTTAGAATTGGGATAGTCATGTAATTGACTAGAGTAAACATACACCAAGGAATAAAGTAAAGAATAAAGGACTTGTTTGATATAATGCTCGTAAATTTCACTTTTACTGGTTCCCTACGTGGCTCTTCCTTTCCATGAAGGAAATGGAAAATCAACCAACCTGTGAACCTGATGAACGCAAGAATCAAACAACTTGCAAGGAGAGTATCAAATATCACCAGACCAGCAAGGGCAAAAATTACACCAATAAATAAGAAAGCTAAACCACTAATTCTCGCTCGATTTTCTACAGTAGTGACCGTGGAATGATATCCCATAGTGGCAGGCATGCCTAAACCAAAATAGAGACCAAAAATAGCTGAGATAAAAGCTATATTGTTGATATTTGTTGCTTCTAGTCCAAGTGGTACTAGAGATAATGCTATACCGCCTACAAGCCAGAAGTAGAGAAAAACCCCCTGTCTCTTGTATCTATCAGATAGAAATGAGCCGAGAAGACCTGAAAGGGCCATAGCTCCGGTGTTAACGCCCATGATAATGAGGGAGTCATAAGATGATGCATTAGCTTGAAGAAGCAAGTCCTTTAATGTGTTAAAAGCTATCAAATACCACACAAAAGCGTTTGCTACCAATATGATATTTGCAGTAGCAAGCCTTAGGTTTGTCCTATTTATTGGCGAGGACATACTTCCGAAACATCTGCCCTGATAGCTACTTCTATAATTCCTTAACTTAAAGTTAAGGGTTGAGAATTAATAAACTGGATTCTTAATAAGCAAGCAACCGAAAGTCTTTTAAAGTATATCTGTAGAACAAGAATACGTAAGAAAGGGGAAGAAAATGAAAAAAGACAACAAACTTGTTCGACCAACAGGCTGGTATTAGTTAGTCGGTTCAAAATAAGCGAGAGGAACAGTTAACATGTTCTCTAGTTCCTCTCGTATTTTTCCTTTAATTTGGTAGGGCAAATTCTTGACCGCCTCTGTCCCAGTCGAAACTGTGACTTTTTGTAACATCCGCACTTCTGCCGAATCAAGAACAATTTCAATTATTTTTTCATGAACGCTTTTTCCAAGTGAATCAGCGTTTAATAGAGGAAGAAGAACTCTCTTTATTTGAGGGTTTTGTAAGCTGTATATAAGAGGCAATGGTGGGCACTCATTTTTCAGCCTATTCCTAAGTTCTTTGATATCAAGAAGGTCAGCAAACTCCTCAACGATTATTGAAACTATCCCATAGGCTCTGCCATATTGACCAAGCTTTTCTGCATCCTTTGAATTACCACTACCCACAATAGCCCCAATTTTCATCACCAGTTCAGGAACAACAGCCTTAAGCTTGATAACTTCGAAGTACTCATCAGGTTTTAAGTCGTTTTTATTTCGAAGCTGAACTTCCAGTGTTTCAGCGTTGCAGATTTCAAAAACTGCATCGGTCACTAACCCCATTATTCTCTTGGAATCGGCTTTAGGGATTAGTTCGCATGCTTCATTTAATTTTTTAAAACCTTCAGATAGCAAGATGTCTCCCGCAAGTATCGCTATTGCTTCATCAAATTTTCCTAGAACTGTTTGCTTTGAACTCTTTATTAATGATTGATCAATTACATCATCATGTAAATCTGCTGCCGCACTAATCAGAACTATCGCTTCCCCAAAAGTAGTAACTTTTTCTGCATTGCCTTCTACAGCCTCACAAGATATTGTAATTAAGGCTGGAAAAACTGGCAAGGCGTTTCGAAGCGTAACCTTTGCGAAATATCTTAAGGCTTGTGAAGAATCGCTATCGTCTTTGAATTTCAGCAGAATGTTGTTTCTAGTATTTTTCATTGCTTCGCCACCTCTTTGCCTAAAGCTTCTTTTTATAGCCATAATCTTTGAATTTAGAGACATGTCTATCAGCCTAGCTTACAGCTTTATTTTGATTTTCTCTTATTCAACCAGATAACCATTCATTTGCTTATTAATAAATAGGAAAAACAAAAAGAAAAGAATATATTGCTTTTTAGTACCAACCTGTCGTAATTGGTTTTCCTCGTATGACTCTCTTGTTCAAGTTATTTCACCCCTTTTCATTTTTTATTACCTTCAATTGTGTTAGAGCATGATTTTTCATGTCAGGTATGAGCTTATCCAAATTAGTACCTGAGGGGAATCGATTCTTGTGTGGTATGTTACTCCCCGACAGTTTGCACTGGCTACAAATGCGTTAACACCAAGAACGACGTCTTGTCCCTCGCTGTTGGATTTGTAGATTACTGGTCCGCCAGAATCGCCGAAAGCAACTCCGCCTTTACCTCGCCCGATGTTGGCTGATAATTGAAGGTACTTGTCGCTTCCTGCGAAGTTGCTAGACAACAGTTCTGCTTGTGCAATGTTGCGTGATAATGTTCCAACCCATGAATTCATCACTCCGTTGTTTTTTGGAGTCACTTGGTATTGGACACCATAGCCAATCACTTGCAAACTAGTCCTTATTGTTAAAGTGTCAGCAAAACCTGGTTCTGGCAGTGCGGGAAAAACTGTTATGCTGCTAACTGGCTTCTCCAAGATTATTAAGCCAATGTCACTGCTGTAAAACTCTTGGTTACCTGCTAGTACTGGAAGGTATCCTGGATAAGACACCGGAACTCCATCATATACAGTCTCACCGCCATAATATACAAGCGTTCCATCTTCAAATGCAAAGTTGATGGGACCTTTGTCAAAGCAGACACTTACTGCCTCTACCCCAATCAAACTATGACCAGCCGTCACCATAACCGTCGGGGAAAGCAGAAAGCCAGTGCAGTAACCTATAGGTTGCAATCTAGCAGCATCACTGAAAAGAACAACTACCCCTACATACGGAACTGAATCGGTTGAATCAGGGCTGAAATTACCTGTTATTGCATAAGCGGTATTGCTAAATAAAGCTAACAAAGCAAGCATTGGAAGAATCACTAAAGCACCCATTCTTAGTTTCTTCAAACTTTGCCCTCGAAGTCTATATTTTGCTCAACACAAGTCTCGCAAATCGCAATATATAAATGCATAAGTCAATAAGCATTTGCACATGTTAGTGTTGAACAAAACTACATTCGTAAACAAGCAAAACTCTTAATAGCTTAGGCTTTAATCACAAGGTTTCATGAGCCAGACAAAGCAAATCGAGCAGAAGTGGCAAGCCAAATGGCAAAACGGCCGCATCTTTGAAGCTGACCCAGATCCTGAAAAAAAGAAGATAATGGTTACTTTTCCATACCCCTACATGAACGGACCCCTCCATGTGGGACATGCCTTCACAGCTTCTCGAGTGGACGCTTACGCCAGATTCAAACGCATGCAAGGCTACAATGTTCTT
>QYYE01000069.1 GCA_003589585.1 Candidatus Bathyarchaeota archaeon
GAAGCAAACGGAAAGGGCAAGGTGATTGCTGCGGTATGCCATGGTCCTCAGGTGCTTATAGAGGCAGATGTAGTGAGGGGAAGAACCCTGACAAGTTGGCCCTCTATCCGAACCGACCTTAAAAATGCAGGAGCCAAAGTCATAGACCAAGCAGTAGTTGTTGATGGCAACCTTGTAACTTCACGTTCTCCAGACGATTTGCCGGATTTCTGTAAAGCAGTCATAAACCTGCTTAGAAACCGTGCAGCTACCAAATAAGCAGCTCTGGTTACACTATTGTGGGCATCTCAGCCTTTTGAAGGTATTCTTCCAGCTTATCAAAAGATTCGTTCCAGCCCTGCTCCATGTTACGGCGGTCCATGTCACTGAGCCCTCTAATTCCAGAGTGCCTTAAGGTTAGCTTTGTCATGCCTTCCTGTTCTTCAAACGTCACTGTTATCAACAGTTCCAGCGGGAAGTCAGCACTCACTCCATAGTTCGACGCTGGAACCACATTGCCTTGCTCATCTGCAAAACTATCAGTGATGACAATCCGTTCTAAAGGAACAATTTCCCTGTAGACTCCTGTGCTCCAAAAGTCCTTTCCATCGGGTGATCGCATGTTACTAAAAGATTTACCTCCAACTCGAATATCAGCCTTCCAAACAGTTGAGGTATAGCCTTTGGGTCCCCACCATTGTTTTAACCGTTCAGGCTCTGTCCAAGCCTTCCATACTAGATCTCTTGGTGCATTGAAGATTCGTGTTATGACAAGCTCTTGCTTTCTTGATTCTTCGGTATTTTCACTCATGATATTTTTCTCCTTTTAAAAAAACAGTTCTATTTTACCCTTGTTGGTATTTGATGTTTTGTGGTAACTGTTTGCAATCTCAAGTAAGCTAAATCCGCTTAATCTTCGGATTTAATTTACCAGCCACGCCAAGGTTTTTTGCTTCTTGAACCTGCAACATGCAATCAACACCATACGCTTCATTGAACACTTTATAATCAATCGCTCCCAAGAAAGCGGCATCCACTGAAACCGGCGAGTCAGAAGCGAAAATGCCGACGTCCTTCATCATGACGTTGCCGGGGTTTGGTCTGCAATCGCAGTACTGGGTTATGTCTTTGGCGAAACTCACATACGAGACCTTACCCGCCTTGAAAGTTGAGAGTACACCATAAGCCGCTGAGGCTAACGCTTTGCAGAGGTCATTTTGGTGAGTAAAGCTTATCGCGTTCATGGGGCAGTCGTTTCTGCACATGGCACAACGCATGCAAAGCGGCGATGTAATGGTTGCTTTGCCCTCGATAATTTCCGGCAGATCCATTTCGCAGGTTTGCTTGCAGGTGCCGCAACCAGTGCATTTTGAGGTATCTATCTCTAAGCCGACTGTCCTATGCTGCCGAAGCTTACCCGCTCCAGAAGTGCAGCCCATGCCCAAATTCTTAATGGCGCCGCCAAAACCGCTCAGTTCATGACCCTTCTGGTGGGATATGACAATCATGGCGTCTGCCTCTGCTATGGCGCCTGACACTTCAACTTCTTTTAGGATGCCTTTGGTTTTTACTGTGCGGTAGTTTTCACCTTTTAAGCCATCTGCAACTATGAAGGGCGCCATGTTAAAGCCGTTTATTAACGCGTTGGTCATGTGGTCGACGGCGTTGTTTCTGTGGGCGTGGTAGTAGGTGTTGGAGTCGGTTAGGAAGGGTTTGCCGCCTGCAGCCTTAACCTTACTGACGATGTCGTGCACAAAGAAGGGTTGGATGTAGTAGGGGTTGCCTAACTCGCCAACGTGCAGTTTGATTGCCACTAAATCGCCTTTTTCTATGCAGCCAAAAGTTCCAGCTTCTTCATATAGGCGCTGTGCCTGCTCTAGCAGGTTCTTTTTGCTGTCCCACGGTACACAATAAACGGTCAAGATGATTTCTCCGTTAATCTGATTAGCATACGCAGGTCCGCGGCTTATAAAAAAATCGCTCAAAAATCACGAGCAGAATTGAAAGTTTAATGGTCAATAATAGAAACTTGTGCCAGATTGTTTGAATATAGCCATTAAAAAAAAGAGGGATAGGTTGATGCTTTTAAGGTGCAACTGAAGAAGTGGTCGGTACCTGCGGAGGAAACAGCACATAGTTGCCATGCGAATATCTCAAATCGAACAAGCCTTCAGCCTTCCATTCGCCGTTACTGTATTTGCCCCAGAAGAATTCGCCGTCATAAAAGCCTGCAAAGACGCCGTTTCCATAGATGCCCCAGCAACGCTTTCCAAGGTTATCTGTTCCGACGAGTCTGCCGTTGCCGTAGAGTTCCCACATGATGTGGACGCCGTCGCTTGTGTACATTAAGTATCGGGTTCTTATTGGAAGTATGCTTGCCTGTGTATCCTCAAAGGTTTTTGGAATACTTGCTCTGAGTCGCTCTCTTTCCGTGTTAGCTGTGAGTGGCTCGGCTGTGTCTGGGTTGTTGGTTTGACTGTTAGTTTGAATGTTAGCACCGGTCGTTGAGTTGATGTTGTTTGGCTTTCACTGCTTACGCTAACAGCATTGTTTGCTATTTTAGGCGCTGATGTTGATGCGGCGGCAACAATGTTGACTGCTAAGACCGCGAGCAAGAGCATGGCGATCGCTGCTGCTGAAATTTTTGCTTTGTGCATTTGTTTCACCAGCAACCGTTATGGCGCACAGTTTATATTAGGAAACCCATGGAAATAACTGAAAAGCACTTCTTTTAGCAAATCATATCCTGATTTAAAAGTAAAAGCTGCCCCTAAACCGATTTTAGAAAAAAATTAGTGGGGGAACTTAGCATTGAATACGTGTCTTCTCGTTTAAACCCTATCTCCTCTGAAGTAGGCCGCATGCTATAAGTAATGTTACTGATTCTGTTTTGGAATTCTTCTTTTGCCTCATATCCTAAGCACATGGGATAAGAAGTGCATTTTTCAAGTTTAAGACCGCACGTGGAAGTCACTCTGAAACTGAGCAGTTTTATGCTTCCTTCAAACCTATACCATACGGCGTATTGATGTGGCTTTTCCTTCACAACAGCTATTACATCAGACTGGAAGTTCCCTGTTTTCTCCATAAAATCCTGAAACGACTGGTCTTTTGGCACCAATATCTTCAGTTGTAGAGCATAATGTCTACAGTTCCAGCACATCTTAGCCATCTGCATACCCGTTTCTTGCTAAAGACTATTTATTAGATAAGACTTTTTGAGAATGTAAATATGCGGGTTTGCTGAGCCGATTTAACAAGTTGCGAAGGAGAAAGGGCTAATTAGTTAACTTCACTTCGCAAACAGTTTTCCATTAAACAAGGCAGTGGGTTTTTTATTTGGTTATGCACTCTTCTGCAGAGATGATTGAGGCTTAATGGTGGAACGAATGTTTGTTGATACTCACGCTCATCTGCAATGGTCAAGCTTTGACGGTGACAGAGAGCAAGCGCTGGCAAGAGCCGCTCAAAAAGGTGTAACTCGAATAATAAATGTCGGCATTGACGTTAACGGAAGTCGTAAATGCGTGGAACTGGCAGGAAAACACAGGGGACTTTACGTAGCGGTAGGTATGCATCCTCATGACGCCAGCAAACTAGACGCTAAAACTCTTGAAGTTTTCAGAAAACTTGCTGAGGACCCGAAAGTGGTAGCGATAGGCGAAATAGGCCTAGACTTCTACAGAAACCTATCACCACGGAAAGCTCAAAAGCAAGCCTTCCAAGCCCAGCTCCAAATGGCACAGGAACTGGATTTGCCGGTTGTGATTCATGACCGCGATGCCCACAGCGATATTCTCCAAACATTAACAATGTTTAAGGGCAAAGTAGGGGGTGTTATGCATTGTTTTTCAGGAAACAATGAGTACGCTGCAAAATGCGTTGATTTGGGTTTTCTGGTTTCGTTTGCAGGAACCGTAACTTACCCCAACGCTCGAGAGCTCCACGAGGTCGCCCGCTGGATAGACCTAAAAAGCATGCTTTTGGAGACAGATTGCCCGTGGCTTGCGCCTCAAACCATGCGGGGCAAACGTAATGAACCAAGTTTTGTGCCGATGATAGCTCAAAGGATTGCAGAGCTAAAAGGCTTAAGCGTTGAGGAAGTGGCGACGGCTACCTCAGCGAACGCGGAGAGGATTTTTGGTTTGTGTTAGCCCTTGTTCATGGGCTGGCAAAATTTAATAGCAAGCAAGCGTTAGTATGAATGCTTGGCAATCGAGGGGCAAAATATGAAAACGAAAACTTTAGGCTTTGTCATCGGCATTATTGTTATTTGCGGCTTGATTTTTGTTGTCTTCAACTCGTCTTTGCTTTCTGTGCTGCAAGAGCCTCAGCAGGAGCTTGATTTTAATGTCAGCGGAGCAAACGAGTGTCTAAGATTCCTCACCCCGACGGTGGAAACAGTTTATGTCCCGTTTAGGACGGGAGCGGGCGAGCAGTGGCAACTCACAATAAACTGCACCCAATCACCTAGTGCAGGCGCTTGGACTGACGTTTACCTGTACCGTGGCTACTGGGACGGAGGCAACGACCACAAATGCATATCAGAAGACCTGTACCCCATAATCAGCAAGATAGAAGCAACTGACCTGCAGATAAAAACCAACAACACCTTCACGCAAACGTTTGGCGAGTCAACCCCGCAAGGCTACACAGTGTTCTTTATTTTCCCGCCAGGCGGACAAACAACTTACCAAGTGAAGCTAACACAAATAAAATAAGCAAAAAGCTAACCCCTAATTTGTTGCAAGAGTTTTTTTAGAGTTGCTTTTGAGGAAGAACTATTTTTAGGTCACAGTGGGTTGTGTTATCTGTGGGCAGTAAAGGCTACGCTGTTACAAATTATTCTGGTAAGGGATAATTTTGATGTTTTCCCATTCTGGTTAAAGAATCATAAAAATAAGCTGAGCTTTTGATGTATCAAGAAAGGTCACTCTAATCAAGCCTGTTTATTAAAGGAAAAAATCGGTTCTTTACAGTTAACTTTAATTTAAGTATTTTCGTAGAATTTAGCATGCGCAAATATGTCGTCTCAATGCTTATCACAATATTCGCTCTTTCAAGCCTAATGATAATCAGACCCTCAAGCTCACAGATAACCAAACCTTCTGTCCCAGAATTTACTCTAAAACTGCTCGATTCTTCATATGACATACCACCAACAGCTATTGCCAACCCCTTTACAGGACAGATAGTGACTAATCCAGGTGAACATGTAGAAGCTAGAACAATAGAGATCAGAATAAAAAACGAGCCCATTACGCCCTTTTAGTAATAGAGGGCTCTTCTAATTGGACCGCCTACTTAATGTATAACATTCATTGGAAGGGCTACTTTGAGGAAAACTGGCATGAAATCTATAATCCGTCAGACAGCTATTTAGGTAGACATTTGGGCTCTGACACCGTTTATTCTAATCAAGGCCGATACTCAGCTACAGACGGCTTGAAGTAGGATTCAAGGGGTATTTATGTAACGCTTCCTGTTGGGGCTGAAGTGGGTTTTCAAGTAGAAGCAATGATAGGATACACACATCGAGTTGTTGAAGGGGGCACGGCTCCATGGTATTTCTTTGGAGAGAAAAGCGGCTGGAATAACACCCAAACCCTGACCATCACCGAGACAGCGCTAAAACCATCACCTACACCAATTATTTCAGAAAACCCAACTACAACCCCTGACCCCTCGGACCCACAAAGCGCAGCTCAGTTACGTTTGGGTTGAATACAGTTGCCACAGTTGTATTGTTGGTTGTTATTGCCTTATTGTTGGTTTTTGTAGTTGTATTTTTGCGTAGGAGAAGTGTCAGGTAGGGACAGATCGGGGAGACTTTCTATGGTCAGGTAGGGAGGGGAGGGGGTCTATGGCAAAGCAACAAAACTATTCATTGTTCAGTAGGGGTCACCTAAACTGCTTGCGACAAACCAAGAACAGAACGCAAACGCGCCTGCCACACAAACAGCAAAACAACTACCGCCATAAAGCATAAGCGGGAATGAGCTGCGGACTGAGGTCACTGCTTTGGCATGTTTCTTGGTCTACCAGGTGGGGTGTGCCGTCTGGGCAGTAGACTTTGCCCCCTTTAGCTACTTTGCTAAAGCGTTTACTACATATTTTTAGTTGGGAGCATCCATCACAATCTCGTGATAGCACTTTTGTTCACCTCTCAAGGCTATATAGCTGGCGGTGAAATATTCGTTTAACCTTTATAGTCTATATAGGCGCTATAGACGAGAGAACAGATTTTTCTTTCATGTGTTCGCATTGAGCAGAGGATGCCATACGAGCCCTTTTAAAGAAAGTAAGATAACTAAAGAATACCAAATTGTTCATTCAATTAATGATACAATAGCTTTTTTAACATACGTTTCGATTTTAATCGCGGTGCACCAACACGGAAACAGAAGAAATTTGGACCCCAATGGACGGGGACACCTTCATAACAAAAGATGGCTTCATCTTCAACACCTTTGGGTACGAGCATCCTGAGAACCGAGTTTTCGCCTTCCTCAAATACATCCCAGCCAAATACAAAGACCTATTTAACGTGCAAATGCTCACCCGTACTTGGAAATTTGGGACAGGCCCACTTACAAGCCAACTGTTTCGAGCTGAAAAACTCTACACAGCCAAAAACTATCAAACTTTCATTGAAGCTTTCCGTAAAGCTTTTCCTGACTACCTTTTTTTTGATGAGACCCGAGGGAAGGAACTTATTACTGCGCCTCTGGAGAAAATCCAGCAAGTTTTTGTTCCAAAGGACCGTTTGGTTTGGCTTCAAAACCTTTCTAAACTTGACAGCATTCAAAAGTTGGCACTTGAACTTGTCAATCTTATCTCTAAAGAATCAGGCGTTGATCTTGCTGATTTAGGCATGCATGGTTCGATAGCGCTTGATATGCACTCGCAAGAGTCAGACATGGATTTTGTGGTTTACGGCACGCAAAATTTTCGCCAAGTCGAAGAAGCTATCCAAAGGCTGGTTAACCAAGGCGCACTCACATTCATCGCAGGCAACCGCATAGAAGCGGCACGCAAATTCGTAGGAAAATATAAGGGTAAAATTTGGATGTACAATGCGACGAGAAAGCCAGAAGAGGTTACCACCAAGTATGGCGATTACATTTATACACCGCTTGAGCCAGTCCGTTTCATAGCGACCATTAAAGATGACGCGGAAACCATGTATCGCCCGTCAACCTATAAAATCACTAGTTACCAACCCCAAGACCTGCAATCCGAACTAGACAGTGACAAGATACCCATACAAGTGGTCTCAAACATTGGCTGCTACCGAAACGTTGCCCGCTCTGGACAGCAAATTAAAGTTGCTGGTACATTGGAAAAGGTTCAATCAACCCGTGATAACAGCGTCTTCTATCAAGTTGTTGTTGGAACAGCAACCTCAGAGGAAGAATACATTTGGCCAATCTAAAACTCCGAGATAGAGACGCCATCCAAACTCACGAGGGCATAATTTTCCGTGTAATGGGCTATAGTCACCCTAAAGACTCCTACATATGCGATGCAGAATATGCTAGCGCCAACATTTTCAAATCGACTGATCTTCGAGCGCCACGAACTGGAAAAAACCAAACCTTCTACAAATTTTACAACGATGAGGGTTGGAAACTAATCTCTAGCCAATTCCAAAAATACACCGTTTACCATGCCATGCTGCGCCGAAAAGTCATCGGCATAAACCAAACCGACATTGTCCAAGTAAGAAAACCAGAGGAGCGCCTCCAAGAACTCCTCAAACCCCCGCCCAAAGACGAGCTTATAGCAGCCACCCTGCAAGTCCTAAACACCGTTACAAAAAAATCAGGCTTAAAATCTCAAAACTTCGGTGTCTTCGGCTCAATGCTTCACAGTTTCCATCATCCTAAACTGTCAGACATCGACTTGGTTGTCTACGGCAAAAAAGAAAACCAAAAAATCAGAAAAACCCTCCAAACTCTCTACCAAGAGAAAGCCTCAAGCTTTCGTAACGAGTTTGAATCTAAGCAGGTTATGAGTGGCAAGCAGTGGCGGTTCAAAAACTTCACTGTTGAGGATTTCGTTTGGCATCAGCGTCGCAAACAAATCTACGGTTTGTACGAGGATAAGGCCAGCGGCAGAACCATAAAAGCAGAGTTTGAACCTGTGAAAGCCTGGAGGGAAATTAAATCAGAGTACGACGCGCAAACAAGAATTGAACGTAAAGGCTGGGCAAGAATTAAAGCGCGAGTTACAGCGGATGATGAAGCACCGTTCATTCCCTCAATCTACGGTATTGAGCCTTTGGAGGTTTTGAGCGGTGAAAAAGAGGCGCTGTCAGCAAGCAGGGTTTTCTCTTTCATGGAAGAGTTCCGCTTGCAGGCGCAAAAGAATGAGGTTGTGATTGTTGAGGGCAACCTAGAAGAAGTCATTGCGCCTAAGGGAAGCTTCCACCAGATTACCTTGACTTATTGTCCACGCTACTACGAGCAAGTCTTAAAGGCGCTTCACTAGTGCGAGAGCACCATGTAGTCTGAGGGTTTGTTGCCAAGGATTAAACGGTAATATTCCTCTTTGCTTTTTTTGTAGCGTACAAGTTCAACTTTTCCCTGCGCCTCAATTTCTTCGCCATTTAATGCTTGCTGGCAGAACCTGCCGCGGAAAGAAGCAATCTGTTTTATGGGCTCAATTTTGGGTCCTTCAAGAACCTCTACATCCTCAACTTGATATGTGCAGGGCGTGAAAAGCGCCTCTGAATCATCCGTTATCTTGGCGTTTATTTTTGCATAGCCACTGTTACTATAGCAAACGTCACCATACTGCTCGGTTACTTCGTTCCAGTCTTTTAGGAAACGGACAAAGTAGTCGGTTTGCATGAATTTGCCTTGGAAAGCTTTGCGGCTTTCGGTTAAAACAAAATCTTCAAAGCTCATTTGCGTATCTTTAGAACGAAAATCATACAGCTCCGCCAACTCCTGCTTAGTATAAGCCTTGAACTGAGAGTGGGGGTCTTTTAACAGTTGTTGCAGGGCACCGTAGGCTTTTTGACAGTTTTCTATTCCGTAAACGATTGGGTCAATGTCGGATTTTTTGGTGGCTAAGCCTGCCTGTATGGAGCCTGAGATGCCGATGCTGCTCCAAGGGATATCTGCTTTCTCTTTCAGAGCTTGTGCCAGCCGAAGGGCTTTGTTTTCTAAGGTGCTGAGGGTTTTGGCTGTGCGTAGTGATTTTAGCTTTTGTTTGGGCTGATAGTGCTCGGCAATTTGGTCAATGGGGACTTCGCAGAGAGTTTCACCGAAGACAGGGTCAAAAACTATGAGGTCAGGATGGTTCTCCTGCAGGTACTTGAACCTGTCACCTAGGCTGTAGACTTTGCCGTACATTGTGTCTTTTCCCAGTCTTGTGCCTTGCGGTGAGGGGATGAATCTTGGGAACGCTATAAGTTTGTTTGGTGGATGAATTAAGCCTTTTACGTCGAAGACTACGTTGCTTTTTGTTTTTATCAGGTCTCCTTCTCGTGCTTTCATACAAATTCCCTGTAAGATGCTTTAGTTGATTGTAGCTTTTTACATAACTTTAATAAACTTTCTTTTGAACTATTCAAGTCGGTGCATCCATTGGGCAATTGCGAAAAATCACAACATATTTCTAAATGCTTGCAGTTGGCGATAATGCTTGAGGTCAGCGCTGAAAAACCAGGCAACGTTACCTTTGCTTCTGGTTTTGCGGGAACGAGAGTGGAGCATTTTTTGGCTTCTGCGGTTGCTGCTGGACCTGCCTTTCAAAAGGCTGCTTACCGCGGGATTTTGGTTGCGGATGGAAAGCTTGAGCTTGGAAAGGTTGGGCTGGGTGAACTCATAAAGGAATGTGCCGAAGACGTTAAGGCTTGGCAGAAGGGCGGAAACACCATTCTTGGCACAGTTATGCTGTTTGTTCCCATTGCGGTTGCGGCTGGAATGACAACAAGCGGGGCAAATTATGGTTTTGATTTTTCTGTTTTGCGCAAAAATATTGATTTGGTGGTTCGGGCGACATCTGCTTGGGATTCTGTTCACTTGTATGAGGCTGTGGATGTTGCTTGTCCTAGTGGTCTTGGCGGTGCAGCTGACCTTGACGTGACTGACCCACGTTCGAAAGAGCGGTTGGTTGAGGGGAATATTGGTTTGTTTGAGGTTTTCAAAATCGCCCAGAGCTATGATGACATTTGCTTTGAATGGGTAAAAAATTATCCAGTAACGTTTGATTTAGCTTATCCTTACTTGATGACTCAGCTAAAAACTAAGTCCTTGAACACTGCTGTGGTTCACACGTTCCTGAAAATTCTCTCAGAGCGTCCGGACACTTTTATTGCTCGGAAAGTCGGCAAACAAAAAGCTCTTGAAGTTTCGTCTGATGCGAAGGCTGTGCTGGAGCTTGGTGGATTAGAAACCGCAGAGGGACAAAAGAGTCTTGCAGAATTTGACAGAAAACTGCGGTTAACTGGCAACTCTTGCAATCCTGGAACTACTGCCGATTTAACAGCTGCCGCCTTGGCGCTTTGTACACTTAGTGGATACAGACCATAACATCAAGAAACTGAACTGTGATTTTTTCTATAGCTCCCTTTTTAATAGGCGTCTTGTGCTATGTTGAAAAAGGGGCTGTTGCTCTGCCATAGACCCCCTCCTCCTATATAAAGAAAGAATACGCTGCCTTGCTAAGCTTGGTTTTTGGTTTGCCAAGGTAGGTGTTGCTTTT
>QYYE01000007.1 GCA_003589585.1 Candidatus Bathyarchaeota archaeon
AGCCCTTTTTTCCTTAAACTTTTTTGGCTTCTTTGGCGAAAGCCCTTATAACCCAGAAAGTGATTCTCCAAATGGTGAAATGGCAATGTGCGAGTTTAACGTTATTGTTAATGGTAAAGTGGAGTTTAAAGATGTAATTTATGCCAAAACTGACGGCGACAACGTTATAGTTAAGAATATTTTGGGTGAAGCCAAAGAGTTCAAGAATTGCAAAATAGTTGAGGTTGATGTGCCTAACACGAGGCTTGTTCTCTCAGCCATAGACCTGTAAAAACATAAAGTTGCCAAGTTGAGTCTAAGCCTAAAACAACCAGACAGAGTTCAGCCAGCTGTTAACTAAACCGCAAAGATAATCCTGTTGATGCAATCGCAAGAGACTACTAAGCCAGTTAGTTAATGTTTACAACTGTTCTAAGCCTAGTTGTTCAGCTTGCTCCTCAACTCGGTAGATAATAACTGAGAAATCAAGTCTATTTAAGACTGCTTGTACAAAGCCTGCTCAATCAATTCAGCCCAAAAACAAGGTTTAAACATTATTTTAGCGAAAAAATCACGAACCAACAGCCTGAAACATGTAAGCATGGACGATATTTAAGCAAAACAAGCCCTAAATAACTGCTCGGTTATGGTTTTGATACTTTTCGGCTTTATATACTCAAAAATCGATCTATTGTATTGATGAGCGGCAGAGAAAAATTCGATCGTGACCTTACAACTCTCTTATCTAGGCTAACAAGAGAAACAGACTTGGAAGTGGAAAACAAGCTCAACATGCTTAAAGACTGGCTCATAAAGCTTCACACGGAAAACATCGTCAAAATCAACCACTCTGTTATGGAGCTTGTCTGCGCCAAATACCTCATCTTGAAAGGCTACGAGGTACAAATCGAGTACATTCTAAATCCCATTTTAACCTGCGATTTATATGCCATAAAAGGTTTAGGAAATGAAATTGTTGAGATAGAAACAGGCTTCATTCCGCCTGAACATGCGTTGGCGCCCTTAACCTATACTTCTGCAAGGTTAGCAAGCAAAATAATACGTTACAGTAGTTTTGCTGGTAAATTCACTTTAGGCGTGCCACCACACTACATCCTGCCCTTTCCACCAGCGCTGGCAAAACAGCCGAGAAACAGAACAACCCAAGAAATCCAAGACATCAAAAAACTCTGCGACAAATACTACCAAAAACCCCCAGTCTTAACCGAAGACATACAAAACGCACGCATCCAAGAAATCTATATAATCGACGTTGACAGAGCAAAAGTCCAAGAAATCGATCCAGAAGCATACCTCAAACGCGCAATCCAGAAAGGCATCGCCTTCAACTACATGCCACCAGACATCTAAAGGAGCCAGAAAGCGTGAAGTTCTGTGTTTATATTCTGCAGTGTATGGATGGCAGCTTCTACACAGGATACACAAAGAACCTGCAAGAGCGGCTCAAACAGCATGAGAATGGTAAGGGTGCAAAATATACTAAATCGCACAAGCCGCGCAGGGTTGCTTATGTGGAGAATTTTGATTCTCAAGCCCAAGCTATGAGAAGAGAGAAGGAAATAAAGAAGATGTCGCGTCAGCAAAAAATTAATTTAATCAACTCAGAAAACTAGCATTGGGTGAAGTGTACGCCTCCAAAAAAGCCGACTTGGCAGCAAAAACTAAACGATAACAAGGGTTTACCCAAAGTTGAGGAAATCACCGGTAAAATGAGCACAAAATGGGGCACGGGAACCGTGGTTATTCCAGCGCCCATAGAAGTTAATGAACTCATGGCAAAAATTCCAAAAGGAAAACTCACAACAATCAATCACATTCTCCAGGCTCTTGCAAAAAAACACAACGCCACCATCGGTTGCCCCATGACCACAGGCATATTCGCTTGGGTTGCAGCCAACGCCGCCGAGGAGCAGCGGCAACAGGGAAAAACCGACATTACCCCTTACTGGCGAACACTAAAAACAGGCGGATTGTTAAACGACAAATATCCTGGCGGAACAGACATCCAAAAGATTCTCTTAGAACAAGAAGGACATGTGGTGATTCAAAGGGGCAAGAAGTTCTTGGTTTTGGATTACGAAAAAGCCCTGTTTCCCATCTAAACACCAACCATCAGCGTCAAAGCTAAACCTGTAAACACAGGAACCAAAACGTTATCGTTAACCGGCAAAGGCAAAACCTCAATTGTCATGGCAATCGCTGCACCAGCCAAAGCAAAAACCGGCGGGACAAAAAATGCTCCAGCTAAAAAGGCAAACAAGAACCCAGCCAACGAGCCCTCTAAGGTCTTGCCCTTGTTAAATGGCAGGGTTTTGGAGACAATTCCTCCGAAAATTGAGGCTGTGCTGTCGCCTAAGCAGAACATGGCAATGGCGGCGCCGCCTGCAAGGGTGGGGAAAAGCAGCAGGGTCAACAGTATTCCGAAGGCAAAGTATAGGGGTGCAGCAGCAAACCCTTGGAGTTCAGTTTGGGAAGCTGCATGACGCGTAATCGCCGAAAACACAGGCAGGTCTTTTCCTTCTAGGCGGTAAAGCTCAGAAACAAGATAGAGCAGTGAAACCACAAAAATTAAGGCGGCAACAATTGGGACGCCGATTAAGCCTGCTACGACGGGAACAAAAAAGCCTGCCGCGTGGATGTCCTCTCGCACAAAATCTTTTCTTGTGGGTAGGGAACGCTTGATGGGTTTTCCATCTATAATAGGAAGGATTCGCGACAGTTTGCCTATTACCACTTTATCCGCTTTGACCCGCAATACAAAATCTGGGTTGTAGCCGATTTTGAGGGTTTGGGGCAGGAATAGGCAGCGGTTGTTTCGGTCGTCAGCAACCACTACGCAATCGCGCAGGCTTAACCCTTCAGCTGCTAAAATCTGCTCCAAAATCTTCAGTTTCCCATTAAGCCCTATCGCGTCGCCCCAAATTTCACCCGTTAACACGCCGTCAACAGTGCCGACTTCAATGCCGAAAGCATAGTCTGCGCCGACTTCATCGGCTAACTTTTTGACAAGAACCGTTGGCAGCCCCGAGCTTATCAGGGCAATCTTGTAGTTTCTCATTTTAAGCTGGCAAAAAACGCTCTTGATGGAGGGTGTTGACGGCAGCTTCTCAAACATGCGCAAGAGCAGGTCCATTTTTACGCCTTGCAGGTTGCTGAAGATACGTTTTAGGGCTGACTCCAGCTTTAAGATGCCTGCTTCATAGAGGAAACCGAAAAAAAGAAACTTTACTAGCCTGACAAGACCCAGATTTTTGCCGACTTCGAAAAAGAAGCGGTTCTTGGGAATCAGCACTCCTTCAACATCGAAGACTGCTAGGCGGTTTTTCTCTTTAGCCGTCATTTTCTTCCTTAACTCTTAAATCAGCGTTATATCAAAAGAGAATGGTAGCTTGCTAAAGATAAAACTATCCTGCCTAGCTGCAAACGCCCTTTTTATTTTGCAGTTCAAGCGGGCATCCACCGCCGCAAACCTGAAGTTCAGGGCAATCTCTGCATTTAGCCTCTGCATAGTCGCGGCTGCGTAGTTTTACGGCTATGGGGTTGTTCCAGATGCGCTCCCAAGAGTCCACTAGGATGTTGCCTAAACTTTCAAAGTAGCTTTGGCAGGGATATACATCGCCATTTGGACCCACACAAGCGTTAATGAGGGCGGCAGTGCAGGATTTTACGCCTAAACCAAGCTGTACAGGGTTAAACTCGCAGTACTGCGTTGGAGTGTACCACAGAAACTTTAGCCCCAGCAGGTTGGCTTTGTCGCGGATTTGGGGCAAAACCACGCTGAGCTCTTCTATGGTTAGGGCGAACTGTTGGCTTGCAGCGTTGGCTCTTCCTGAGTAGATGAGGCTGTTGCAGCCGAAAGCATCCACATCCAGCGCCTTGATAAAATCAATTGTGTCTAAGAATTCGCCTGCGTTTTGTTTGTTTAGTGTTGCGTTGGTTGAGACGTAAATTTGCGATTGTACAGCGTTTTTTATGCCAGCCACCGTTTCAGCCCAGCTGCCCTGCACCTTTGTTATTGCGTCGTGGACCTGCGGTTTGTGGGATTCAAGGGTGATTTGTATAAAATCCAGCCCAGCCTTCTCCAGCGCGTCCACATAGGCTTTGTCTTTTAGTTTTCGCCCATTAGTGATTAACCCTGAAACCATGCCTTTCTGCTGTGCATAATGCAAAAACTCAGGCAAATCCTCGCGCAGGGTGGGTTCTCCGCCTGTGAAGGTAACGATGAAAACGCCGACTTGGCTGAGTTTGTCGATGACTTGCTTCCACTCTGCTGTGGTTAGTTCGGCTGTTTGGTGTGGTCCGCCAGCATAGCAGTGCACGCAGTCGTTTTGGCACCGAAAAGTCACGGCTAAGTCCATGCGTAGGGGCGCGGAGTAGTGGTAGCTGAAGGGCTCTTCCTTCGCGATTTCCAAAAAAGACACGGGGTCAACTTTTTCGGTTTGCGCCAGCGTGCTGATGGTGTAGACGAGTTTCTCATAATCCGCCTTTGCCTCCTCAGCGCTAACGCGGTATAGGCGGCGAATCTTCTTTAAAACCTCACTCTCGGGCAGTCCCTGCATGAAGTAGTAGGCGTAGGCAGCGGCGGTTTCGTTGAGGTGGAGCACGGTGTTTGCGTTGATGACCAGTACGCCTCTTTTGCCGTGTTCAATGCGCAGCTGAAGGGACATGCCGGCGAACTCGTCAGTGCCCCGATAGGTGAACCTGCCCTCTGGAATCTCAGGCGAATGCAAGATTCTCTTTAACCTGCTCATCCCTTAACCAACTCCTCCCCCCGCGCACGCACAAGCACATGAAACACACGCGCAGGCACAGGCGCAAGCTGCACAAGCGCAAACGCAGTCCGCTCCGGCTCGTGCTGGTTTGTGGGATGCTTTTGGCGGCGGCGGAACAATGGCGTTAGCGAACTTTTCCAGGCTGACTACGATGTTGTTTGAGGTGATTTCCACGGCTGTGGCGATGTTGTCTGCGAATTGTCCGCCTGGAATGCTTGGGGGCTTGCCCGATTGTGTGGGAACATTGATGTTTGGCTTGTAGGTAGGGCGGGGATTGTAGGTTGAGTAGCTGTACCACCACCAGAACCACAAGGGGTTAGGCTCAAAGGTGCGGTCTCTGAACACGGTCTCTGTGCGGGTGCGCTGGTTAGGGTCAAGCATAAGCCATAGCAACTGCTCATCATAAGCGTTCGAAGCCAACTCCACCGTGCCGGCTTGCTCCACTTGGCTCCATGCTTGAGATACGATTTTGACGTAGTAGTCCACGGTGTCTTTTCTGCTGTACCCATGCATCTTCTGCTCCACCGTGTCGCGCAGAAACATGATGGCTCTCGCCAGCTTCTCCTCATCCAGCGAGCCGTCCGCCCTTAGCGCTCTGAGAAAATCAATTTCGTAGTAGCGCAAGGGAAATTCCTTGGTTCCTGTTTTGTTCTCATATGGCGGCAACACTCGGAGTTTAAGCGACGGCTTAGTCTCTTCAGCCCAAACTGCCCTTTTCTGGAGCAGGCTGTAGAGAATGGCGGTGACAATTTGCGGCGGCTTTAGATCCAAAAGGTAAGAGGCTTCGACGGCGGTTAAACCTCGTTTTATTCCCAAGGTTTCCATGCTGACCCGCGGCGTGGAGTAGCTGCTTTTTCTGGTAGCCAAGAAAATAATTACCGCAAGCACAACAATGACGAGCCCCGCCAAAAGAAACAGCACCATGTAGCCCTCTAACTCTCCAAAACCACCGTCCGGCGGGGGGGTGAAATCTGGCAGGTACGGAGCTGGAAAAGAAACGCCGACAAGGAAGATTTCGTTGGGTTGCAGGACGGGTTTTTCCCAGTAAACCGCCAATCTGCCCTCCACTATGGAGGTACTGTTGTAGAAGACCTCTGTGGTTTTCACCTCGTCAACCGTTACGTCGGGCGGCAGAACAATTTGAATTCGCACGTCGTTGATGGGCACGTCTTGGAGCCATTGGGGCGCAAACTGCATCCCATAGTTGCCAGGGTTTGTTGTGTCGTTGAATATCATGCGTGCCACGTTTGTGGTGACTGTGAACCAGACGGTGTTTCCAGCGGTCAACGGCTCAGCAAGGTCAACTCTGACGCGATAATTGCTTCCGCTACTGTCATCTGTGGCTTGCAGTTGCCGCCCGAACTGGTCCACGGCTTCTCCCACCGTAAAGTCGCCGTTTGGTTGACCTAGCCGCACAAAGTTTATGGGGTCGCCTGAACTCAGCGTTACGGTAACGTTGTAGGTTAAGTCAACTGTTCCATCCTGGTTGATAAAAAGCTGTGCCCACTGGTGGTCAAAATTAAAAACCCTTTGAGCGCTGGCAACGCCAATCGACATAGACGCCACAGCCAACACAAAAACAACGACGAAAAGGATGCTGCGCTTCACCATTTTGGCTCCTCAACAACCTCAAACGTGGTACCACAATACGGACACTTAACATATGGCACTCCCTGAACTATCTTGATTTCGCGCGGGTTGATGCTGCCGCCGCAGTTAGGACAGCGGATTTGGGCAGCACTCATTCTGCCAGAAACCTCCAACCGCTGAATCACAGTCTTCGGCTTACGCGTAACATAGTAAACCCCAACAATAATTGCAAGCCCAATAATGAAGAGGATTCCGCTTGTCGCCAAACGCGTCGCAGTAGCCTGCACGGAAGCCGCAAGCGCAAAAATCACTGCAAAAAAGAACACCACCGCCGCGGCGATACCGCCGATAACAGCAATTATTCTCATAACTAGTTGCTGAGTAAACCTTGAGAATTTAAACCTAATCCCACCGACTTAGCTAATTAGTTCGTTCTACAGGAAGCAGAGCAACTAAAGCGCTGGTAGCCATTGCTGGTTTTTGGCGGTTCTTGTTTTGCGGTAATCGGTTAGATTGTTTGTTTGCGTTTGCTAGTCTTTTGGGCTTTGTGCAACGCTTTTAGGGGGGTATATAATGGAGGTTAGAGAGAAAACTGCGTCTATCTACAAGTTAAGCCTGCTTTGGCACTGTTGTGGCAGCTTGCATAACCAGCACAAAACCCATGCCATAATCTGGTGCAAAAAAGGATTGTTAGAGCTCCTCTGCACATTAAACGCTAAACTGGTCTGCGTCAGTGATGAGCCAAACCATAAGAATGATAACCGCAAGCACAAGCAAAGGATGCAAAATCAAACCGACCGCGGGAAACAAAATCCAACTCAAAAGCCAAACCAAAACCACAACCAAAGCTGCCCGCAAAAGAATAGACATACCTAAAACCTAACAAACAGAACATTTGCCTTCTTATTTTAAACTGTGTGACTGCAAACCATCAGCCACATGCAACGCTATTTACTTAAGCGCTCAATTTTCTCCACAGAACTATCCGTTCCAAGATAAACAATATCAGTTAACCCGATAAAGAAGCCTGTTTCCACCACTCCAGGAATCATCTTCAACCTCACATCCAACTCAGCAGGGTTCCCAATCTCTCCAAAGCTAGCATCAAAAAGCGCATTCCCGTTATCCGTAATCACAGGCCCCAACTTGCCCTTACCCTCACGCAAAACAGGAACGCCACCAACATCGACAATCTTCCGCTTAACCAACGAAATGGCAAAGGGCAAAACCTCAATGGGAACCACCTGATTGCCTTCCCCTAAAACCCGCACCCTCTTCTGCTTATCAGCAACAATAACATTAAGCTTTGAGGCTGAAGCAACAATTTTCTCACGCGCCAACGCCGCACCCATACCCTTAATCAAATGCAACTCAGGCGTAATTTGGTCTGCGCCATCAATAGTCACATCAACAACAGGATGCTCCTCAAGCGTTGTGATTGGGACTCCACTTTCAACTGCAAGCAAGAAGGCTTGATAAGACGTAGGGACACCCATCACATGCAGGTTTTCCTGTTTTATTCTTTCACCTAATGCTTCTATGGCAAACGCTGTTGTACTTCCGCTTCCTAAACCAACAATAAAATTATCTTTAACATGCTTAACAGCCTCTAACGCAGCCTTCTTTTTAGCCACCTGGGCCATGTCAAGGTTAGCCTTCAATTTCCATCTGCCCCAACTTATCTAAAACCTTTTCAACTTCGCTTCTAATTGACTCGATTCTTCGTTCCGCCTCAGATTTCACATCAGCCTTCTCTACTGCAGGCTTACGCTTCTTTTTAGGCTGCTTCTCCTCCACCGTCACCTCTTCCTCTTCTTCCTCGTCCTCAACCTCGATTTGCGCTGGCTTAGATGTTTGGCTGGGTAATTTTACAGGTATCTCTTTTATTGGCTTCACGTCAATTCTGGACCGAAGCTCCTCAACTTTTGTGGTTAATTCTCCGAATCGTTCGCTGAAAAGCTTCATAAGGTCTTCCTGCATGCCCTCAAGCTCATGTAGGGCGACTATGCTTTCGTCTTTTTGGATGGATTCTTTGATGCTGTTCATGCGGTTCTTGTAGGTTGCTGCTAGTTTTTCTCGTTCTTGCTCAGAGATTTTGCCTTCTGCATGAGCCTCATATAGTCGTCTTATGGCGTCGCTAAGGATTTCCCGTTCTAGTTCGAGTATGCGCAGTTCATCTTTGGCGTTGGATGCCATGGTTGTTTGGATGCTTTTTGAGAGTTTGAGGGGTAATCCTGTTAGTTGGAGGTTTGGGTTTGAGTCTGAAGCTGATTGCTTGGATTTCTTCTGGGTTGGCGGTTTTTTTGTGAGTTTTTGCATGGCAAAGATTACTGTTGTGGCGGCGATGATTACCACTAGCGCTATTGCAGTAACCGTTAAGGGGTCATCGTACCAAGCCATGCCGGGTTTTTCCTCTGTACTTGATTGCGTTTCATGTATATATTAATTTTATATGTTGGCTATTGTTTGTTTTTTGAAGTTTAAATAAATAACGCAAGATTCTTGCTGGTTTGTGGTTTTGGTGTTGGGCGGTGGCTGCGTGGTAACAGGGGTTGTTGCAAGCGTAGAGGCATGAATTGTTTTGTTGCTCTGCCGATAGACCCCTCCTCCTATATTAAGCACAGATTTTCAACATGTTAATCGACTGGTTTTCCGCCAATACAGACCCTCCCCTCTTAGGAGTCTTCTGCATAGTTTTGATATTAGGATGCAAATAGCCAGTGAACAGGCAAGAGCTGAGAGCATTGCTGGATAGCCTTTGATGCATCAAAGAGAGGTGAACTGTTGAATTGTAGAAATAGTCTCCTAAACAGAATCACTGAAATTTCATTAACAGATGACTAAATGACGAGGTGTACAGGCTTAACTTTGGAGATGCTCAGTGACCTGCTTTTTTGAATTAGCAAACGAAGATAGGCTAAATATTCTTTTGGAAATTCAGAAAAAACCTAAAGGCTCACTCAAATTTCCAGCAAACTTGACCTCACCGTCCAAGAGACTTCCAGACACCTGTTAAGGTTAAGCGAGGCTAAACTGATTGTAAAAGACGCGGAGGGCTTATACAACCTAATTCCCTACGGTGAATATGTGATTAGGCAATTGCATGGACTGAATTTCTCTCCCTGCATCGAGAATACTTTACCACTCATAACCCGTCTAATCTTCCACGAATACATAGCTAGAATCGGCGAACTAAAAAACTGCACATTCACCGGCTACATTATGGTTGCTTTTAGCAAGGCAGAAAACCTCATCGAGCAAGCCCAAGAATACATCTGGATAATAGGCAACCAAGTGCTCATGAGTACCTGCCCTATCTTGAAGTTGCCATAAAACGAGGCGCACAGTTCAGGCTCATACTGCATGAGGATTTAGTGCCGCCTCCAGGCTTTAAACCCCTCCCCACCATACCCAACCGCAGAGAAAGAAGAACCCTAAAACGCGTTCCATCATCATGACCATGTCAGAGAAGGAGGCGCGCGTCGGCTTTCTATCAACAGATGGAAAGCTGGAATCCCTCAGCGTTTGAATCAACAGATGCGCAGGCGCACAAATGGTGCAAAGACCTCTACATGCATTACTGGGAGAGCGCCAAAACAGGAGGACCAAAAGGTTACCCATCACCCTAAGAAACCCCTTTTCACAGACAACCAAGGTTCTTAGCGGATATCGGCTGTTGGGATGTTAAAAGTTTAAATGAAAGAAGACAGACTAAAAAGACACGGCTACAAAAAAAAGGTGGTAAAATGCCGGGGTAGCCTAGCCTGGCTAGGGCGCCAGACTCATAATCTGGAGAACAAAAGTGGCCAAGCGCCCATGTCCAGAAGTCGCGGGCTCGAATCCCGCCCCCGGCACCACTTTTTAAATACTCTTTTGCCATATTTTCTGGCAATAGGTGGCTCGTTTAATTGACTATGGAAATTAGACCTTGGTTTAGTAAGTACCCTGCGGATGTACCAAGAACCATTAACTACCCTGATGTTTCCCTGCAAGAACTCCTGCACGAAACAGCTAAGGATTATCCTGAAAAAATTGCATTAACCTGCTTTGAGCGGGAAATCACTTATGCCCAGCTGGATTTGCTTTCAAACCGGTTTGCCAACGCCCTTGCCAAGCTAGGTGTTGTGAAGGGTGACCGGGTCGGGGTTTTTTTGCCTAACATCCCCCAGTTCATAATCGCCTACTTTGGAGTTCTTAAGGCGGGCGGTGTGGTTACGTCGATTAGTCCGTTGCATCGGGAACGGGAAGTTGAGCATCAACTGTGCGATTCTCAAGCCCAAACCATGGTAGTTTTGGATACTCTTTTTGGCGTTGTGGAGAATATTTGGGCTAAAACCAAGCTAAAGAATGTCATAGCAACGGGTTTACAGGATTACAAGCCCCAAACAGGTTTATTTAGCAAGCAGGATGTGTGGTCTTTCAAGCAACTGCTCGAAGAAGCCAGCGAAACCCCGCTGGAAATCAGCATCAACCCATCAGAGGATTTGGCGGCTCTACAGTACACAGGTGGCACCACAGGAACAGCCAAAGGCGCCATGCTAACCCACTCCAACCTAGTCTCTAACGCGATGGCTTTTGCTGCTTGGATAAAAGGTACCGGAAAAGATGTTTTTCTTGCAGCGTTGCCGCTTTTCCACATTTACGGCATGACCACAAGCATGAATGTGCCCATCGGTTTAGCCTCAAAAATAGTGCTTGTGCCCAAGTTTGAACCAGCCAAAGTCTTAGAAGCCATACAAAGGCACAAAGCCACGGTTTACTGTGGCTCCCCAACCATGTATTCAATACTCCTCGCCAACCCAGAGCTGGGTAAATATGATTTAAAATCGATTCGGGTTTGCATTTCAGGCGCTTCCCCGCTGCCACCACAAGTGCAGAATAAATTCATGGAGGTCACCGGCGGATTCCTCGCTGAAGGTTACGGGTTGACAGAAGCGTCGCCCGTTACCCATTGTACGCCCGTGGACAAGTCGATGAAAACGGTGAAAGTGGGCTCAATCGGTTTACCCATCCCAGATACTGAAGCGTGCATCGTTGATTTGGAAACAGGTGAAAGGACACTTGGGACGGGCGAAACAGGCGAGCTTGCAGTGAAAGGACCACAGGTAATGGCGGGTTACTGGAGAAAGCCACAGGAAACCGCCCTAGTGCTTCACAATGGCTGGCTCTTAACAGGGGACATTGCACGCATGGATGAGGACGGCTACTTCTACATTACTGACCGCAAAAAAGACCTCATAAAATACAAAGACTACAGCGTTTACCCGCGGGAGCTTGAGGATGTCTTGTATGAGCATCTAGCCGTGAAACTATGCGCGGTCGTTGGCAAGCCTGAGCCTGTCGTGGGCGAGGTTCCAAAAGCCTTCATCGTGCTCAAAGAACGCGCTACTGCTTCCGCGGAGGAAGTCATGGCGTTTGTCAACGGTAAAGTGGCACCATACAAAGCCATCCGCGAAGTCGAATTCAGAAGGGAGCTACCTATAAGCGGCGCAGGCAAAGTCCTAAGACGACAACTCAAAGAACAACCCTAAAAGTCAAAAGCACGCGAGGTCTATCAACCTACCTCTTTCGTACCTAATAGATAGAAAAAGCCTAAACACCACCAGCCGCCGTTTTTTAGAGTTTGGTCGAAACCTATAAGAGAAAATCTCCATTCTCAAATAGCGAAGGCTCAACCCTTGCGCATAAAACTCAACGTCACAGGCATCGTTCAGGGCGTCGGCTTCCGACCGTTCATCTACCGCACGGCAGTGAAGCATGGCTTAGCAGGATACGTGCGCAACAGGGGTGATGCTGGAGTTGAAGTGCTCCTTGAGGGCGACGCGCAGAAAGTCAAGGGTTTTATGCGTGACTTGACTGAGCAAAAGCCGCCGCTAGCCCAAATCGACCAAGTTCAGACCAAGGAGCTTTCAGGCGAAAACCAGTACCGGCAATTTACCATTTACAAGAGCACAGAGGAAGCGGAGCTTTCAGGCTCAGTCATCCCGCCAGACATAGCCATTTGCAACCAATGCCTCAAAGAGCTACGCGACCCCAAAAACCCACGCTTTGAGTACTTCTTCATAACCTGCACCGATTGCGGTCCACGCTTCACCATCATCGAGCGCCTGCCCTACGACCGAGAAAACACCACCATGCGCCAGTTCCCCCTCTGCGGTCTCTGCAAAAAAGAGTACGATGACCCAGCCAACAGGCGTTTCCACGCTCAAACCGTGGCGTGCCCGCCATGCGGACCAAAAGCCTACCTAACAACAAACACGGGCGAGATGGTTCAAGCCAAAGACCCAGTGCGGGAGGCTGGCAGGCTGCTCTCTGAGGGGCATGTTCTTGCCGCAAAAGGATATGGCGGCTTCCACATTGCGGCTTCAACAATCAAAGAAAAGCCCTTGCTGAGGCTTAGGGAAACCAAGCATCGTCGCGAGAAACCCTTCGCTATCATGGCAAGGAGCTTGGAGGCTGCAAAAACCTTCGCCACAGTCAGCTCAAGAGAAGAGGAGTTGCTTTCTTCTCCTGCACGCCCAATCGTTCTACTAAACAAAAGCTCCAACTACAGCCTCTCAGGGCTTGTGGCTCCGAACCTGCATAATGTGGGTGTCATGCTGCCTTACACAGCCATGCACTACATGCTCTTTGACCAAGTGAGCGACATGGCGTTTGTGATGACTAGCGCCAACCCGCCAAACCAACCCATCGTAAAAGACAACCAAGAGGCACTAAGAACCCTTGGCGGCACAGTGGATTACTTTTTGTTTCACAATCGCAACATTGCCCACCGATGTGACGACAGCGTCATGCGAGTCCACGGAGACCGCCAAGTTTTTCTTAGGCGAAGCCGAGGCTATGCCCCAGCACCCATACGGCTGAAAGCTAAAGCTAAACGTTGTGTCGTCGGTTTAGGCAGCGAATTAAACAACACAGCGTGCATACTGCTTGAGGACAAAGCCTTCATCAGCCAACACATCGGCGATGTCGAGAACGTTGAAACACGCGGTTTCCTGCAAGAAGCCACCAGTCACCTAGCGCATTTGACCAACTGCAAAGGAGAAGTGGTGGCTTGCGATTTACACCCTAAATTCACCACAACCGCCATGGCAAAAGAAATGGCTGAACTGAACGGTTCACCGCTGGTTCAGGTACAACATCACCATGCGCATGCCGCCGCTTTAATGGCAGAGCACAACTTGGAAGAGGTAATCGGCGTAGTCTGCGACGGATACGGCTATGGTACTGACGGAGGGGCTTGGGGCGGCGAAGTCCTGTTCTGCACGCGCGGGTCAATAGAGTTTGTGCATCTTGCCCATTTGGAGCCTCAACTTTTGCTTGGAGGCGACACAGCCAGCCGTTACCCATTGCGCGTGGCTGCTGCTATGCTTGCCAAAAGCGGCGAAAACGTTGAGTCTTGGCTGATGCAAAACAGTGCTCATTTGCCATATGGAGCGGCAGAGGCAAAACTAATCCTAAGCCAGCTGCAGAAGGGCGGTGGTTCGGTTGAGACGACGAGTTGCGGCAGGGTTTTGGACGCTGTGTCTGCTGTCTTGAGGGTTTGTTTTGAGCGCAGTTATGAGGGTGAGCCTGCCATGAAGCTGGAATCCGCTGCGATGGGTGGCACGGATGTGTTGAATCTTAAACCAGTTATGCATAGTGACATACTGGATACAACGATAATGCTTAGAGCCATCTCTGACAACATTGGAAAAGTTTCAGTTGCCAATTTAGCTTATTCTGCCCACGCTTACCTAGCAAGAGGTTTAGCATCCTTGGCAGTGCAGAAAGCTATGGCTCAAGGTGTTAGAACGGTTGGTTTCTCTGGCGGCGCAGCCTGCAACCAAATCCTCACCCAAACCATGCGCAAAACAGTGGAGTCCGCTGGGCTGCGGTTTGTGGTTCATGAGCTGGTTCCAGCGGGTGATGGCGGGGTTTCGTTTGGGCAGGCAGTTGTGGCTGGTTTTTCCGATTTTTAGACCAATCTGTTTTTATCGCTGATTAAAGCGTTTTAAATACTGATTAAGCATGTGTTTAGCGATTCCAGCCAAAGTAATGAGCATAGACGGCATAAAAGCCAACGTAGATTTTGGTCAAGGCGTTCTGCGAGAAGTTAATGTGACGCTTGTTGACGCTAAAGTAGGCGACTACGTTTTGGTTCACGCAGGCTATGCCATACAAGTTATGGAAGAAAAAGAAGCTCTAGAAACCCTAAGTTTATGGAACGAGATTTTAGCATCTGGACAACAAGAATAAAGGGGGCAGTGAAGAGGTTTGACTGAAAAACTCCGCTTCCGCAACCCAGAACTCGCAAAAACCATAGCTACAAAAATCCAAGAGATCGCACCGAAAAAGGGAAAAATAAAAATCTGCCACGTATGCGGCACACACGAGTGGACAATAACCCACTTTGGCCTGCGCAGCCTTTTGCCCAAAAACGTTGAGGTTATTGCGGGTCCAGGATGCCCCGTCTGCATCGTTCCCGCGGCGGAAATTGATGAGGCAGTGCAGTTAGCCAAAAAAGGCATTGTCATAACCTGCTTTGGGGATGTTCTGCGGGTTCCAGGCAGTGAGACGTCACTGTTGGAAGCCAAAGCCGTTGGGGCTGACGTGCGGGTGGTTTACGCGGTTTCTGACGCGGTGGAAATGGCCAAAAAAGAACCGGACAAACAGTTTGTGTTTTCCGCGGTCGGCTTTGAAACGACAGCTCCTTCCACGGCGGTTGAGGCACTGGGTGATTTGCCTGGAAATTTTAGTTTTTTGGTTTCTCACCGTTTAATCCCCCCCGCCATGGAGCTCTTGCTGGGCGTCGGAGACCTAGAAATTGACGGTTTTATTGCTCCTGGGCATGTGAGCGCGATTATCGGGTTGAAACCTTACGAGTTGTTTCCGCGGGTTTATCGGATGCCTACGGTTGTTGCCGGCTTTGAACCGGTCGACGTGCTGATGGCAGTTTACATGATTCTGAAACAGCACAGCGAAGGCAAGGCAAGACTTGAGAACGAGTATCCACGCGTGGTGAAACCTGAGGGTAACTTGAAAGCGTTGGAAATGATGGACAAAGCCTTCACCGTCACAGGCGGTAACTGGCGGGGAATCGGCAGGCTCCCTGACTCGGCTCTGCAACTTCGCGAATCGCTCAAGCAGTTTGATGCAAGAGAAAAATTCGGCGTTCATGTGGAGCAGGGCAAGGACATCTTGCTTGGATGCGAATGCCACCTTGTAATCATCGGCAAAATCAAACCCGACGAGTGCCCCATGTTCATGAAGGCTTGCACGCCCGCAAAACCCGTTGGCGCCTGCATGGTCAGCAGTGAAGGCACCTGCCGCGTCTGGGCAAAAAACGTAGCTGTTCAGGCCTAGCAGATTCTGGGGACTGGGTCGCCGATTGGCCGCGCGATTATTCTTTTGCCACCGACCAGCGTCTGCATGGCTACGCCCTTGAACTGGGTTGTGGCTTCCCCGATTACTTGGGCATCTTTGCCTTCAGGGGTCTTCTTCAAAAACTCCAAGACCTCCTGCGCCTTCTCTGGGACTGCGCCGATGATTATTTTGCCCTCATTGCCAATCTCTAAGGGGTCTAAGCCGAGCATTTCGCAGGCTGTCTGCACATCCTCTCGAATCGGCACCTTGTCCTCCTCTATTAGTATGCCGACTTTGGATTTTTCCGCATACTCATTTAACGCGTCAGCTAAGCCTCCGCGTGTCGGGTCTTTCATGGCTACCACACCGCCGACTTCGCCAAGCAGCTTTTGTATCATGCGGTTTAGGGGTTTTACGTCTGATTGGATTTGGCTTCCAAACGTTAATCCCTGCTGAGCCGAAAGCACCGCCAAGCCGTGGTCACCAATGGTGCCTGATAAAATAATCTTGTCACCAGCGCTCAAGTTGGAATCAAGCACCCAACGAGAAGCAAACCCACTCCTGTACTGCTTAACCACTTTGAGGTTGCTCTCCAGTGCAGCGGTTCTTTTGCCAATTCCTGATACGTTCATGACGCAGCCGCCCAAACTGCCACGCTCAACCACCTTCGTATCGCCCGTGACTATGCCAACGTCAGCTTCAAGGCAGGTCTGCCTCATGCTCGCCAAAATCCTCTCCAAATCAGACATCGGCAAGCCTTCCTCAAGGACCAAACCGCAAGCCAAAGCGTAAGGCTGCGCACCTAGCGCTGATATGTCGTTTACTGTGCCTGAGATGGCTATGCGTCCGATGTCGCCGCCGGGAAAAAAGATTGGTTTAACCGCATGAGAATCGCTTTTGAACACGACATCGCCAACCACCGCAGCATCGTCCATGGCTTCAAGCGGAACGTCTGCGCTGCCTACGCCGCCAAAATATTTTACGACAACGTTTTTGACTAGGTCATGCATGACTGTGCCGCCTGCACCGTGCAGCATCGTTATCTTGGTATTTTTTTCCACGGTTTGCCTGCTCCTGTGTTTTAACTTGAATAGACTAAACCATAAATGTGAAAAATAAACACATCGTTAAAAATTGTCGAATTCTTTTGAACTTGCCTGAAAATTAAGCTCCAATTCTTTTATCACCAGAGTAGATTTTACCTGTGAAGGTCAAAGCTTCCTCGCCGAAATGGGAGGATGCAGATATTTTGTTTAGCAGCCCGCCATGGACGTGACTCAGGGTTCAGCCAAGATTTATTCAACCATTTTAACCCCTACTTAACTATTATTTCAGCATTTCTCTGATACAAGCGCTACTAATAGGTACTGCAAAGTAACTAAAGGGTGGACGGTTTATTATCGGGATGGGACTAAAGAGATAAGGCAATGCCCGACAACGCGGAATGATGGGTATCGCCACACCCACATAAAGAGTGCATTAACAAAAAATCAAAACCGCATACAAAAATCAACATATCGATAAAAATCTTATCTACTGCTAAAGGGGAAGAGGGTCTATGGCAAAGCAAGCAAAGCCGACTGGTCCTGACTAGATAAAAGGGCTATAGATTTTCTAAGCTGCTAGCATTTTCCATGATATGGCGGCGAGTTAGCGAACTTTAAGAAAGGAAAAAAAGGCTTGCTTTTTCTAGCTTATGTACCTTATCGGGTCTTTCTTTGGCTTTTCCGGCTTGTTGCCCCATGTCAAAAGCCACTGATTCGAATCATTAGACAGCGGATTTCTATACATTGTTATTTCGGAAAAGTCAGCGTCTTTTGCATCCTTGTAGCTTGCCAAGAGGCTTTCCAGCAGGTCATCGGTCCAATTGCAAACGATGGAGGCTTCGCTTCCCTGAGGATTGGTGGCTACTAAGTGCAGAAAATAGTCACCTACTGGGATATCCTTGACTGGGCACCTGTCATCAGTCTTCTGCATTATTTCAATAGTATGCACCCTAAACACACCCTCATGCTCCTTAATAACAAGACGAAAACCCTTTCCAACGAAACTCCTCATGAACTTTTTCATCAACGCAAGCTTTTTCATAAACTCTCCAAAATTGTTTTTGATACAGTCCTATATAAGCTATATTACCAAAAACAACTGTACAACAGTACAAATGTTTTACAATAAAACAATTAATAGACATCCTGCATAAACCTTAAATATAAAGTATCGTAACTCTTACGATACTGATTGGGGGTAATGAAAAATACAAACCGAAAACGATCAAACGTTTGAATATGCGGAGACTCCTTATGTGGAGACTCAAGAAGAGAAAATAGAGAAGTATGCAAGGATGGCTGCGCCTGCTGTTGTTGCTGTTGGTCTTGGCGGTGCTGGGTGCAACGTAATTACATGGGTTAAAGAGAAGGGCATTGTTGGTGGTAAGTTGGTTGCGGTGAATACTGATGCGACTCATTTGCGGATAACTAAGGCGGATAGGCGGATTCTGATTGGTGAGAAGTTGACTAGAGGTCTTGGCAGTGGAGGTTACCCTGAGGTTGGAGAGAAAGCTCTGTATGAAACCGCTAACGAGGTTGTCCATGAATTATCGAGAGCTAATATTGTTTTCATGGTGGCTGGGTTAGGCGGTGGAACAGGAACTGGCGCAATCGTTGGTTTAGCTGATGTTTTGCGCAAAAAGTGTGCAGGTTCTCCAACTTCGCCCTTGATTGTGGGTGTGGTTACTCTTCCGTTTGAAGTTGAGACCGCTAGGATGGCTGCTGCAAAGCGAGGCTTGAATCGGCTAAAGGCTGTGTGCGATACTGTTGTGGTCATTGACAACAATCGGCTGGTGAAGGTTGCAGGTAACTTGCCGTTCCGGGAAGCGTTAGGCGTTGCAAACACCACTGTAGGCAAATTCGTTAAAGGTGTAACTGAAACCATAACCACTGCAAGCCTAATCAACATGGACTATGCGGATCTAAAGGCAATCATGAGCGATTCTGGCTTGGCTTCAATTGGCATCGGCGAAGGCAGCGGCGAAACCAGAGTTGAACAAGCAGTGGAAAAGGCTTTGAATGGGCGTTTGCTTGACATTGAAGACGTTACCAAAGCGAAAGGCTTGCTGATTCATGTTTCAGGCGGAGAAGACCTGACTCTTAGCGAAGTTAACAGGGCTGCGGAGATTATGAAACGTTCACTGCCACCAAACGCGAAAATCATTTGGGGCGCAAGAGTTGATGCAGAGTTGCAGGGCGCTGTTTCAGTGATGGCTGTCGTCACAGGCGTTGAAAGTGCCTTCTTGCGCAAAAATGAGAAGCGTTTAGGTCCTATAAAATTCCACAGATAAAAAGCGAGTTCTCTCTCTCCTCTTTTTCTTTCAGTTTGCATTCTTCTACCAATGAAAAAATTAAGTCGAAATAATCTTAACTGACATCTTGAAAGCTTTAACGTTCTAAAAATCCATAGCTCCCTTTTTCATTAGTGGATTAAAATTTTTTGTTTGTATTGCGGCTCAATTGTTTTTCGAGTTTATGGAGCTTTTTCTCTTTTTTCTATGAAAATCTTTTCATGCCCCACTTCAATGAACGCTTGCGTTATGAGTTTTATGTTGGTGTGGCGGGTTTTAGTGTGCCACAAGACTGCTTGTGGTTCAGATTGCTTTTTGTGTTTGGCTTGTTTTTCTGCTTCTGCCTTGGTGTGGGATAAGCATTTTTCTCCACACGCAGTACATGGGTGAATGTTGAAGCAGCCAGGATGTGGAAGCATGTTGAGTTTGCTTTTTTGCCCACAAGTGACCACAAAAGCACAATTACAATCAACTTCTAGCATAGCCCACAATACACCTGTAACCCTGAAAACCACAAATTTTTTGATCGAATATTATCTTTAAAGCGCCAATTTCAACATGCTAATAGGGTTATTTTCCGCCAATACGTATCTCTCCTCTTAGGTTTGTTGTTTACTTGGTTATTAGGTGCAAATTTGATGTCTGCTGTCTTGCTCTCCGAGCTCTCTTCCTTATCTCTTAAAAATGCTTAGTCAAGAAAGTTTGACCAAGTTTGGTCAAGAAAGTTTTGACGATTAAACTTTTACTTGATGATTAAAATCTCAATATCATGGTAGATAGCATGACTAAACCAACGTTTAGTGCAACACGCACTATTCAGTCACGTTTCGCATACTTTTCAATGGCGCTAAGAAAAAACTCGTTATTGGACTCTTCCTTGCGGTTATGATTCTTTCCTCATCGATAGCTATCTTCAGCACTCTTCCAAGCGCAAAAGCTGAGACTGTAATACCTAAGCTACCTGTTTCAGAATTCACTCTAAAATTTGAAGCGCATCCGTATGATGTGCCACCGACATATGCAATAGACCGGTACACAGGAAAGAACGCCATAACTAACACAGGTTGCCATGTGGAAAATAAATCGATAGTGGTTACGATTAAGGGGATTACAGTTAATACGCAAGCATTTACCGATTATTTGAATGGTACCGATTTCTGGTTGTCATATAATGTTCGGGTTAAGGGTCATTTTGAGGAGGGCTGGACTGAGCTTTCTAATTTAGCGCATTCCCTTCAGACAATTTTTGATTACATAATAACAATTCCAGTGGAATATCCGCTTGAGGCGCAGGTAGATTTCCAAGTGCAGACGGTTGTAGAATATAATACTTGGGTTTTTGTCTCAGACAATCCCTTCCATCAATAGGCGGAGACTATAAACAAGTTAGCGTTATAGCAGGAACAAGCGATTGGAGAGAAACACAAACGATAACTATCGGTGCAACAGCAATCAAACGCCAGAGCAATCTCAAGCCAACCAAAACCAAACCTCAAACCCAAACGACCAAACAGACAATCAAGCTACTGTAAATCAAAGAGGCTTACATTGGACTGAGATTGGTTTGTTTGCTGCGTTAGGCGTTATTGCTGCCTTGCTTGCGGTTATTGCGGTTTGCACAAAGAACTAACGAAAAACGGGGCATAGCCCAGTGAAAAGCGGATGTGAGGCTTTTTTTGTGTTATTTGGCATGTTGGTTTTTCACTGGTTGCTGTAAACAATTTGGTGAGACACCGCAAACTTTTTATTTGTATAGCGCTGTAGGTTTCAAGGAACGTGGAATTCCAAGAGGTATGAAAATGAGGGATCGTCACCTCAATAGCTGGGATCGTTGGGTACTTATTCGTTGATTCACCCAGATTACCCTCTGAAAATGCCACTGAAAAATCTGCATTCAATTTTTCTTTCAGACGAGAGTATAGTCCATTCTTTAACAAAGGAGGCAAAAAGTAAATGACTAAAATGACTGGTGCACAAGCACTCATAGAATCCCTTGAACGACAAAATGTTGAAGTAATATTTGGCATATTAGGCGGTGCAATTCTCCCCGTATATGACGTACTATGTGGCAACAAGAAGATACGCCACATCCTTGCAAGACACGAACAGGGAGCAGCACACGCTGCCGAAGGGTATGCACGAGCTAGCGGACGAGTTGGCGTTTGCATGTCTACAAGCGGTCCAGGCGCCACCAACCTAGTCACTGGAATCGCTAACGCTTACATGGACTCCTCGCCCATAATCGCATTGACAGGTCAAGTCCCATCTTCAGGCGCAAACACCAGCTACATGATTGGCAGAGACGCATTCCAAGAAGCAGATATTATCGGAATTACTACCCCCATCACTAAGTATAATTTCCAGCCAAGAAACGCTGCTGAAATCCCAACAATCGTCAACACAGCATTCTACATTGCATCAACAGGCAGACCGGGACCAGTCCTGATTGACTTGCCAAAAAATGTTCAGGCGCAAACCTCTGAGGTTGAAGTAACCGACAGAATTGAGGCCAGAGGCTACAAATCCATGATTGAAATGGATTTAACAAAAATAAGCATAGCCGCTAATTTGCTTGCAAAAGCCGAAAGACCAATCATTCTGTCAGGCGGCGGAATCATAATCTCAAACGCCACAGACGAGCTCATGCAAATATCAGATTTGCTGATGGCACCAGTTGCCACAACATTCATGGGCAAAGGCTCATTCCCTGAAGGCCACCCCTTATCGGTTGGAAGCATCGGAATGCATGGAAACCCAGCGGCAAACAGGCTTATGGGCGAAGCAGATGTCCTCTTAGCGGTTGGAACCAGATTCTCTGACCGTGCAACAGCAAACCTAGACACGTTTGCCTCTAACGCTAAAAAGATACACATTGACGTTGACGAGGCAGAGATAGGGAAAAACGTTGAAGTTGACGTGCCCTTAATTGGCGATGCAAAGGCCGCCCTGAAACTGCTACTTACCGCCTTAAAGGATAAACTGCACAAAACCGAGAGTACCGCTTGGGCAAAGCGAGTTAAAGAAGCCAAAGAACAACTAAGTCCACTGCTAAAAGACAGACCTAAAGATATAGTGCCAAAAGCGCTACTGACCGAGCTTAGGAAACTGCTACCTGAAAATGCTATAGTCACCACTGAAGTCGGGCAAAATCAGATGTGGTCAGCCCTCTACTTTAAGGCATTAAAACCACGAACATTCATCAGTTCAGGCGGACTTGGAACCATGGGCTTTGGGTTCCCAGCAGCAATAGGAGCAAAAGTTGCCTGCCCAGACCGACCAGTCGTGGACATCGCGGGCGACGGCAGCTTCATAATGACCGAGCAGGAACTAGCCTGCAGCGTCATGGAGGACATTCCAGTCACCGTCATAGTGCTAAACAACTCTGTGCTGGGCATGGTGGCTCAGTGGCAAAGAGCACTCTACAACCGCCGCTACATGGCAGTACATCTTGGGAAAACACCTGACTTTGTCAAGCTGGCAGAAGCTTACGGAGCACAAGGCTTTAGGGTAACTTCGATTGAAGAGTTCCAGAAAGCCGTTAAGACAGCGTTAACAAGTAAAGTTACAACAGTCATCGACGTGCCCATCGGCTCAGAGGAAGATGTCGTGCCCTTTGTTCCTCCGGGCTGCGGTTTACCACAACAGAGAGGTGACTACTAAATGGAAGTCGGAAAAACCAAAGTTATCTCCGTGCTCGTCGAAAACAAGCCAGGTGTCTTGCACGGAGTTGCTAACCTGTTTAGGCGGAGAAACTTTAACATTGAAAGCATCACCGTTGGACCCAGCGTGCAGCAAAACACCTCACGCATGACAATCACTGTCAATGGAGACCAGAAAACAATCGAGCAAGTGGTTAAGCAACTAGCTAAACTCATCGATGTGCTAACCGTCCAAGAGCTAGAGCAGGGGAACTTTGTCATGCGAGAACTAGCACTGATTAAGGTTAACGTGCCGAGCACTAAAGAACGCTCCGACATCATAAACTGCGTCGAGGTCTTTCGAGGCAGAGTCATCGACGTTTCAACCGACAGCTTAACCGTTGAAATCACTGGAATACCCGACAAAATTGACGCGTTCCTTAACCTCATGAAAACCTTCGGCGTGCTGGAACTTGCAAGAACAGGCATAACCGCGCTGGCAAGGGGAGCAAAATCCGTAAGAATCGACGAATAAACCCTTTTCGCTAGCGGAAATCCTTAATTGTCTGTTTCTTTAAAATCCCCATTATTCAATGTATATTTAAGCTAATCAGGAAAAAGAAAAGATGAACATTACAGAAAAAATCTTGGCTAAAGCCTCAGGAAAAAAATCTGTTAGCCCAGGAGAAATCGTGGATGCAAACGTTGACATGGTTATGGTTCACGATTTAACTGGACCTTTAGCCGTGGAAGCCTTCAAAAAAATTGGCATTCCAAAAGTTTGGGATAACCAAAAAGTAGTGGTAATTCTAGACCATCAAGTGCCCGCTGAATCCGTCAAGGCGGCAGAGTTGCACAAGACCATGCGGCAATTCGCCAAAGATCAAAACCTAACATTCTATGACGTAGGCAGAGGCGGAATCTGCCACCAGGTCATGCCAGAAAAAGGACACGTAACCCCCGGCACCATCATATTGGGCGCTGACTCCCACACCTGCACCTACGGCGCGTTCGGCGCTTTCGCCACAGGCATCGGCTCAACTGAGGCAGCCGCAGTTTTCGCCACCGGCAAAATTTGGCTGAAAGTCCCCTCAGCAATCAAAGTCAATGTCGCAGGACAATTTCAAAAGTATGTTACTCCAAAAGACTTGGTCTTAGCCATAATTGGCAAGTTGAGTGTGGATGGCGCCATATACAAGAGCGCCGAGTTCACCGGTCCGACCATCAAAAACATGAGCATAGCCGGTAGAATGACGCTGTGCAACATGGCGGTGGAGATGGGCGCCAAGAACGGCATAATCGAACCCGACGAAGCAACACGCAGGTTCTTGGAAGGCAGAGTCAGCAGCTTACCAGATTTCCAAGCCTTAAAGAGCGATGCCGACGCGGTTTATGAACGAACAGTAGAGTTTGATGTGTCAGGTATGGAGCCGCAAGTAGCTTGCCCCTCATCGGTTGACAACGTTAAACCAGTCTCGGAAGTTGGCGACGTGCCAGTTGAGCAAGCCTTCATCGGTTCATGCACTAACGGCAGAATCGAAGACTTGCGCTTAGCGGCAGAGATTCTAAAAGGCAAGCGTGTAAAAGAGGGTGTGCGCGCTCTGGTTATTCCAGCTTCACAAGAGGTTTACAAGCAGGCATTAAACGAGGGCTTAATCGAAATCTTCTCAGATGCAGGCGCCATCGTTTGCGGTTCAGCCTGTGGTCCATGCTTGGGCGGCCACATCGGATTATTGGCGGCTGATGAGGTTTGCGTTAGCACTTCGAACCGTAACTTTATTGGCAGAATGGGCAGCACCAAAGCCAGCGTCTACTTAGCTTCCCCAGCAACAGTCGCCGCGTCAGCAGTCACAGGAAAAATCACCAACCCAGCAACCTTGGAGGCACCATAAGATGAACACTAAAATCCAAGCCCAAGCCATAGTATTTGGCAACAACATCGACACAGACGTGATTTTGCCAGGCAAATACTTGGTCTTGGTGGACCCTAACGAGTTGGCTAAACATGCCTTGGAAAGCTTAGACACCGAGTTCCCAGAGAAAGCCAAACAAGGCGTGATTGTGGTCGGAGGCAAAAACTTCGGCTGCGGCTCAAGCAGGGAACAAGCACCCTTAGCGTTAAAGTACGCTGGAGTAAAATGTGTGTTGGCTGAGTCGTTTGCAAGGATTTTCTTCCGAAACGCTATAAACATCGGTTTACCAGTAATCGAGTGCAAAGGCATATCAGACGCCGTGCAGACAGGCGACGAATTAGCTGTGGACTTTGAAGCCGGCACCATCGAGAACATGTCAAACGGCAAAAAGTTCCAAGTAAACAAGCTTCCACCCTTCATCTTAGAGATTCTCTCGGATGGAGGCTTAATAGAAAACCTAAGAAAGAGAATGAACAAGAAATGACCGAATACAAAATATCCTTAATCTCAGGCGACGGAATAGGACCCGAACTAACAGAAGCCACCCTGACCGTGCTAGAAGCGGTTCAGAAGAAATTTGACCTTAAACTAAAAATAATCGAAGCCGAAGCAGGCGATGGAACTCTGGCAAAAACAGGCGCAGCCCTGCCTGCAGAAAGCGTTGAAATAATCAAAGCTTCACACGCCTGCCTAAAAGGCCCTGTAGGAGAGAGCGCAGCAGACGTCATAGTCAAACTACGTTTAATGTTTGACCTGTATGCCAACCTGCGCCCGCTGAAGGCTTACCCGGCAGTCCAAGTTGCCCGCCCAGACATTGATATGATGTTTGTGAGGGAAAACACTGAGGACGTTTACAAGGGCTTAGAATTCACCATAGGCAACGACACTACCCTCTGCCTGCGAGTCATTACAAGAGCTAACTGTGAGCGTATAGCTAAGAAAGCTTTTGAAATGGCACGTTTACGCAACGGCAAAAAGAAAGTCACAGCCATACACAAAGCTAACGTCATGCGAGTAACCGACGGCCTATTTGCCAGCGTCTGCCGCGAAGTATCAAAACAGTACCCAGACATCACCTTCAACGAACTGTACGTTGACGCTGCATCCATGCGCCTAATCAAAGAACCACAGGAATTTGATGTCTTCTGCACCTGCAACATGTTCGGTGATATACTCTCCGATGAAGCAGCACAGTTAATCGGCGGACTAGGCATGGCGCCGGGCGCAAACATAGGCGACAACTTTGCCCTCTTCGAACCCATCCACGGCTCCGCACCAAACAGAGCAGGAAAACAAACCGCAAACCCAATCTCCATGATTCTGGCAGCAAAGATGATGCTGGATTGGCTGGGCGAGAAATACAGTGACAAGGCATGCTTAGACGCTGGAGCAGCCATAGAAAACGCGGTGGTTGAAGCGTTATGTACTGGTCAGTCTGTTCCTGACTGCGGCGGAGACACCACAACCTTGGGAATGGCAAAAGCCATCGCTGCAGTCATAACAAAAGAAAACGGTTGATAAGCAGTATGACCCCTAAAACCCCTAATTACATCCGAATTTTTGACACAACACTAAGAGACGGGGAACAAACCCCCGGAGTATCCCTGACTTCTGAAGACAAAATGGAGATAGCCCGCCAACTAAGCCTTCTGGGCGTTGATGTTATTGAGGCGGGTTTTCCCAGCTCTTCGGAAGGCGAAAGGAAAGTCGTCAAAGAAATAGCCAAGGCAGGTTTAACCTCGGAAATCTGCGCTTTATCGCGGGCAACAAAAGGCGATATTGATGCTGCCCTTAGCTGTGATGTTGACATAGTTCACGTTTTCATTCCGACTTCTCCTGTTCAAATGAAGTATGCCGTAAACTTGACTCCTGAACAGGTGCTGGCTTCCGCCGTTGATTCAATAGAGTACGTTAAGAAGCAGGGCGTAAAGTGCGAGTTTTCACCTATGGATGCCACACGGTCAGAGTTGCCCTTCTTGAAGCGGATTTGCAAGGCAGCGCAGGACGCAGGCATGGACAGCCTAAACGTACCCGACACCGTCGGCATAATGATTCCCAAAACGACCATCAAGCTGATTGAGGAACTAAAAACCGTGGTTACCGTGCCCATAAGCACCCATTGCCATGATGATTTTGGCATGGCAGTCGCAAACAGCTTAGCCGCGGTTGAAGCAGGCGCATCCCAGGTGCATGTTGCCGTCAACGGTTTAGGCGAGCGGGCTGGCAATGCATCATTGGAAGAGGTTGTTATGGCTTTGCATATGCTGTACAAGTACAAGACAGGTGTCAACACACGCTTGCTATACAGCACTTCCCGCATGGTCGCTTCACTAACAGGCATCACAGTGCAGGCTAATAAGGCAATTGTCGGCGAAAACGCCTTCGCACATGAGTCAGGAATCCACACGCGAGGCGTAACGGAGAAGCCGTTGACTTTTGAGCCGATAAAACCGGAATTGGTTGGAAGAAAAAGGAAACTTGTTGCTGGCAAGCTAGCTGGAACCCGCGGCATAAAAGCGGAACTGGAAGAAATCGGCATTCACCCCAGCGATGAGCAGCTAAAAGAAATCGTGCAGCGCGTCAAAGACTTAGGTGACAAGGGCAAAATGGTCACTGACGCCGATTTGCTGGCGTTGACTTCTGCGGTTATGGGCGAGGTTATTGGTGAGGAAAAAATCGTTGATTTATGCGACTTAGCCGTCATCACAGGGCTAAAAGTTATCCCAACAGCTTCGGTGCGGCTTGTTTTGGACGGCAAAGAGTATGTTGCTGCAGAAACAGGCGTTGGACCAGTAGACGCAGTCCTAAAAGCCATCCAAAAATTAACCAGCAACCTTGAGAAAATCCGCCTAAGCGAGTACCGTCTTGAAGCCATAACAGGCGGCTCCAACGCAGTCGCTGAAGTCGTCATAAAAGTTGAAGATGAGCAGGGCAACATTGTCTCCGCGCGGGCAGCCAGAGAAGACATCGTTATGGCAAGCGTTGAAGCAATGATAAACGGTATAAACAAGTGCCTACTAAAGAATCACCGTAAGCAGGGAAACAAAAAGTGACAAAAGTAGCCTTCCAGGGCGAGCGCGGCGCATACAGCGAAAGCGCAGTCTACCAGTACTTTGGAGAGGACACGCAGGTTAAACCCTGCAAGGACTTCCGAGACGTTTTTGAAAGCGTATGCACGGGGGAAACCGACTTTGGCGTTGTCCCGGTTGAGAACAGCTTGGAGGGCAGTGTTACCCAGAACTACGACCTCTTCTTGAAGTACGATTTGAAGGTACGCGGGGAAGTTGTCGTGAAGATTGAGCATTGCCTCATCGTTAACCCAGGCACCACCCTAGCCGACATTAAGGTTGTGTATTCGCATCCGCAGGCGTTGGCACAATGCAGAACATTCTTGGAGGAGTTTGGGCGCGAACTCATACCCACCTATGACACGGCAGGCAGCGTTAAAATGCTAAAAGAAAAAGGCTTAAAGAAGGCGGCGGCAATCGCCAGCCAAAGAGCAGCCAGCATCTATGACATGCACATCCTCGCCAAAGACATCGCAGACAACCCTGAAAACTACACCCGCTTCTTTGTCCTATCCACCAAGGATTCCCCGCCGACAGGCAAAGATAAAACCAGCATAATCTTCTCAGCAAAGCACGAGCCAGGCTCACTCTACAATGCGCTAGGCGAGTTCGCTAAACGAGGCATTAACCTGACAAAAATCGAGTCCAGACCAACCAAGAAAACTGCCTGGGAATACAATTTTTATCTAGATTTTGAGGGACACCGAACAGAGCAGAAATGCGCTGAAGCACTGGATGCATTGGGTAAGTATGCGATATTCATTAAGATTTTGGGTTCATACCCCAAAGCGTCAAATTAAACCCTTGTCACCTACGAACCCTTAGTCTAGCAGAGTTTTAATCTTTTCATGTATGTCGGTTGGCTTGATTGGGTTGCCGCAGTGTTTGCAGATTAAGAGTTTACCGTTTTCTGGGATGTCAACCATGTTGCCGCATTTGGGGCAGTTATAAGCTGACATTACGACGCCGTTTTCTTTGAGGAACACTCGTAGAGAAGCAAAATCCACCATAGCGCCTGTTTTTACTTCTTGACCGCTAGGCAAGGCTGCTTTGCCCTCTGAAAAAGAGACGCCAGTGAACACTTCATGCGCACAGACTTGGCAGAGCTTCTTGCCAGTATATTGCGGGAACTCCTTGCGTTTACCCATCTCACGCGAGCCTATAACGTACCATTTTATGTAGCCATTCCTAAGTTGCTTATTCCAAAAAACCATTTTCTGTTCATGCCAAGCAAGTTCCTTACCGCACCTTGCACACGATTCCATAGATACCACATTGGATTATGCTTGGGGTTTGCAGTAATTAGATTTTTTGCTAAAACATAGCAGTTAGAGCAAACAAATAAAGTTAGATTAGTACAGCAATTGAGTGATTTGTATGAGATTGCCGAAGGTGTCATCAAGCACCGCTATAGTCGACCCAGTAACTTTTGTGGGTTCCATAGTGAACTTCACGCCGAGCTTCTTCAATCTCTCAAACTCCCCTTGAATATCATCTACAAAGAATGACGCTGCAGGAATACCCCTGATTAAAAATAGCTTCTTGATATGTTTTAGCAGCCGGGTTGTTGTTTGATTCAAGAACCAACTGCGTACCATCTTTATCTTCTGGCGATACGACAGTTAGCCATCTGTAATCTCCTGCTTTTATATCCATTTTTTTAACAAAACCTAACTTCTCAGTATAAAACTTAAGCGCTTTGTCCTGGTCGCTGACGAAAATACTAGTTAATTCTATTCTCATTAAAAATCACAGATATACTAACTCAAAATAGACTTATATGTCTACTCGCACGTGGGAGTCACGCGCGTTACTTTTCCATCTACTGAAGAAAGCGTAAATAAATGCTTTGATTATTTTTCGGTTGATTCCAGCATCCTGTACATGACTTCGTAGGATTTTGCGAAGTCGCGGTCAGTTTCTTTGAGCTTCTTCCTTAGCTGCTCCATCCTCTCAACGATTGCTTGCGTGTCCTTCTTTTTAATCAGGCTTAGCCACTGTTGAGCTTTAGCCATAAACAAATCCTCAATCTTTCCAAGCTCAGGCAGGTTAGTCTGCAGGCTCGCGTATAGGTCAGGTGTTTCCAGCGCCGTTGCTTCCGCCAGCGTGAACAGCATCCGATAAGTGGTGCCAGCGACCTTTTTGGTTTCAGGAAAATCCTTCTGTTCAAGGAGGGTTTCGCAGGCAACCAAGCCGAGGAAGTGAGGCAGACCCAAGACGACTGACATTAACTCGTCGTGTTTTTTGGGCGTCATTATGAAAACGTGCGCTTCTTCCTCATCAAGCCACTGCTTGAATTTTTCCGCAAACTCTTGCTCTTTAGCGTTTGTTGGTGTTAGGATGTAGGCTTTATGTTTGACGCCGTTGCTTCCTGGTCCAAAAACGGGGTGTGTGCCCAAGACTAAGCCCCCTTTTATATACTCGTGCATGGTTTTGACTGGGGCTTCTTTGATGGATGCGATGTCCATGACAACTTGCCCCTCATGGATGGCTGGGCTGATTGTTTTGGCGACTTCCTCGATAGCGTTTATGGATACGCAAAGCAGAATCTGGTCGGCGTCTTTTACTGCTTGCCTAAAATCGGCGGTCAGGTCAACCTGCAAGTCTTTTACCGCATCTAATTTTTCCTGTTTCCTGTCCGCTAAAACAACACTATAACCTTTAGATTGAAAAAAGCGGGCGAACCAAACGCCCATCTTCCCCGCGCCGATAACGGCAAGTCTCATCTCATCCAAGCGCCTCACTAATCTTATCCAACGCCACCTTTATTTCTTCTCTTGGCGCAGTCAAAGAGATTCGGAAGTGTTCCCGGTAATCGCCAAATGAAGTGCCTGGAGCCACCGCAACACCTTTATCAAGCAAATCCAAAGTGAATTTTTCCGAGTCTAAGCCTGGACGCTTGGGAAATACATAGAAGGGTGCATCAGGTTGCGAGAATGAGAGTCCGGCTTTGGCTAAGGTTTTGCTTGCCATCTTTGCGCGTTCCTCATACTCAAGTTTTATAGCTGAACTGATTTTCTCTCTTAGTTCTAATCCTTTCAAGGCAGCCTCCTGTATAAAGACTGGTACATTGTTGACGGTGATTTGGTTTAGCTTGGTTATGTTGTCTACAAGTAGCTTGTTGGCTATTATGTAGCCTATGCGCCAGCCTGTCATGGTGAACGTTTTGGAAAAACCATTGGAAAGTATGTGTTTGCAGTCACCATCATATTCTAGGATGCTTTTTGTTTTGGTGAACGCAATTGCGCCATAAACTTCGTCTGAGAGGATAGTGACGCCCCTCTTGGTAGCAATTTCCACTATGCCGTCAAGGGTTTCCTCATCCATGACTTTACTTGTGGGATTGTTCGGGTTGTTGAGTATTATCATGCGTGTATCCTTGTCAATCATGCCTTCAAGCTTGTCAAGATCGACTTTCCAGTCGTCCTCAAGCTCGGTTCGCAGCAGCTTGGTTTGGGCACCGAGAGTTTTAGCTATTAACTCGTAAGCTGTCCAGTAAGGCGTGGGGACAATAACGTTTCCTCCACCCTTTAGCATCAAAAACATAGTGGCGAAAACACCCCATTTAGAGCCAGGCGTTATAACAACATTCTCAGCCTTAACGCCATGAATCTCGGCGATTTTTTCCCTGAGCTTCTTCTCGCCATAAGAAGAAGAATACTTGGTTTTACCAGCCTTCATAGCGGCATAGGCAGCCTCCACTATTTCAGGCGGCGTAGCCATATCTGGGTCGCCTAAGTTTAATCGAATTATTTTTCTTCCTTCACTTTCAAGTTTAAGGGCTTTCTCGTTTATCTCATATAGCATATTCGGACTCTCCGTTAAGAGTTCTTTCTACTCCTGAACAGCACTGCACATATTAACTATTTCGCGGTAAACCGCCTCAACCTGGGCTGGATCAAGATGGAGCAAAATTGATTTCTCTTTAACCCGCTGGTACACCTGATTTTCTCTTGAGGAATCCCTAACCGCTACGCCTTGCTTTTTCTTTGCTGAGCCGATGGCTTGGCAGATTTTTACGCGTTCACTTAGGGCTTGCAGAATCTGCTCATCGACCTCATCTATTCGTTTTCTAAGTTGCTCTATCTCTTGCATGTTTTACTGCTCCTTTAGAACCCTCGGTATGACTCCTGACCTAATCATGTGGTCTGCCAAGGTTATGGCAACTGCTGCTTCGATGGCTGGCACCGCTTTAGGAACCACACAAGGGTCATGTCTGCCTTTGACGCTTAGGATTGCCTCTTCCATGGTGGACAGGTTAACGGTTTTTTGCTCTTTGGCTATGGATGGTGTTGGTTTTATCGCCACTCTTACCATGATGGGCATGCCGTTGGACAGTCCGCCTAAGATGCCTCCTGCGTTATCAGTTGAAGTTGCCACCCTTCCGCTTTGCAGTATGTAGGGGTCGTTGCTTTCAGAGCCTTTCAATTCGGCAAGGCTAAAGCCCAAACCGAACTCCACCGCCTTCACCGCGGGCACACCGAACAAAGCTTTAGCCAAATCAGCGTCCAGTGAGTCAAACAGTGGCTCACCCACACCAACAGGCATGTTAAGCGCGACGCATTCGACGACTCCGCCAAGACTGTCGCCTTCTTTCCTAATATCCACGATGGCTTGCTCCATTCTCTCAGCACACGCCAAGTCTGGGCACCGGGTTGCAGCTTTATAGCGGTTCTTGCGAATTTCCTCAAAACTCAGCTGCCCCTCCATCTGCACCTTGCCAATAGCCCTGGTGTATGCCAAGACGTCAACGTCAAATCGGCTGAGAAGTTTTTTAGCGATTGCGCCAGCCATGATAAGTGCCACGGTGACTCTGCCAGAGAATCGCCCGCCCCCACGGTAGTCGTTGAAGCCGCCGTACTTGATGCGGGCTGGGTAGTCTGAGTGGCTTGGTCTTGGCAGGTCCTTGATTGCTTCGTAATCGCTGGACCGTGTTTCCTTGTTCTCGACCATGATGACTATTGGTGCGCCTGTTGTGTAGCCGTTGAAGACTCCGCTGAGGATTTTGGCTATGTCTTTTTCAACTCTGCCTGAAACGATCTTAGGCTGGGCTGGAATCCTCCTATCCAACTCCACCTGAATGTCCTCTTCAGAAAGCGGCAAACCCGCTGGGCAACCATCCACAACTACGCCGACGACTTTTCCATGGCTCTCGCCGAAACTGGTTACTGTGAATTCTTTACCTATCGAATTCCCCGCCAACAACATCAGCTCCTAACATGCGTAAATGAGTGAAGAACTGCGGATAAGATTTTCTAACGCATTCAGCATTTCGAATCGTGGTTTCGCCCTCCGCGCCTAAAGCCGCAGCCGCGCAAGCCATTGCAATGCGGTGGTCGTTGTAGGGGTCAACCTCTGCCCCCTGCAACACTCGGCGACCTACAATGGTTAGGCTGTCTTCGTTCATTTCGACCTGCGCACCCATCTTCTTCAAATTAACGTAGAGTGAGAGTAGCCTGTTGGATTCCTTCATTCTGAGCCTTTGAGCGTTGAATATCCGAGACGTGCCCTGAGCATAACAGGCAAGAACCGCACAGGCAGGAACCAAGTCAGGAATATTCTTCGCGTCAACATCCACAGCATCAAGCAAACTCTCTGAACTTTCAACCTCAACACGGTCCTCGCAAACTTTTCCAGCTACACCCATCCGCTTGAGAACAGTCAAAATTTCCTTGTCACCTTGCACGCTTCTATAGTCGAGGTTGCCGATTTGCACTTCCGAGTTGGTTATGGCGGCTGCGGCTAAGAGGAAAGCTGCTGAGGAGAAGTCGCCTGGAACCTTGCCGTCAGCTGGCTTGTAGGTTTGGTTGGCTGGTATGATTATTTTTGAGAAGTCGTTTGGGATGTTGACTTTCACTTGGTGCTTGGCTAGAACATCCTTTGTCATTAAAACGTAATCTTGAGACTCTAAAGGTGAAGTAAGCATTATTTCCGTATCCTTCTTAGCCATGGGGCAAGCAAACATTAGCCCAGAAATGAATTGTGAGCTGACATCGCCGGGAATAGATGTTTCGCCACCGAGGATTCCGCCGCCATCCACAAACACCGCGTCGCTATCGCCAACCTTTCCAGTATGCGCCTTGACGCCGAGTTCTTTGAGACTTTCAAGCAAAGGCTCCACAGGCCGCCGCTCAAGAGAACCTCTAAACACCAAAGCTGAAGAGCCAGAAGCCAACGCTGCCACAGGTATCATGAAACGCAGAGTCGCACCAGACTCGCCGCAGTCAATTGGCTCGTTTGCGGCTATAAGCGGGATGGCTCCTTGGACCGTCCAGCAGCCTTCAGCAGTGTTTATTTTTGCGCCTAAGGCGGTAACTGCACGAACGGCGGCTTCCGTATCCTCCGACAGCAAGGGACTTGAAACCTTGGACTTGCCGTCTGAGAGTGCAGAGGCTATAACCATTCTTTGCGTGTAAGACTTCGACGGCGGAGCACAAACCTGACCATCCAGCCTCTCAGTCTTCCTAACAATCACATCAACCATCGTTAGAGCACCTTGGCTTTCTCACGGTTCACCTGCGCCTGCAAAACCTCCCCGTCATACCTCTGCAACGCCGCCTTCACAGAATCAACCCTATCTTTTGGAGCCACGGCGGTTACGGCTGGTCCTTTGCCGCAGAGCCCAGCTGCCACTGCTCCAGCAGCCAATGCGTCAATGGCAATTGACGTGTTGAGGTTTGAAGCTGATGAGTAGATTAAGCCGTTTAACGTTAGTGCTTCCCAGACCTTGCCCTCCAAAGCCGTGTCGAAGGCAACTTCTACAAGGGGCTTAACGGTTTGTAGCCTGTTTACGTTTGAGTCGATGGTGTAGGCTTTTTGCGGCGGCACATGGAAGAGCACTGTTAAGTCTTGGGGTACTGGCAGTTGCTTTATGATTTCCCTATTCAGGTTATCCGTAATCACTGCGCCGCCAAAGTATGAAGCGCAAGCATCATCAAACGCTCCCGTCACCGTAACTTTCGCATCAAAAGCGGCTTCAACCCCGATTTTCACAACCGCCAAATCATCAAGCGACTTGCCCAGTGCCGCTATTGTTGCCAGAGCTACAGCGTTTGCGGCTGCACTGCTGCTTTTTAGTCCACGGGCGATGGGTATGTTTGATTTGGTTTTTACTTTAGCGCCAAAAGCCTTCTCCAAATTGAAGTGCTGCAGGACTCTTGTGACGGTTTTTTCTATCAGCAGGGTGCTTTCTTTTGGGTCAGAGGTTATCTCTGCCTTGATAACGTCTGGTTCACTGGTTAACTTGACTTCTGCTTTGGTCCACAAGTCAACGCCGAAAGCTGCGCCTTTTCCAAGTGCGATGGCGTTAACAATTGTGGCTGCGCCATGAGCTATCACTGAGGCTTTCCCTGTCATGTTTGCACCTTCTTCAAGTGGTTTAACGCTGACTCCCTCATAACTTCAACTGGCGGTTTGCAGCCTGTCCAGATTTCAAAAGACGCCGCGCCCTGGTAAATTAGCATTTCAACCCCGCTTACCACTTTAGCTCCTGCCGCTTTAGCGTCTTTGGCGAGTTTTGTTTCAATTGGGTTGTAGACTATGTCCATTACGGCTAAGTTGGGCTTTAACCATTCAGGCAGCACAGGACTGTGACCCGCGTTGGGTTTCATTCCGATGGAAGTTGCGTTGACAAGAATGTCTGTGCCGCTGAGGCTTTGTTGGATTACGCTTGGAGTGAGTGCTCCAGCTGAGACTTTTTTGTTGCGTGCCCTCTTTATGAGTCCTGCTAAGGCTTCTGCCTGTTTAACTGTTCGATTCAGAACCACCAGTTCATCAACCTCCTTAGCCAGCATGTAGGCTATGGCTCTTGCAGCTCCACCCGCGCCCAGCAGCACAACCTTTTTTCCCCTTGGATCTGCGCCGTTTTCTCTTAAAGCCCTGACCGCACCCATGCCATCCGTGTTGAAACCAAACAGCCTGCCGCTCTTGTTGCGTATGGTGTTGACTGCACTGAGGAATCGGGCGGATTGGTCTACTTCGTCAAGGTAGTTAATGACTGCTTTTTTATGGGGCATGGTTACGTTTAAGCCGAGAATGTTTAGGGCTCGCATGCCAGCTATGGCGGCTCCAACTTCGGCGGGTTTGACTTTGAAGGCTAAGAAAGCGATGTCCAGATTTAGGCTGTTGAAGGCTGCATTATACATGATGGGGCTTAGCGTGTGCTCTATGGGGTCGCCGATGACTCCGCAGACGCGTGTCTTCCCCGAGATGTCCATTATTGTTTTTGCTCCAAGAGGCTATAGGCTGCCCTCATCTCGCCAATGTTCATTTGCCCAGGCGCGGTTTGGCTGCCCTGCTCTAACGAGGCGAACGTGAAGTAGGCGCCAAACATGGGAGAGAGTAACCTTGAGATTTTGCCAAGTTCACCCATGCAAAAACAAACAAGCTTTGCATTCTTTGAATTTGTGGAAACAAAATTGAGTACTGAAAGGTTGTTTTCAACCTGCTTTGCCGTGGTTACGATTTTGCAAACATCTGCTCCAGCATCAACCTGCTTTTCCAGTATGCTACTCATTTCTGGAACACTTAAGGCACCATCAAACTTATGGTAGGAA
>QYYE01000070.1 GCA_003589585.1 Candidatus Bathyarchaeota archaeon
GTTCTGGTGACTTTCGTATGAGCGGTTCTGCTAACTTTTGGGATGATGGCTCAGTGGGTAACTACTGGAGCGATTATTTGGATAGATACCCTAACTCTTCAGAAATTGGTCACACTGGAATCGGCAAAACACCATACGTTATAGACCAGGATAATATCGATCGCTACCCACTCATGCTTCCCTATGATATTGATAAAGATGAGATTGCCCTGTCAACGCGAGAACCCCTGATTGAACCTAAAACAGAACCTTTACCAACGCCATTTATCGCAGGCATTTCTGCACTATCGGTAATTGGAGTTGCCTATGCATATTCTACTATCATAGGCATAGGGGTAAACTTTAGAATTAAATGGCTTGTATATGCATCAAAATGGTAAAATAAAGAGCTTTTTTCCTGAGAGTCGATTTGGTGGTCCGAAGTTGACGCTAGCTTCTATGATTATGGAGGATATGTCCAGTGGTACTGTGAAGAAGGAAACCTCTACATAACCTTGTCTTTATATGTCTAATGTTAGTCCTTGACAAAATATATAACGCAATTTGCCACCTATTCATTAAATACAATGCTGAACTATGGCGAAGATATCCAAACACTAACAAGACTTGGGCTGACTATCCATCAGGCTGAAGTGTACCTTACACTTGCCAAGATGGAAAAAGCAACAATAAAGACCCTTTCCTCAATCTCAAAAATAGATAGAGCCAACCTCTACCGAATAATAACACGCCTGCAGGAATTAAACCTCGTTGAAAAATTCTTAGCGAATCCAACTACTTTCAAAGCATTGCCCGTGAACGAAGGCATAATGTTGTTGCTGGAACGCAGAGAGGCTGAGTACAGCGAGGTTAAGGCTAAGGTGAAAGAACTGCTGAAAAGGCACAAGCAAAGTAGCGAGGCAGTTCCAGCCGAAAAGGAATGTCAATTCGCTTTAATTCCTAGCGGAAAATTAACATCCCGAAAAGTCGCTGAAATGATTGACTCAAATCTGAAAACACATGAAATCATTATTTTCTGGAAAGATTTCGAAGACCAAATAGACCATGTCGTTGCTATGTGGACAAAGGTACTGCTTAAAGGCATAAAGGCTAGAGTTATCGTTTTTTTGGAGGAAAAAGAAAAGCTTCCCAAAAAAATTGAGGAGTTCACAAAATATAATCAGTTTGAGATAAGAAAAACTCAGGCACCGCCTCGAGCTACGATTTCTATAATCGATGAAAAGGAAGCATTCCTCAGTGTCACACCGAGACTTTCCCCTGGTAATCCTGGTTTATGGATGAGTAACCCTACAATTGTTGGGTTAATCCGAGAATATTTTGAACTTGTTTGGCGCAATTCCGAAAAACTACTTCCATAGCTTATAATTCCCAATTGTTTATTTTTCAAATTGATGCCAATGGTTAGTAGTTTAGTTTACGGGCTGTTGCTGTAGCTAACATACGCAATTTCTTAAATTAAAAATTAGGAGAAAGGAAAGCATAAAATAAAAAAGAGGAGAAGAAAATGAAAAAGAAATTTAGTGCAAGTAAACTTACTGCTGCTTTATTAATACTCTTAATGATTACAACTGTAGGCTCAATGGCGCTTTTGCCAGTTTCTACTGCACATACACCTAAGTGGGAAATCCCAACATTTGCTTACATCAATGCAACGCCCAACCCAGTTGGTGTTGGTCAACAAGTAATCATCGTGGTATGGCTAGACAAGATGCCAGCCGGGACAGCTATACTCAACAACATTAGGTTCCATGACTACAAGCTTACAATCACAAAGCCCGACGGAACCACCGACGTTGTCAACTGGCCAATTGTTCATGACACAACATCCTCTGCCTACACAACATATACGCCGAACGTAGTGGGTGAATACAAGCTGTTATTCGAATTTCCTGGGCAAACTTATACATGGAACCAAGCTAACACGCCTGGACTCTCAGCCGCGAACGCAGCATACGAAAACGACGTTTATTTGCCCAGTAGTGCAACAACTACACTAACAGTACAAGAGGAATCTATAGCTCATCTCCCAACCAATCCGTTACCGACAGAATTCTGGAGTCGCCCGATAGAGGGCCAGAACACGGCATGGGTATCCATAGCGTCGAATTATCTGGAGCCTTTCGGAGCCGCCTATTCCTTTGGTTCACTACGTTACCAGCCTGACGGCACAGCACCTAACAGCCCTCACGTATTATGGACAAAACCAATTAATTTCGGAGGCGTTGTCGGAGGCCGTGACACCGGAGTTGATGGAGCAACATACTACACAGGCCTCTCATACGAATCAAGGTACTCTAACCCAATAATTATTTATGGAAGACTATTCTATGCTCTGCCAAGAGGAAACAGCGCTGCCGGCGGCGGATACGTCTGCGTCGACTTGCAAACTGGCGAAGAAATATGGCGACAGAACTATGCAGTTAACCCTTCGTTTGCTCAACTCGAATGGTTTGACTCTCTAAACCAGCACGGAGTGGTGCCTAACGGCTATTTATGGGCAGTTTCAGGCTCTACATGGATTGCTTATGATCCGCTGGATGGAAACTGGCTGTTCAACATAACCAATGTTCCTTCAGGCACAAGAGCGCGAGGAGAAAATGGTGAGATAGTAATCTACCAGATGGACGTAGCAAACAAGTGGTTGGCGTTATGGAACGTTACCCAAGTGATTACTAATGGAGCAGCTAACGCACTTCAAAGCAGTGCATACCGACCCGTGGGCGCAGTACTCAACTCTAGCTTGCGTGCCTCGTATTCGTGGAATGTATCGATACCACAATTACCCTCAGGTGCTGCAATTAGATACATAGTTCGTGATGACATACTCATCGGTAGTGCCAACGTTCGAAACGCATTTGGACAGGCGCATTTTGGAGGAGTAGGAATAGATACTGCAGCTTTGTATGCGACATTCTGGACAATAAGCCTAAAGCCTGCCTCCAGAGGCAGCCTTGTTTGGATGAAAGACTTCCCTGCACCTGCCGGAAATATCACCAGACAATTTGGCCCATTAGATGCAGAGAGTCGAGTATTCTTCATGAGTGACAAGGAGACAATGCAATGGTCAGGTTACGACCTTGACACTGGCAATCGGTTGTGGGGTCCCATTGGAAATACACGCGATTTCAACTACTATCCAACTATTGGCAGCGGCGGCGTTAGTCAGATTGGATTCACAGCTTACGGCAAAATGTATACCAGCGGCTATGGCGGCGAAGTATTCTGTTACGAATCAAAAACAGGCGCTTTGCTCTGGAAATACAACAACACAAACAGCGGCATGGAAACACCTTGGGGGCTTTATCCTGTCTTCATTGGAGCACTCGTTAACGGAAAAATATACGTATACACCGGTGAACATTCGCCTAACTCACCAACATACAAGGGTTCAAGAGTTCGCTGTCTCAACGCAACTACTGGAGAAGAAATATGGACAATGCTAAGCTGGGCGTCTGTCGGCGGTTTCGCTGATCAAGGCTTCCCAGTAGCAGACGGAATGATGGCCTACCTAAATGCTTACGACATGCAAGTGTATGGCATAGGTAAAGGTCCAAGCGCCACTACAGTTACAGTCCAAAATAACGTCTTACCGCACGGAAGCAGTGTATTAATCACAGGCACAGTTATCGATACCGCTACAGGAACTAAGCAAAAAGAACAAGCGGCACGTTTTCCAAACGGTGTTCCAGCAGTCTCTGATGAGAGTATGGGTCCATGGATGGAGTACGTTTACATGCAAAAATCGCGACCGATGGACACTAAAGGTGTTCCAATCACTCTAGGTGTGCTTGACGCCAACGGCAATTACAGAGAGATCGGGACTACGATAAGCGACTCTGACGGGTTCTATAGCTTTGACTGGAAGCCAGACATCGAAGGCAAATACACAGTCTATGCCTCATTTGCTGGATCTGAATCTTATTGGCCATCTCATGCAGTGACCGCATTCAAAGTTGACCCAGCACCAGCAACCCCCACACCAACTGAAGCGCCAATAACATCGATGACTGACCAGTACTTCGTTCCAGCCGTTGCAGGCATAATCGTTACAATTGTAATCGTGGGAGTATCAATCATCATAGTGCTCAGAAAGAGACCCTAAAGTCCAAACACATGAAAACAGCTTCCCTTTTCCCCTTTTTTAGTAATATAGCAATGGATAAGATGGGGCTGAGAAGGCTCTGGTTAAAAAAAAGAACACGAGTACTTCACAGTTTATCGTGTAAGCATTTGCATTTGTTCCTTTTCTCCTATAGACCGTTGAGCCAGAGCCTCAGCAAACCCTGCTTTTTAACGCTAAACTGAGATTTTATGATTCGATTGCTATTTCTCCAGAGATAGGTTTATGCTTTAGCAAATGCTTTACCTTGCAGTTCTTCTCCTCTTTTAAGCCAAACCTTGAACATTCCTCTTTGCTTACATTAAGTATGCATGAACAATGAATTTTGAAATCCAATTTTTTTGGCGGTTCATCATCTGCTGCTAGGAAAGTTATGGAGTAATGGATTGCTTTTTCTCTTGTTATTGCAGTTATGCCTGCAGCGAAGTTTTGTGTTTGCTTGGCAAAGTTTTTCAAGTTATATTTTTCCGGCACAACCACCTCAATTTTGACTGAACCAAATCTGCATCCTAGGCATATATTGCTGTCCATGCTGACTCACGTTTATGGAGTTATCGCTTATCTCAAGATAACTTTTTTTAGCAAGCGAGGTTCGCCTGTTTTGCGCAGATGGTTTTGCAGCTTTGAAAAGGCGAGTTGGCAAATTTTGCGATGTGAGCTTCTTAAGCAAGCTTTTAAGCGATAACAGTTAAAAGACGTAGTTGAGGATGAAGGTTGGACTTTATCATTAACATACTCAAGATTATAGGGAGATATCCAGCTGCTCTAGTAATATCGGCTGGTTTGCTGGTAATTTTGATGGCGATATATTTCCCGTTAGGCGTTAAAGTTCAATTGGTTTTTGGATGGCTTGGCTTTTTTACGCTGATAGCTGGAATAATCGTGCACATCATTTGGATCCAAAGCTAACAGTTACTTGTCAATACTTAGCGTGTGGTTAGGTTATTTTTAGGCGCGATTGGCCCCTGTGTTCACTCATCCTATGAAGCCTTAGCTCTTCCGGGTTTTTGAATTTTGTATTGCAAATTGGGCACTTGTATGTTTCAAAGCTCATAAAGGTACAAAAGCCTAGCTTTGAAGGCATATATGAGTTTTGACAAGGCACCATTTGCTTCTTCAAAACACAGGGCGGCTTAAGTCTACGCGTTGGCAACTGGTCATTCTAAAAGCGGAATATATCAAAACTGGAAATTTGGTTTTTAAGTCGACCACCGAATCCTAATTCTGCCGAAAGAATAGAGAAGGCTTCAAAACATGCTAAAAACAAGCGTACTCCCAAGTGTTCTTCCCAGTTTCCTTCTAGTCATCATGGGCTCCATCGACTGCTTAACCACTGTCATAGGCGTAATGTACTTTGGCGCTGCCGAGCTTAACCCCTTCCTAGCCGGCATAGTCAGCACAAATATCCAGGCATTCTTTGTCATAAAAATGGCTGCAACCCTATTCATAGGCTTAGCTTATTCTCAAGCAAAAAAGGCGTTGATGTCTGCAGGGAACCAAAACAGCAAATCCGTAAGGTACACCAGCACGTTGTTGAAAGTTGCTTACGCTGGGATAGTTATATTCTTAATTGTAGTGGTTGCAAACAACTTTGTGGTTTTGGCAACAACCTAGAAAAGCGTAGAATTCCTAAACGTTTTACAATCACAAACTTATCTAAGCCGCAGAGGCTCAAGTCTATGAAACCTGAATCCATATTAGTAAAGCATAAATAAAATATTGAGGCGCTAATTAAAATAATACATATTACCAATTAGAATCCAGACTTGAAATTAAGAAACGCTTAACTGTCCAAGCATAGAATAATATAGGAAAGAGAGGAGAAAATGCCAAAGTTCAGCCTATTCCGCAAACCCAAAAACGAGGAAGAACCAGAAAAAACAGCCGTAACTTCACAAGAACCCCAAGCACCAGCGCCATCTCCTCAGGAACCTGAAAAAGGAACGGTTGAATTTGCTTCTTCCCAAGAAGCGCTAAAGCAAGAAGTTGAAAATTCTAAGGAGCAAAAGCAAGAAGTCACCGTGGCACCAAACAAAACCTATCTTAAAGCCATGCCTCTGCGAGACCTATCTGACGTGGAAAAAGTAAAAGCCGAAGTGAGAAACGGCAACATCATAATTCTACGCGTAACTCCCCTAGCGGGCAAAAGCATTGAAGACGTCAAAAGCGCAGTTAATGAACTCTATGAATTCACCGAAGCCACAGGCGGCGACATTGCACGGCTAGGTGAAGAGCGAGTAGTTGTATGCCCAAAAAACATAAGGATTTGGCGGGAAAAAACGCCAGCGCCGGTTTCTAACGAGCCTTTGCCTACAGCAGCCTAAAGGTTTCCAAAACTGATGGAACAACCGTATTGATGGCTGCTTTGTTGCCAAGGAAATTAGAAAAGTTTATGGTCTTCTGCTTTTCACCATGAACCACAAATATCCGTTCTGGCTTTGGCGTTAAGTGAGTTAGATAATTGACAAGTTGTCTTCTATCTGAGTGTCCTGAGAAGCCCTCAAGGGATTCCACCTGCATCTTAACCTGAATCGCCGCCATCTTACCCTCGTTATCCATCATGGTGACTTCGCCCACGCCTTTCTGGACGCGCTTACCCATAGTGCCCTCGATTTGATAACTGACAAAGATGATAGTGTTCTTGTCGTCGTTTGCCCAGTTTTTGAAGTACTCGATTACCGGTCCACCCTCAAGCATACCTGAAGTCGCCAAAACAATACATGGTTCGCCTTCGATTATGCTTTGTCTAACACTGGGATGCTCCACAATCGTGAAGTAATCGCTTTGGAATGGGTTAACCTCTTCATGTAGAATGCTGTGGCGAACTTCCCTGCCCAGATACTCGGGATACGCAGTGTGGATTGCTGTTGCCTCGCTGATCATGCCCTCAATGAAGACAGGCGCTTCCTTCATTAGCCCACGCTTCATGTAGCCATCGATTATGAGCATGATTTCCTGGGCTCTGCCGACTGCTGGCACTGGGATGAGCACTTTGCCTCTGCGTTCCAAAGTCTGATTGATTACGTTGGTTAAGGCTTCTTCTGCTTCAACTCTGGAAGGCACAATATCGTCGGCTCCACTGTAGGTGCTTTCGGTAATTACGGTTTCGATGCGTGGGAACTCTGTTGCCGCTGCTTCAAGCAGCATGGTGCGTGCAAACTTGTAGTCACTTGTATAAACAATGTTGTGTAAGCCTTCGCCTATGTGCAGGTGCACCATGGCAGCCCCTAGAATGTGCCCTGAATTGTGAAGCGTCAAACGAATATCCGGTGCAATGTCGGTTACAACGCCGTATCGCAGAGGGATTGTGTGCAAGACACATTCGCGCACATCTTTTTGGTCGTAGAACGGTGTGATTCCCTGTTTGCTGGCTACGTCAAGGTAGTCAAGTTGCAGCATGGTCATCAGGTTAGAGGTTGGTGCTGAACAGTAGATTGGGCCGTCATAGCCGTACTTGTAGAGGAACGGTGCTAGGACGCAGTGGTCAAGGTGAGCATGGCTAATAACAACGGCGTCTAACGAGTCGATTTGGAATTCTGGTGAGTCAAAACGGGGGAAAGACTCAAACGGCCGCTGGGAACCTGGGTGAATTCCGCAGTCTAAGAGCACGCTGCTTTCTCGGGTCTTTACCAGAAATGCTGAGCGACCGACTTCTTGCGCTCCACCCAACACAGTTAACCTTATGTCTCCGACCTCAAAGCTTTTCGGCCTGAAAATCCTCTCGCCAACCGTTCGCAGGATTCGTTCCCGTTCTTTGCTTTCCGAGTGCAGATAGTGCCGCATGTGAGTAACAATCTTTGACCTAATTGGTGGACTACGCAAGACTTGGGGGCGCCATTTGGTTTTCTTTATGATTTCCTGCAGAATAGCGCCGTTTCTGCCGATAACTAGTCCAGGCTTTTTAGTTTCAATGATGATTTCGCCTAGACTTGGGTCAAAGTTGATGTCAGTTACTTCAGCTTCAGGAGGTATGAGGTCTCGGGCGATTTTTTCGGCTTCAACCTCAGGAATTCTCACTGAGGGGTCGGGTCGGATGACTATTCTTTTACGGATTACTCCAACAATTTCAGCCACAATGCTGCTTTGGTCAACCAGAATCTCGGGTTTCTTTGTGTAAACTGACAGCATAGGTCCTTCATACTCAATTCTGGTAACCTCTGCTTCTCGAGGGACTTTCTGCAAAATGTATTGGCTGATTTCTATCTTGTCTTTATCTTTATCCTTATCTTGGGTTCGCGCCACAGGTTTAACTTCCTACTTTGAGAATATTACTTTTCTCTTCGTCTGATAACTCTCTGTAACCACTCGCATCGATAACGGTGATGTTATAATTGTTGCCAGATGCAACGTCACGTTTCATGGCAGCGTTAACGGCTTTGACAATCGTCGGCAACAATTCGGCAATGGTCATGCCTTCACGGTACTTGTCCTCCAAAATGCCGTAAGCGATGGGTGAACCTGAACCCGTGGAAACCGATTTTTCCTCAGTTAGGCTTCCAAACGGATCCAAATTGTACACATGAGGACCAGTATCATCTATGCCGCCGACTAGAACTTGCGTTGCTAGGGGGATGTACCGTGCGGAAAACAGCAAGTTCGCAACCATTCTTGCCGCTGAATTGACAGGCATTGGCCTGTTCAGGTTTACCTTGTATAGCTTGGCGTTAGCCGTGAGTATGTCTACTACTCTTTGGGCGTCGGCAACAGTTCCGGCGATGGTCATGCCGAGGTGGTCGTCTATTTTGTAGACTTTTTTGCCGAATTTGTGAGCTACATAGAAGCCCATGGTTACTCGCGTGTCTGAGGCTAAGATTACGCCGTCTTTGCAGACGACACCAACTGTTGTTGTTCCTTTCAGGATTAATTGGCTAGCTGCATTGTTTTGTGACATAGTTTTTGTGCTCCCTAAAACTCCGTTTGTCGGAATGCCATCCAAATAGGAAGTAGCAACATCTAATCTTTCCGTGAGATTAATTAATATTTCGCCATTCCGACCCTTGACACCTAATTGTTTGGCGAACTTCTTTTTATTAAAAGTGTTGGCGGAGGCTAGCTTATAGCAACAACTTCTGGCGTTTGTTTTATAGGTTGCTTTTTGGAAGTTTTGTTGCTCTATCAATAACCCCTCCCCTTAAAGAGTAAAATCGTTTTTTTCTTTATGTGGGTATGGCGGTTTTTAGTGTGCCACAAGACTGCAGTAGCGTGCAATTGCTTTTTGGGTTTGCAACCTTTTCAGCGCCTGTTTCGGTGTGAGATATGCGAATCTCTCACATGCCCAACATAGCTCCATGTTGAAACCGCTACGGTGTGGTTGTGAAGGCATGTATCGACTGTTTTTTTAGCCACAAGAATAGCGTCGATGAACAGAAAAATGCCAGTCGGGCAATAGCAGAGCCGCTTAAAATGGCCTATTGACCTTTACTCATTCAAAGTTAGACGCTGCTTACTAAATGTTTTTAGGGAACTAGCAGTCATTATTGGGAAATTGGCGGGTGAGTGGAGTCTCCCACCCGTTCCGCCAACCAAAAATAAAACCCGGGAGTTTAGGGAGGCAAAACTAAATGAAAATAAATACCAAAGATGTAGCTTTAACCGCAGTTTTCGCTGCGCTGTATGCGACGCTAGTTTATGTGTTCGCGCCAATTTCCTTTTTAGCATTACAGTTTAGAGTGGCAGGAGTATTAAGGCCTGCCATTGCAAAGAAATGGGTTCTTGCGATTGGCTATGCCGTCGGCGTTGTCGTTGGCAACGTTTTCAGCCCTTTTGGGGCATACGACCTGGTTTTTATGCCTATAATGAGCTTGGTCGCAGGTTTGCTTGGTTATTTGGCTGCTAAACCATTCAAGGGTAACTATTTCGTTACAGGAGCAGTAATAGCCACTGTAATCCCAATAAGCGTCAGCTGGATGCTCAACCAAGTCCTCGGCTTACCTATAATTGCAACCTTGCCGTTTCTGTTCATAAGCGAACAAATAATCTGCTTAATCGGCGCCGTCATATTCCGGCTCATCGAAACAAGATTCAAATGGTGGAAAACATGACAGAAAAAGAAAAGCCAAAATGTGTGGTAGTTCTCAGCGGTGGACCAGACTCGGCGACCGTGGCATACTGGGCAAAGGCTCAAGGCTATGAAATCTATCCGATAACCTTCAAGTACGGGCAAATCGCCGTTAAAGAAACCGAATCAGCCCAAAAAATCGCTCAAAGCCTCGGTACATCCACAAAAATCGTTGACCTCTCAGC
>QYYE01000071.1 GCA_003589585.1 Candidatus Bathyarchaeota archaeon
TGCAGGCGTCTTGGGTTGTTGAGCCAAATATCTACGCCTCGAACTAAGTCGCGTGCCAGGTTAAGGTCATAGTCTTCGACAAACGCGATGCGCCCTTGGAAGCCCCTGTCAAGTGCTGCCTGATATACTCGTTTTAAAAGCTGTTTTGAATGATAATCGGCTGGGTGAGATTTGCCAGCGAAAATTATCTGAACAGGCCTTTCAGGGTTTGTTATCATCCGTTTTAGTCGTTCAATGTCCGATAAGAGCAGATAGGGTCGTTTGTACTCTGTGAATCGGCGGGCATATCCAATGGTTAGGGCGTATGGATCAAGCATCGTACCCATAGCTGTTAATTGTTGGGTAGCTACTGTACCTTGCGTCCAACGCCGCTGGGCACGGTCCTGAAGAGTCAGCATTAGTCTTGCTTTTAATGTCTGACGCACCTGCCATAATTTTTCATCAGGAATCGCGTCCATGCAACCCCAGTATTCTTCGCTATCCTGTTTTTCCATCAGTTCAGGACCGATGTATCTTTCACAGACCTCTCTAATTTCGGGTGCTTGCCAACTGGGCAAGTGTACTCCATTAGTGATGGATAGTATTGGCAACTCTTCCTCCTTCTTACTTGGCCAAAGAACCCGCCACATCCCCTTTGTTACTGTGCCATGCAGCTTTGACACAGCGTTGGATTGACTGGAAAGATGAAAAGCCACGGCGGTAAGGTTGAATCTATCAGACTCCAAACCCGGATACTGACCTATCCTGAGAAAGCTTTCCCTGTCAATTCCTATAGACTCCCAAAGATTACGCGAGTACCGATCCATCAGCTGGAGATTGAAAACATGGTGACCCGCAGGAACCGGGGTATGAGTAGTGAAGACTGTCCATCGGCGCACGTTTTCGACCGCTGTCTCCAAGGAAGCTCCGCTGGCACGCTCTAGTCTGAGGCGTTCAAGCATCATGAAAGCTGTATGGTCCTCGTTTGCGTGCCACACCAACGGTTCAATGTGCAATTCGCGCAGGGTTCGCACTCCTCCCACGCCAAGAACAATCAGTTGACGTAAGCGTTCTTCCTGGTCGGCGGTGTAGAGGCGTGCTGAAAGCATTCTGTCGGCAGGGTTGTTTTCTTGGACGTTTGTGTCTAGCAAGTACATGTTAACACGTCCGACTCGCACCTGCCAAACTTTCACGAATAGTTGGCGGTCACCAAGTTCAATGGGGATGAGGGGTCCACAGCCGTAGGGCCAGGCGCATGGAGTGATTGGCGCCTCGTTGAAGTCTATTTGTACATAATCTTCTTGTTGGTCGCCTTCTGCGTTGATGCGTTGGCGGAAGTACCCTTGAGGATACATAAACCCGACTGCCACCAAGGGTAGTCCACGGTCCGAGCATTCCTTACATATGTCTCCAGCTAAGACGCCTAAGCCGCCAGCGTAAATGGGCAGGGAATTGTGGATAGCGTACTCTGCCGAGAAATAAGCTATTGGTCCGGCGGGTTTCGCCGGGTTTGCCTCACCGCACCATTCGTGCCCTTTTGACATTTCATCATCAAATTTCTGCATCACCGCATCATAGAGTTCCAAGAAGGCGGGGTCTCTTGCCGCAGCCTCAAGTTTATCCCAGTTTATGCTTCGCAGTTGCTTGACAGGGTTGTGACCGCTGGTTCGCCAAAGAGCATAGTCTAGGGAACGGAAAACTTGTCGTCCGTCTTCATGCCAACTCCACCATAGGTTGTTGGCAAGCTCGAATAACCTGCCGATTCTTGGAGGAAGTTTCGGCGGTTCACTTTCACCAACATATGTGTCCAAATCTAGGTTGTTCCTCTGGTTCGTTAAATAATAATTATTGTTTTAAGAGAACTCTTAAACGGAACGCTTGAGATTAGACTGCGCCTAAATTTAGTGTTTAAGGGTCAATTTTTAGATGGTGAAGTGAATAATTAAAGTTTGTTGGCGGGTGATAACCCCGAGAGGGTCTGGTTTCACGCCAACTGCCCTGTTTTTTTCAGGCATTATCACTGTGGAGATTGTTTACAATTGTTTTGCCGTCATGTTTTTAGCAATGATTATTCATTAATTGTATTGAGGGTTTATGGTCATGGCTGAAAGTCAGCTTGTCCTCAAATGCCCCCACTGCAATTGTGATTTCGAAGCTAAACCACCTGACAGCTGGCACATTGAATACTCCTTTGAAGAGCCGGCGCTGGTCAATGTGTACGGCTTGAAGAAACAGGAGGTTGTCTGTGAAAACCCAGAGTGTGATAAAACAATTACTATCTACTGGTATGCGCCAATAGACTATCTTAGCATCGTGTGAAAAACTTATCTCACAGAAACTCAAGGCGGAAGAGAATAGGACTTTATCGGCTTCAACAAACAGGAGAAATCTATTCAGGCAGTCAACGTAAGAGTCAGTGTTTCTATCACAAGAGGAGTGGAACATACCAAAGATAGGGCACGCACATTCGAAATCCTTAATTGTGACATTTCGGTACTTTTGTTTGGTGATTTTTGTGCCAATCTATATTCTCTTGTCAACTCTAACCTCAGAGGGTAGAAAAACAATCAAGGAGCGACCTGAAAGAATCAAAGAGGTAAACAAAGAAATTGAAGCCTTCGGCGCCAAGGTTCTTCAGCAGTACTCTGTTTTAGGGCGGTATGATTTCGTTAACATCGTTGAGGCACCCAACAATGAAGCGATAACACGGGTCTCCATAGAGTTGGGTTCCCGGGGAACCGTGCATATAATGAGCATGCCCGCCACACCCATAGACGATTTCTTAGCCATCCTCAAAAAACAGTAACGTCTTTCCCTCCCTCTCTTCTGAGTCAGTGGGGACAGCATAAGTTCAAGGAAGCACACGATATGCAGAAAGGTTTTTCGACAGCTGCAATTTTAACCCTGATGGTTGGAATAGTAGCTGTAGCCTTAGTAATCGCGTTTTCCTTTATAGCAATCTTTCCTTCTACGCCTGTCGATAACGTTGACCAAGCTAAAGCATTGGCAGAGCAGTATGCCTCAGCGCAGGGATTAGACCTTCAAGTCAAGGAAATCATGGAGTTCTCCAACCAGTACTATGCCATTATTCAAGAGAGAAACACGGGAGTTAACGCTTTTGAAGTCTTAGTCGATAAGGCTACAGGACGAGTTTTTCTTGAGCCTGGTCCAAGCATGATGTGGAACACCAAGTATGGGCACATGCGGTCAAGAAGCCCCACGGCAAATATGCCTGTGAGTTTGGAGCAAGCCCTGCAAAATGCCCAACAGTGGCTGGATTTCAACTTTCCAGGCGCAAGAGCTGGAGACGCAGAGACGTTTTATGGGTACTACACGGTTGATTTTTCAAGAGACAACCAAGTAATCGGCATGCTAAGCGTGAACGGTTATTCAGGGGAAATCTGGTTTCACACTTGGCATGGACAATTCATACAAATGATAGAATATGAATAAGGTGAAAAGAATATGAACGGAAGCATAAAGACAACAGCGTTTGTTTTATCCCTAATTGCAGGAATCCTGATTCTTTTAAGCAGTATAATGAGCCTTCTGATGCTTGCCTATTATGGCGCAAGCTTCGGTTTCTTCTGGGGCATGATGGGCGGCTACATGGGAATGATGGGCAGCCTCGGAGTTCCCTTCGGCTCATTCATCGGACTAATACTGGTAGGTCTAGTTTGCGGAATACTCGTCATTATAGGTGCTGCAATGCTTAACTCTCATCCTGCCGAGCACAGGTCATGGGGCATAATCATACTGATTTTCTCCATCATCAGCTTGGTAGGCATGGGCGGATTCTTCATAGGAGCCTTACTGGGCATAGCAGGCGGCGCCTTAGCGCTGAGCTGAAGCTCTACCGTAGCAAAGCTTTTCAGTTTAAAGAGCTCTGATAGAAAAGTGGCAACATAAATGGATTGTCAAAAGATGAAAAAAGCTTGTTCAGATCAAGTCAGAAGCGCTTTGGATGCACAGCAGCCGCATTGGGAAGAGACGTACTTAGAAGAGCCTGATTTTTTTGGTCAAGCGCCGAGTTTTTCAGCGCAAAAAGCATTGGAACGCTTCAAGAAGGAGGGCAAGCATAGCATTCTTGAGTTGGGAGCAGGACAAGGTCGAGACACAATCTTCTTTGCCAAGAACGGTCTTCAAGTTCACGCCTTGGATTATAGTGAAAACGCGGTTGAAGCAATAAAGCAGAAGGCTCAAGAAGTAGGGTTATCGCAATATGTCACAGCTGGCCATCATGACGTAAGAAAACCTCTACCATTTGACGCTGAATCATTTGACGGTTGTTATTCTCACATGCTCTACTCTATGGCTCTTACCACACAGGAGCTTGAGGCTCTTTTCCAAGAGGTAAGGCGCATACTAGAACCAGAAGGACTTAACATCTACACAGTTAGACACACTGGCGATGCACATTACGGGAAGGGAAACTACCGATGTGAAGACATATATGAGGTCAAAGGTTTCGCCGTACACTTTTTTAGCAGAGAAAAAGTGGGCCACCTAGCAAAAGGATATGACTTAATCAGCCTCGATGAATTTGAGGAAGGGGCGCTTCCAAGAAAACTCTTTCTGGTGGTTCTAAAAAAAAGCCGTAACTGTAAAAATTGATTTTTAGAGTTGATTGCTTATGGAGTTTGACATGGTGATTTTGGGTGCTGGTTCAGCGGGATTTGCGGCTGCAATAAAGGCTTCGGAACTGGGCAAAAAAACCGCTCTAATCGAGAGCGGAACCATCGGAGGTACCTGCGTTAATGTGGGATGCATTCCCTCAAAGCACCTGATGTACGTTAGCGATGTATATTACTACTCTAAAAATCACATCTTCAAAGCCATCAAGGCAGGAGCAGCCGCTTTAGACTTTCCAGCGGCAATCTTGCAGAAAGACGAGTTAGTAGAGTTTTTAAGAAAAACCAAGTACGCTGATGTCCTAAGCAGCTTGCCAAACGTCACTTTCTTGAGGGGCAAAGGCGTTTTCACTTCTAAAAATGAAGTAAGAGTAGGCGGCGAGGTTTTGAGGGCTCAAAAGTTCCTCATTGCCACCGGGTCGTCTCCAGATATAGTTAAGTTTGGAGGCATCGACATGGTTAGCGTCTTAACAAATGTTGAGGCTTTAAGCCTAAAGCAGCTTCCCACTTCAATGATAGTTATCGGGGGAAGGGCTTTGGCGCTTGAATTTGCACAGATGTATGCGCATTTTGGAACAAAAGTGACGGTTCTGCAGAGAAGCCCAAGAATACTTCCCGAAGACGAACCTGAAATCTCAGCGGAGTTAACTAGCTGCTTGGAAGCGGAAGGCATCAAAATCTACACTGGAGTGCAAGTTAGGGAAGTCTATCGGAGAAATGGCGCAAAAATTGCCAAGTGCATCGTGGAGGGTGCGGAGCGAGAGTTTGAGGCACAGCAGATTCTCATGGCAACAGGGCGAAAACCAAACACTGAGGGAATTGGCTTGGAGTTGGCAGGTGTCGAGTTGACAGAAAAAGGCTTTGTCAAAATCAACGAGTTAATGCAGACAACAAACCCCGACGTGTACGCAGCAGGAGACTGTGCTTCAGCTGTTATGCTTGAGACATTGGCGGCAAGGATGGGAAACCTCGCTGTCCGTAACGCCTTTGAAAACGCCAAGCGAACGATAAATCACAAAGAGGTCCCAAGCACGGTTTTCACTAATCCTCAAGTGGCAAAAGTCGGCTTTACCGAAGAGGAGTACTCGGCGAAAACTCATGCTTGCGCTTGCAGAACGATTAGTATGTCGCTTGTTCCAAAAGCCCACGTAATAGGCGGCACCAGAGGCGTAATCAAAATGGTGATTGACCCTAACACGCTTAAGGTTGTTGGTGTTCACGTGGTTTCTTCCTTGGCGGGCGATATGATTCATGAAGCAACACTGGCTGTTAAGCTTGGGTTAACAATCGATGACGTTATCGATACAGTGCATGTTTTTCCCACGCTGTCGGAAGCCATAAAACTGGTTGCCCAATCATTCCGAAAAGACGTAAGTAAACTTAGCTGCTGCATCGAATAAGAGGAAAATAGTTTCAACCTTGCGGATAATGAACCTTTAGGTTGGAGAAATCAAATTTTTGCTCGTCTAAGCAGAAGCGCATTCACGGTTACGCTTATGGAGCTAAGGGTCATTGTTATGGCCGCTACTTCAGGCGGAAGAACTACGCCTACTGGAACAAGGATGCCTGCCGCCACGGGAATAGCGATGACGTTGTATCCTGTTGCCCAAACCAGGTTCTCGTTCATCTTGCGCATGGTTTTACGGCTAAGAGTCACAAGCTTAGCAACGTCTCGCGGGTCATTGCGAATCAGAATGATGTCGGCTGACTCCACGGCTACGTCTGTTCCTGCTCCAATGGCTATGCCAACATTTGATTGCACAAGCGCTGGCGCATCATTTATGCCGTCGCCCACCATGGCAACTCTTTTTCCTTTATCCTGCAACGACTTTACGGTGTTGGCTTTCTGGTCGGGCAAAACCTCAGCGAAAAACGTGTTTAGCTCTAGCTCTTTGGACACGTAAGCTGCGGTCTGCTTGTTGTCCCCTGTAAGCATAGCTACTTCTAAGCCTTCAGCCTTTAGTTTCTTGACGGCTTCTCTGGATTCCTCCCTGATTAAATCTGCCATGGCAATTAACCCCTGAATCTGTGATGCCGTAGAAATGTAGACAACGGTTTTGCCCTGAGCCGAGAGCCTTGAAACCTCAGCTTCAAACGCTTCAGGATTAATCTTTAAATCCCGCATCAGGTTTGCATTGCCAACGTACACTTCGTCTTTGCCGACTAGAGCCTTGGCGCCTTTCCCTGGAATAGCCGTAAACTTCTCTGCTTTTTTGTTTTCTAAGCGTTCTTCTTGGGCTTTCTTGACTATCCCTTTGGCTATTACATGTTCAGAGTTGACTTCCAGCGCCGCGGTGTTCTCCAGAATCTGCTTTTCCGACCAATCCCCAAACTTAACAACATCTGTGACGCCAAATTCTCCCTTAGTAAGTGTTCCTGTTTTATCGAAAATTACCACGTCAATGAGTTTTGCAATCTCTAAGGCTTCAGCGTTCTTAACTAGCATTCCACTATTCGCAGCCATCGTTGTAGAGATTGTGGTGACTACAGGGATAGCTAAGCCCAGCGCGTGGGGGCAAGCAATCACTATAACCGTAATGGTGAGCGCTATGGCAAACGGTATGCCTGCACCTATGCCGAACCAGAAAAAGAACGTTGTAGCGCCCACAAAGATAGCTATCAACGTCAAGTAATTCGCTGCCCTATCCGCAAGCCGTTGCACAGGAGGCTTAGAAGCTATCGCTTGCTCAACCATCTTTATAATCTGGGCAACCGCTGTCTCTTCGCCTGTCTTTGTCACCTTAACGCGCAGGGAACCTTCCATGTTTACTGTTCCGCCAATAACGTTGCTCCCAGCTTTTTTGGACACAGGCTTTGACTCGCCTGTTATCATAGCCTCGTTTAGGGAAGATTCACCCTCAGTCACAACACCGTCTATAGGCACTTTCTGCCCAGGCCTAACAAGAACAAGGTCGCCGACTTTTAGTTGAGCCGTTTGGACCTCGCTGATTTGCCCATCTTTCACTAGATTGGCGGTTGGAGGAATCAGCTTGACAAGTTGTTTTAGTGCTCCTGCCGCTGTTATGGACGCTCTCATCTCCATCCAGTGTCCGAAGAGAAGGAATGCTGCTAGGGTGCTTATTTCCCAGTAGAAATCCGTCGCCTCAAGCAACCCAAGTGTAATGGTGACGCTGTAGAGGTATCCTGACAAGAGTGCGATGGTGACTAGCACGTTCATGTCAAGCGCCCGCATCCTCAGCGATCTTGGAACTCTTTTGTAGAATGGGAAGCCGCCGTACAGTATCACAATCGAAGCGAAAATAAGCAGCAATGCATCCCATATTGGAGACGGGGGCAAGCTGTATCCAGCCCAATTTTGGATAGCAGGCGACAGTGTCAGCACAGGAATCGTCAAGACGGCAGCCACCAAAAAATGCCTCCTGAATTCGGATGCCATCATTGCGTGATGGTCGTGCGCTGCTGCAGGCTTTTCCATCTTCATGCCTTCATGTTCCATGCCAGCCATCTCATGTGCCATGGGCTTTTTCTTTTCCTTGCCGTGTTCCATCTGTACCATTTCATGGGCTGGTATACGCTGTTCACAGGGAACTTTGCACTCTTTTAGTTTCTTTATTATGTCTTCGGCTGATGCCATGCCCCTGTGAGCTTTAACTTTGAGTGTGCTGTTAACTGGGTCATAACTGGCTTCTAATATGTGCGGTACAGTTTTTGCCATGTCTTCAACTTTACAAGTGCACTCTGGGGAAATGTAATCTTTAACTTGCAACTCAATGATGTCAGAATCCGTTTCCATGGGCAAAACCCATAGAGGAATATGAACTTTTAACTAAATAAATGATTATCACACGCTTATACTAACGGGGCTATTAACCTAACTTTGGCTGCCCTATCTCACCTCTTGCTTAACAGTAAGCCAAAATGCTTCAGCTTCCTCTGCTGCTAGTGCCCAGTCACAACCACATACCATTAAATCACAGGGCAAACGACTTCTATTTTGGATTCTGCAAAAATTTTTTGAATGTGAACCAAATGAAAGCCCAATTACTCGTCCGAGTTGACAAAATAGAGAACCACCCCCTCAGGTACACAACCGTTGAAGACCCCAAACCCGAATCTGACCAAGTGCTCATCAAAGTCAAAGCTTGCGGCGTGTGCCACAGCAACCTACACATGATAGAGGGCGAGTTCAAGCACTTCGGCATCCCAAGCAAACTCCCCCTCATTCCCGGGCACGAAGTCACGGGCGTCATTGAAGAAGTAGGCAGCCTTGCAGAGGGGGTTCAGAGAGGCGACAAGGTGGGGGTGCAGGTGCTTTGGAAAACGGATGGAATATGTGAGTTCTGCCTTTCAGGAAGAGAAAACCTATGCTTGAAGCGTCAGACAACAGGAGAAGTGGTGGACGGCGGATTTGCAGAGTACATGGTGGCGCCAGCTGATTTTGTTCACCATCTGCCTGAAAACTTGGGGTTTGAAGAGAGCGCCCCGCTATTCTGCCCTGGCATTACGGGTTATCATGCAGTAAAGAAGGCGAAAGTGCGGTTTGGGCAAAGGGTCGCTGTAATCGGGATAGGCGGGGTTGGACACATGACGCTGCAGTTTGCAAAGCTAGCCGGAGCTGAAACCATAGCTGTAGACCAGTCAGAAGATAAGCTTAAGCTTGCAAAAGATGTTGGCGCTGACCATGCCTTCGTCGCAGATAACGTAGAAGCGTTTGTTGAGAAAACGGGTAAGCCTGATGTGGCTTTTGTTCATGCCCCGTCTCAGAAGGCTGTGGAGCAAGCATTACGGCTGGTGAAACGTGGGGGTACCCTGCTGATGGGCGTTTGTGGAAATACGCTTGTTAGTTTTCCTGAAGAGCACTCTATAGTGGGAAGCGTAATTGGCACCAGACAGGACATGAATGAGACGCTAAAACTGGCGTCAATAGGCAAAGTTAAGGTTGACTGGACAACTTACAAGCTTAGCGAAGTTGAGGATGTACTGTTAAAGTTGAAGCTGCCCAAGGAATTCCGGCTATTTCGGTGAAACCCTCTTCCATTTTTGTAACCAACAATGGCAAAATAAAAAAGGTTTTTCTTGACCCGATTATCAATTTTCTC
>QYYE01000072.1 GCA_003589585.1 Candidatus Bathyarchaeota archaeon
CCTTGGCGTGCCTGGCGATAAGGTGGAGTTTATTTATTCAGACGAGCTTTATGACGACATTGACAATTGGGCAAAAACAGTGATAATTGCCAAGAACCTAACTATTGCCCGAACTACTCGCACCCTAGAGATTGCAGGCAGAAAAGAAACCGAAGCCCACTACGTCTCAGACTACCTCTACACGCCCATGCAGGTTGCCGACATTTTCCACATGAACGTTAAGATTTGCCAGCTAGGCATGGACCAGCGGAAAGCAAACATGGTTGCCCGAGAAATAGGAGAAAAAATCGGCTGCTGGAAACCCGTCAGCGTGCATCACCACTTGCTTCAAGGGTTGGAGAAGCCAAAGGTTTGGCCTATTCCAGAGGGGCAGGAAAGAGAAGCAGTTGCTTCAGCGAAGATGTCTAAGAGTAAGCCTGAAACCTGCATTTTCATTTATGACTCGCCTGCTGAGATTAAGCAGAAGATGTCTAAAGCCTTCTGCCCCGAACGCACCGTAAAATTCAATCCAGTGCTAGAGATTTGCAAGTACATTATTTTCCGTGAAAAGTCTGTCTTCAAGATTGAGCGTCCAGCTAAATTTGGCGGAAACGTGGAGTTCCAGAGCTACCAAGAGCTTGAATCAGCATTTGCAGAGGGCAAACTGCACCCCATGGACCTCAAAAACGGCGTTGCCGCTGAGCTTGCAGAGATTTTGGAGCCTGTGAGACGGTACTTTGAAGTTAACAGTGAAGCTAAGGAATGTTTGGAGACTGTGCGGCAGGCTAAAGTAACAAGGTAAAACGGCTTGTCAACGCGCCTAAAAGAGAAAGAAGAAAAAATCCAAGAAGCCATAGCCGCGTTGATTGAAGAGTCAGAAAAGGGCAAGCTCGTAATTGTGGAGGGCAAAAAAGACCTGCAAGCCCTCAGGCAACTAGGCGTCAACGGCAAGGTGCTTATGGTGAAAACAGGCGGCAAATCCTTTCTGCAAGCCGTGGCTGAAATAGAAAAGCTCGGGGTTTCTGAGGTTGTTCTGCTTTTGGATTTTGACAGGCGGGGCAGGGAGGGCACCAAGCGGCTTAGGCGAGACCTTGAGCATTCAAAGATAAAGGTTAACGGTAATTTTTGGCAGGTGCTTTTAGGTTTGCTCGGCAATCACGTGCAATGCGTAGAGGGCTTACCCAATTATCTTGGCACTTTGAAAGCAAAGATTAACGGTTCAGCACCTAAAGGTCAGACCTTAAAACAGAGTAACGTTTGTCGAACCTGAAAGCCGCAGGTCAGGTAAAGCAGAACGGGGAGTTTTCAGGCGTTATTTTCTGTTTCTTTTGGGCAACGTTTAAACACTGCTTTTTTGCGGGTGTTTATGTTGAATAAGTATGGAGAAGGTTAAACGCTACACCATCGTAGTTGTAGCAGTTCTGGCTTCTTTGACGCTGTCAATGGTTTTTGTGGGCATTTACTATCAAAGCAACACGCCTAAACGATTGTATCCTTCGGAAATAAGAGAGTATAATGGCGCTAATCTTTCATCGATAAGTGATTTTAAGGAAAACTCCATCAAGGGACCTCAAACAATTGATGTTTCAACTTACCGTTTAGTCATAAAAGGCTTAGTGAATCAAACCGTCGAGTACACGTATGACCAAGTTCTCAGTAAATTTGAGAAGTACCAAAAAGTCGTAACACTCCATTGCGTGGAAGGCTGGTCAGCCAAAATTCTCTGGGAAGGCTTCCTGGTAAAAGATTTGCTCTCTGAAGCAGGAGTTAAATCTGATGCTGTTGCGTTGATTTTTTATGCGTATGATGGCTACTCAACCTCTCTGCCGCTGGACTACATAAACGAAAAAGACATCCTCATTGCCTACAAGATGAACGATGTGGTGCTTCCGCCTGAACGTGGTTTTCCCCTCCAGCTTGTTGCCGAAAGCAAACTTGGCTACAAATGGATTAAGTGGATAACAGAAATTGAAGTTACCAACAATCCAGACTACCTTGGGTATTGGGAAAGCAGAGGCTACCCAAACAACGCTACTCTTCCAGACAACTGGTTACCCTAAACCATCAATGGCCGAAATATTTTGTTCTAACGTGACTACTAAACAAGTATGCAATAATCAGCAAGCTGTAAACTATCTCAGTTAAGGCTGGAATCTTTGGAACACCCGGGATGGTGGGTAAGTCTAAAAGCGCCAAAGAATCCACAACAATAACAAAGATAGAAACGGCAACAGTTCCAGCCCAACCCGCCCTTTTGCCCTTCCACAGGTAAACGGCAAAAACCAGAACTAGCAACCCGAAAACAAACGTGTAAACATCATATGCCATAGTTGCCTGCATGAGTGTGAAGTCTTCAAAGGCAAGAAGAAGTAGCCCAGAGAAAACGTGGATGACTCCGACAAGCAGTTGGGCCGCGGTTAAAATTACTATGCCCAAGCTTCTGCCTCTATACGTTATGGTTGGTGGATGTTGGCGCTGGGTGTTCAAGCTGCTCACTGATTAAGGTTAAGTTGTTTGGCTTTTAATTGTTCCTAAAGCTTACTCTCACCAAGCATGCTCACTTAAAATTCAACATGTTATTGGCAGCAGAAACCGTCAACAGAGACTACCCCTCTATGGTTTCTGCAATGAGTTTCTAATAGCATCCAAATAGGTTCGCGATAACCCCCTCTACGGGTTTTCTGCATACCTTGGATATTAGCGATTCCTTTAAGCAGGCGATAAGGTAGAGCTGTCGAATTTTTAAAGCTTATATTAAAACCTCAACTAAATTATTTTGAGAAGTGCTGTTTTATGGACCTTGCAATAGAAACCCAAGATTTAACCAAACGGTACGGCACCTTAACAGCCGTCAACAAACTCAACCTACAAGTAAAACGCAACACCATCCACGGCTTTCTGGGTCCAAACGGCGCTGGAAAAAGCACCACCATAAAAATCCTCGTCGGCCTACTAAAGCCCAGTGAAGGCACCGCCAGGGTTTTAGGCAAAGAGGTGCATGTTGACGATGCAGATGCAAGATTAAACATTGGTTACATGCCTGAATTGCCCAGGTTTCCCAAGCACCTCAAAGGCGCTGAACTGCTGGACATTTACGGGCGCATGTACGGCATGACCCAGCAGGAACGCAGCGAGCAAATTCCAAAACTCATCGACATAGTAGGGTTAAAGGGCAGAGAGAACGATTTTATCGGAAAATACAGCAAGGGCATGCAGCAACGCATCGGAATCGCCCAAGCACTGCTAAACAGTCCTGAAGTGGTTATTTTGGATGAGCCCAGCATCGGCTTGGACCCTGTTGGCATGGTTGAAGTGAGAGAGTTGGTTAAAGAAATCTCCAAGGAAGGCATGACAGTTTTTGTTTCTTCTCACCTGCTCTTTGAGGTTGAGCAAGTATGCACACATGTCACCATAATTAACAAGGGAGTAGCGCTTGTTTCAGACACCCTTGCAAACGTTTCCGGCATGCTCAAAGGTCCAGCCATGCTGAACGTGGAAGTCGCAGAGTTAAGCGATGAGGTTGTTCAGGCCATAAAGAGTCTGCCTTACGTTAAAGAGACTTCAGTAAGCGGCAACATGTTAAACATAAGTTTGGCAACAGGGGATGATGTGCGACCTCAAGTTTCGCAGCAGATAACGCAGGCTGGCGGCGTAATCATCTCCATGAACCTCAAGAGGCAGAGCTTAGAAGACGTGTTTATCCAATTAATCAGCAACCAAAAGGAGGCTAAAGCATGAGTACAGCAAACCCTGAGAGCGAGCGTGCTAGTCCAAGCTGGTTTAATCGTTTCTGGGCAGTAGTCCGCTATGAGATGCTGTGGAATATTCGAAAGAAAAAGTTCATAGGCGTATTAATTATAGCGTTTGTTTTAGCCAGCGTACAGTTTGTTTTACCAGCGTTTTTAGACATTGGTCCAAATCCATACTCAGCAATAACCTTCAGCGCTGGAAACCTATCCTTTGTCCTCTTTGCCATAGTAATAGCCATGAACAGCATATCAGGAGAATACGAGAGCGGCACAATCGTTCCCCTCTTAACCAAGCCTGTGTCGCGGACAATGGTTTTTCTGGGAAAACTTTTCGCTATATTTGTTGTTTTGGTTGTGACTTACCTGCTGCTTTTTACTTACTCAACTATCGGCGGATTCATCGTTTATGGAGCTCAAAGCGACTTGCACTTACTACCGCTTGCAATTATCGGCGACGTTATTTCAACGTTTATTTGGATAGCCATAATCCTGGCGGCAGGCGCCATCTCGAGAAGCTCTTTGCTGGCAGTTCTGATGGCTTTTGGCTTGTTTGTTGCGTTAACCTTCGGCACTAGCATTGTTGCATCTTTTTCTGATAACCCAGACCTTGTTAACGCGATGAATTATTTGCCTGGAAGCGGGGCATCTGGAACTCTCAATATTACAACGGGGCAAAATATTACAATCTCAAACGTAACCATCAATACTTTGGCATCTGTTTCCTCTGGAACCGACAGCATCGGCGTAAATCTTGTCAAGTTGGCGCTTTTTCCAGATGCCAACGCTAGCTTTTACTACCGAAATGTTCTTTCAACTGACCCTACCCAAAATATTAGGTTGCTTTACACTGAACCGCTGGGCTGGATTGTGGCGCGTTCCATACTGGTGGCGTTTGCTTACATAGCCGTTTTCCTGTTTATTGCTTGGTTTGCCTTCAAACGCTCCCAAATACAAGAATAACCCAGGACTACTTGCTCATCTGCTTAGCAAGTGCTGTAATGAAGGCTTCGATGCGGTCTTTTGTTCTGCCAAAATCAGCCATTGACGTTATCGTTGTAACCGGGGTTTCCGCCGCAACCACCAGCCTCGTCTTGTCCTCTTCCACTTTCACGGCGTCGATGTACATTGTTGAGCCGTATGACATGAAACCGCCCTTGGTTTTCACTTTAAGATTATACGTTTTGTCGTCTTTTTGCTCAATTTTCCACTCGAGCGCTTTGACTGCTTTTGGAATGGCTTCCCATACGGCGTTAAGCGGATAATCTATTTCGAAGGTTTCTTTTTCTTCTCGCAAATAGGCCATGTTTCTTCAGTAGGTTCTTTGCTTGAGTCCTACTTAACTCTTCATCTAGTTGAAAACCAAAAAACCAACATTGCAACAATGCCCTATTGCTCTGGGTGACTGCCCTTCTCTTCCTTGTCAAGGATTTAGCGATTGGAATTATTTTTGGGTTTGTGCGTGTTCTTTTTGCATTGAACGCAAAGAATTTTGCCTTTAAGGGCATGTGCTTCTTTTATTGGCATGATGCGGTTGCCTATGTACTTGGAGCAGTTGTCGCAGAGTAGCCGAACTTCGACTGCCGTGTCGTTGTAGTCTATGATTTCTATAGGCACTTTTGGTCTATAGTGTTTGCGCTTGCTCGCTTATATTGTTTTCCTTCTTTTCATTCCGAAGGATTGAAAAATAAAACATACGTCAATATGTTAAACTCATTAGAGGATTAGCGGATGTCTGAGCGCATAATACAAGTCAGCAAAATAACCTCAAATCGTCAAGTGACAATACCAGCCGAGGTAATGAAAAAACTAAGCCTAGAAGCGGGAGACAAAATAGTTTGGATAGAACAAAAGGGCAGCATAATAGTACGGAGAACATGATGCGGTAGTCAGACAATCTCCTTTTCTTTTGAATCACAGCAACCTCACCAAGAATTAGCGATAAGGCAGGAGATAGTTTTTCTCAAATACAACCTAATGAAAGCTGGGGCAGGAGCTCCTGCAGCTACCATTCATTATTGTGTTTATTTTAGGGATTCTTTTAGGTTTGAGAAGTAAGACATTACCTGTTCCATCTGAGCCTGAGACATTGCCAAGATGGTTCGTATAGATGCTTTCTGCTTGGCAGGTTGCAAGAGAGCCCCTGTTGCCAGCGCGTAATCTAGGCTTGTGAAAAGGGGCTCCCAGGGAATATTTACTCGTTGACCTTTCAGGTTGTAGAGCGCAAGGATAAAGGCGCTGGCTCGGCTGAGGCTGTCTTTGAACTCTTTGATGTTGCTGATAAGTTCTGTTATCTCATAATCGCCTCCAATAAGAAATCGCGCTAAGAGGCCGTAGCTTTCTTCTAGTTTTTGGGTTTCAAGGAGAAGGTCCTGTTTTATTCTCTCTTCGGTCTGGTCTTGCATGCTACATCGCCACTCTGTATGGTTAAATCAGGTACATAAGAGTTATTTTTCGCCAAACACTACGCAAATGTCCAACAACCGGATATAAAATAACTGATACAAGGCAGCACTCAACTAAAACGCAAGTAACCATTAATATTATTTTTGTAAGCGCATATTCAATCAAGTGGTTGCATAAAAAGTTAGCACTTTTATGGTCAAATTGTGTTTTTCCATGAGAAAAGTTTATCAGAGCAATAACAGGCATCCGCTTTTTTCATGGAGACCTTTGAAGGGAAGGGGTAACTTTCTATGCTCAACATATTTCGATTTAGGAATATTCAGGTTTTGGGCACTTTGCTCTTATGCAGTCAGCTCTCTTGCTTATTCATACGTAAGTAATCATAGGCGATACAGCATGTTCCGAAAAACTAAGCCCTTAACAATGTTCCTGGTATCTATGGTAGCGATAGCTTTTCTTGCTTCAGCCATTTCTCAGGTTCAAGCAAAACCCAAAGTGCGGGTTAAATTTGCAACCAGTGGTCTAAGCAACCTCTCTAATGGCATCACTGTTCTAACCATTGATGGCGTCAGCTATGACTATTGGGGTGTTCAGCAGACAAATTTTAATTGGGAAATAGACTCCACCCATACCGTGTTGGCGACAACTTCTCTTACAGGTTGGGATGGCGTTGGGTATCAGTTTTCAAGCTGGACTAACGGTAACGGATTGGTTGGCGCCTCGGGGACTTTCACTGTGCCAAGCTCTGATTTGACGGTTACGGCTAACTATGTACAATCAACTGTTCATGTAAGGTTTGCACACAGCGGCTTGAGCAACCTAAACAATAATGTAGTTCTCACAATCGACGGCGTGGGCTATACCTATTGGACTGTACCCCAAACTGATTTTCAATGGGCAAAGGGTTCAACACACACCGTGACTGCAGCAAATTCCCTCACTGGTTGGGACGGCGTTACCCACTGGTTTTCAAGCTGGACCAATGGCAACGGACTAACCGGACCCTCAGGAACCTTCACCGTGCCAAACACTGACGCAACAGTCACCGTAAACTATGCACTCCAGCAACCAATGGCGGAAACGTCGCTAACAATAACCTGCACGCCCACTACTGTGGACAAAGGCGGCGAGGAAATAGCAATGATTTCGGGTTATTTGACAAGCGAGGGCTCAGGGATCGGCGGTAAAACCATTTCTCTCGCTTACTTTGACGGTTCAAACTGGCAATCGATAGCGTCAGTAACAACTGCATCTGATGGCTCTTACTCTTACGATTGGGATGTGCCAGAAACCATACTTAACGGGCAATACCCAGTGAAGGCAGAGTTCGCAGGTGAAGGCTGCTATCTCGGCAGCACGGCAATAACAGGAAGCACTGGCAACGGAACTCACTTAATGGTTGTGCCCGAAAACGAGTTAGGCAGTGTAGTTGCTTTGCTGGCAGTCTTGGCAGCGGTTCTGTTATTCTTTAAATTACGAGTAAAACGCCGATAAACAACAAGGGATCAGCAAAGAAACCGCTAATTCTCATACTGCTTATTTTTTACATGCTCATAACGAAGAAAACCGCCAATACCCGCCCCTAAAATTTCGATTAGAACCTCTAGTAGACTGCAAATATGCCCTTTTTTCTCAAAAGAGATCAATTAATCGACCAAGGCATCCCATACTGTGGAAGCAATAAGGGTTGCGCCTTCACTGCTTGGATGAACTCCATCCATGAAATAGTCCGGGTGACCGCTGAAAGCGCCATATACATCAATCGTTGGCAAGTCCAGGTTATCTGCAACAAACTCGATATATGGAATGACCTTTTCGCGGAAGTGCGAGGCGCTTAAAGTTAAACTGTTGTCTTGAATTGGCGGTGCCTTCACAACCCAAATTTGAGGTTTGCTTTCAAGCCCTTGGAATGAGCTTATAAGCATTGAGTAATCCTCGTCAAAAGTTTCATGGTATTGTGCCAGGTCTGGGTGCGCATCGTTTGTCCCAAGCATTATAACAACTATGTCAGGGTCGAATTCCTTGGCTTTTTGAAATTCAGGCTGGGTCATGTAAGGTTTACGAGAATTAAGCGAAACCGTTGAACCGCTAACTCCAAAATTGCCCACCAAAAAACCGTCACCAAGCAACTTCTGCAGCAAAGACGGGTACCCGCTTCCCTCAGTGATGCTGTCTCCCACGCAGGCAACTCGAATTGGTTGGGGACGGTTTGTGGTTCCTGTCGATTGGACAAAAACGATTATGCTTGATAAGAGTATTACCATAGTGATTATCAGGGCCAATAGTTGCGCTTTCTGAGCCATGCTTCCGCACCTTATAGCTCTAACAGAAAACAGGACAGTCCTAATTTTGGCTTACGGTGCTGAAGCAGAAAATCAATCATGAACAAGCAAGCTGTCCCATAAAAACACCCCAGACCAAACTTCTTTTTTACCGCAAAACGCACGGCTGGCTGCCTCTCATGGTGCAGGGGGTGGGATTCGAACCCACGAACCTCTACAGGATAGGCTCCTGAAGCCTACGCCTTTGACCTGGCTCGGCGACCCCTGCAGGTTATTTCAGTGTTTATTCAAAGATGTTGCTTTCTGATAAATACGTTACCGCTAGCGTTTCATCTGTTCCATGCGGTTTGACTGGTTTTTCGAGATTGACGGATAATAGCAATATTCAAATATTACTATGAACTAACGCTAACCTTAATCTTGGTGAAGCATGATGGCTCTCGGCTGGAAAGATTGGAGCAAAAACGACATCATCTACGCTATTATTTTGCCTGTTATCGTGGTTTTAGTAATTGTAGCTCTCTCACAAGTGAGCTCGTTGATTGGCGGCGGCTTTTCCGGCTCCTCAGGCATCATCATAGGCATAATCATGGAAATAGAAGAACTAACCGTTATTGTAGCGGTTCCGCTTCTGCTCGGTTTAATTTGGAATCGGTGGGCAGGTGGAGCCTCAGGTTTTCTGATGGGCAGCCTCTATGCATTATACTGGTCAGACCAGTTCCGAGCAGGCGGCTCCTTAGGCTTCCACTTTAGCTCCGGCACGATTTTGCTTGCGTATGTTGTTAGTGCTATGTTGATTGGCTATATGGCTGGGGCGTTAAACAAGCGTTCGGAAGACTTGCGAAGAATGATTATTTCGGGGGTGACCGCATCAGCCATCGGCGGCGTGATGCTTTTTGGAATTTTCCAGCTCTCCCCCTCTAATGTGGTGACTGGCTTGGATGGTTTTCTCCTCAATGTCTTGCCGCGAATCGCCAGTGGAGCAATTATTCCAGTGGTTGCCAAAGTGTTCTTTTGGTATGGCATGGGAGTGAGAAAAACAAGCTCATAGCCAACTGGCACGGATAGCTTTATTGGATTACCCTTCTTGTGACAAGAAAAATGCATAAACTGGAAAAACGACCGCTGCTTCCTAAAGAATCCTGAAAAGAACGCCGAGGCTTGTCTTGACTTTGAGGACCAATGGATTTTCTAAGGCTTAAGGCTGACACAGTAAAAGGGTCGCTTGGCTAAATCAGGTTTTCGCCTTTTGAC